>NZ_JBFADU010000004.1:0-518027 GCF_040641575.1 Streptomyces sp. NPDC020807
GCCACCTCAAGGCCGGCCCCGCCGGGCCCCCCCCCCCCCCACAAGACACCCCCAAACCCGCCTCAGCGGACGGCGGCCCGGCGGTAGGCCCAGGTGGCGAGGGCCAGGGAGACCACTCCGACCGCCGCGCAGACGGCGAGGTCGAGGCCGACGGCCGCCCAGTCGGGGCGGGGCTCGAAGGTACGGGCCAGGGCCTCCACGCCGTACGTCGACGGCAGCAGGTCCCGGGCCCAGTCGATGGGCGCCGGGAGCCGCTCGGCGGGGAGGACGCCGAGGAGCAGGGCGGCCGACATGCCGAGCTGGCCGAGGAGGGTGGCCAGTTCCTGGCGGGGCGCGAGGAGGCCGAGGGCGGCGCCGAGTCCGGCGAGCGCCGCCCCGGCGAGCGGGACGACCGCGCCGAGGATCCAGAGCTGGCCGAGCGGGAGGCCGAAGAGGACGGAGCCGAAGACCGCGGTGACGACCGTCCCGGGGACGGTGAAGGAGGCGTACGCGCCGGCGGCGCCGAGCACGACGGCGGCGGGCGGCACGGGCAGGGTGGCGTAGTGGTCGAGGCCGCCGCTGGCCCGCAGCTGTCCGAAGTACTGGGCGAGCAGGTTGAGCGCGACGAAGGCGACGACGAGGACGGTCGACCCGGCGACGACGGCCCGCGCCTCGGAGCCCCCGTCGACGACCCCGCGCATCAACACCATGATCCCGACGGACTGGAAGGTGGCGACGAAGAGCAGCGGGATGCGGGCGACGCGGGCGCGCGAGAGCTGTGCGCGGTAGACGGCGCCGAGGGCGGGCAGCAGCCGCGCCCGGGGGGCGAGGGGTGCGGCCCCGGCCGGGGAGGCGGCGGGGAGCGCGCCGGTCGGCAGGACCTCGGCGGGCAGGGTGCTCACTGCGGACAGCTCCTGACGGTCACGTGCGGCAGGTGGGGGGCCACGTGGGGTACGCGTACGGAAAGCGGTGTGCCGCGCGGGCGCGGCGGGGTCACGCCTTCACCAGTCCCTCGGTCGCCCCGCCGAGGGCGAGGTAGACGTCCTCCAGGCTGGGCGTGGCGAGGGTGAAGTCGTCGAGGGCGTCGAGGGCGGCTCCGCCGGTGACGGCGGCGACGGCGGCCCGCGCCTCGTCGGGGGCGAGCCGGAGCGTCCAGCGCCGTCCGGTCTCCTGGGCCCGTCCGCGCAGAGCGGCGACCTCGGGCAGGTGGACGGGGGCCGCGTCGCGCCAGACGAGCTCGACGCGGACCTCTCCGGCGACGCGTTCCTTGAGCCCGGCGGGGGTGTCGCAGGCGATGACCCGGCCGCGGTCGAGGACGGCGACGCGGTCGAGGACGGTCTCGGCCTCGATGACGTTGTGGGTGACGAGGAGGACGGTGGTGCCGTGCTCGGCGCGCCGCCGGTCGACGGCGGCCCAGACGGCCCGGCGGGCGACGGGGTCCATGCCGGTGGTGGGCTCGTCGAGGACGAGGAAGGGCCGCTCGCCGACGAGCGCGGCGGCGAGGCAGGCGAGCCTGCGCTGTCCGCCGGAGAGCTTCTTGAGGGGCCGGTCGGCGATCGGGGTGAGGCCGAGCTCGGCCAGGACGGCGTCGCGCGCGTCGCGTGCCTCCCGGGCACCGAGGCCGCGCAGCCGGCCGGTGGTCTCGGCGGCAAGGGAGACGGTGAGCTCGTCGAGGGCGGTGGACTCCTGGCCGAGGTAGGCGAGGAGACGGGACGCACGCTCGGGGTGGCGCACGAGGTCGTGGCCGAGGAGCTCGACGGTGCCGGAGTCGGGGCGCATGAGGCCGGTGAGCTGGCGCACGAGCGTGGACTTGCCGGCCCCGTTGGGGCCGAGCAGCCCGAAGATCTCGCCGCCGCGCACGTCGAGGCTGATCCCGTCGGTGGCGCGCACCTCGGGCGTCGCGGGCGCGCCGCGCCTGCCCCGCGTGGCGGGGTACGTCTTGACCAGGTCCCGCACCGCGCACACCGTACTCACGGGGGAAGAGCCTACGGGGTCGCCGGTCCCGGCCCGGGCGCGGGGGCGTGTTCGGCGGCGGCGCGGACGTCGATCTCGCGCCAGAAACCGGCCCGGATCGCGTACCGGTCGTGCTCGTCGATCTGGTCGTCCTTGTGGGCGAGGAGGCCGAACCGCGCCGCGTACCGGAGGAGTTCCCCGTCGATGCGGTGCGGGATGCGCGGGTAGAGGGTGGAGAGCTTCTGGACGTGGCTCTGCTCGGGAAGGCGCTCCATCCAGCGGCGGGCGAAGACCTGGCCGACCTCGAAGGGGTCGCCGCCGACGGTGGTGATGTCCTCCTCGCGGTCCGCCCAGCGCTGCTCGGCGGAGGTGAGCAGGGCGAGGGTGGGCAGCGAGGCGGTCTCGGCCGGTTCGCCGAGGGCCGCGGTGGGGCGGTCGACCCAGCCCCGGTCGGAGGACCAGCGGAGCGCGCTCGCGCCCTGGGGGACGGGGGCGAGGGGTGCGGCGGGCGCGGCCGGGCCGCGGAGTCCGGCGGCGAGGTCCTTGGGGGTGGGGACGCCCTTGGCGGCGGGGGTGGGCTCCTCGTGGGCACCGCGGTCCGGGTGGCCGTCGGCGCGACCGTCGGCGCGGTCGCCGGCGTGCGGGCCGACGCCGTTCGCGTGGCCGTTCAGCCGGCCGTCCGGGCGGCCGTTCACCTGGCCGTTGACGAGGGCGCCGGGGAGTACGCCGAGGGCCGGCGCCTCCGCGGGGGCCGCTCCCCCGTTCCGTACGGCGGCGGCCGCGGCGGCGGCTTCGGCGGCCCGTTCGGCGGAGGCGGCGAGGGCGGCCTCGGGCAGCGGCGCGGAGAGGATGGCGGCGATCTCGGGGCGCGGGGCGGGCGGGGGCGCGCAGAGGCCGGTGAGGTCGCGGGCGCGGACGGCCCGGGTGATCCAGGCCCGGTCGAGGACGCGCCGTTCGTCGGCCTCGGCCACGAGGTCCTCGGACTGGTTGTAGTCGCCGTCGGCGGCCTGGACGGCCCACAGGTGGACGGCGACGCCGTGTTCCTTGGCGGACATGAGGCCGGGCAGGAGGTCGCCGTCGCCGGTGACGAGCACGATGTCGGAACAGGCCCGGTTCCGGGCGAGCTCGGTCAGCTCGGTGTGCATGGCCGCGTCGACGCCCTTCTGCGCCCAGCGTCCGTCGCTCCTGGTCAGGGCGCCGAGCCGGACGGTGACCCGGGGCATCACGCGCAGTCGGCGGTGCTCGGGCTGGGGCACCCGGTCGGGCGCTCCGTCGAACCAGTAGATCCGCAGCAGCGGCAGCCCGGTCTCGGCCTCGGCCCGCTCGCGCAGCTGCTGGATGAGCGCGGCATGGTCGACGGCGATCCGGGAGCGGGCCGGTTCCCCGGCGAGGAGACTGGCGGCGGCGCCCAGCAGGTAGCCGGCGTCCACCAGGACGACGCAGCGGTCCACGTGTTCCACCCTCTTTCGGGCCTCGGGTTCGAAAGGGCGCTTCGGTGCTTCGGTGCTTCGGGTTTCCTTCGAGTCTGCCCGAGAGTCAGGTGCTTGACGTCCGGAACTGGATCATCGGCGTGGCGAGTATCACGCCCACCCGATGCGTACGTTCCGTAATGATCCAAAATGCGACGCTTCATCCGGTATGTGAGTCTGACAGCGGCCCTGACCCCTAGGTCCCTCCGAGGAGGCATCCCCATGGCCAAGAACCGCAACCAGAACCGCAGTCAGAAGCAGTCCCCGGCCGAGCGCGGCGCCCAGCAGGCCCAGCAGTCCGCGTTCGAGTCGCAGGCAGAGCAGCGCGCCACCCAGGTCACTCCGGGTGACATGGCGCGGAAGGGCCGTCAGAAGCGCTTCGGCCACAACTGACGCCCACTCCGACGCCTGAGCACGGCAAAGGGGCGCGCCCGTGACGACGGGCGCGCCCCTAGCGCGTGCGGGAAAAGAAGGGAAAGGAACGGAAGGGAAGAGAACGGAAGGGAAGATGTCAGCCGGCCAGGCAGGACGGGCCGAGCAGCACCTTCAGGTCGCCGAAGAGCGCCGGGTCGGCGGTGACCCGGTGCCGGTCGAGCCGGAGGACGGTCGTGGTCCGGGGGCCCTGGAGCTTGATCCGCACCTCGGTGTTGCCCTTGTGGTGCTTGAGGATCTCGCCGAGCCTGCTGACCATCGGCGGGGTCACCTTCACCGTCGGGATGGTGAGGACCACCGGCGCGTTCGTCCCCGCGTTCGACAGGTCCGGGACCATCAGCTCCATGGCGACGAGCCGGGGCACGTCCTCGCGCTTGTCGAGGCGGCCCTTCACGAAGACGACCGTGTCCTCGACCAGCTGGGTGGAGACCAGCTGGTAGGTGGCCGGGAAGAACATGCACTCGATGGAGCCGGCGAGGTCCTCGACGGTGGCGATGGCCCAGGCGTTGCCCTGCTTGGTCATCTTGCGCTGGAGGCCCGAGATGATGCCGCCGATGGTGACGACGGCGCCGTCGCCGTGCTCGCCGCCGGTGAGCTGGGAGATCGCCGCGTCCGTCTTGTCGGACAGGACGTGCTCGATGCCGAAGAGCGGGTGGTCGGAGACGTAGAGGCCGAGCATCTCGCGCTCCTGGGCGAGCAGGTAGGACTTCTCCCACTCGACGTCGGAGAACTCGACGTCGAGGCCGAAGCCCGGCTCGTCGCTCGACTCGTCACCCATGCCGCCGAAGAGGTCGAACTGTCCCTCGGCCTCCTTGCGCTTGACCGCCACCACGTTGTCGATCATGGGTTCGTGGTGGGCGACCAGGCCCTTGCGGGTGTGGCCCATGGTGTCGAAGGCGCCGGCCTTGATCAGCGACTCGATGGTCCGCTTGTTGCAGACGACGGCCTCGACCTTGTCGAGGAAGTCGGGGAAGGAGGAGTACTTCCCCTTCGCCTTGCGCGACTTGATGATCGACTCGACGACGTTGGTGCCGACGTTGCGGACGGCGGAGAGGCCGAAGAGGATCACGTCGTCGCCCTGGGCGGCGAAGTTCGACTCCGACTCGTTCACGTTCGGCGGGAGGACCTTGATGCCCATGCGGCGGCACTCGTTCAGGTAGACCGCGGACTTGTCCTTGTCGTCCTTGACCGAGGTCAGCAGACCGGCCATGTACTCGGCCGGGTAGTTGGCCTTGAGGTAGGCGGTCCAGTAGGAGACCAGGCCGTACGCGGCGGAGTGCGCCTTGTTGAAGGCGTAGCCGGCGAAGGGGACCAGGACGTCCCAGAGGGCCTGGATGGCCTCGTCGCTGTAGCCGTTCTTGCGGGCACCGGCCTGGAAGATCGTGAAGTTCTTCGCCAGCTCGTCGGGCTTCTTCTTGCCCATGACGCGGCGGAGGATGTCGGCCTCGCCGAGCGAGTATCCGGCGATGATCTGGGCGGCCTTCTGCACCTGCTCCTGGTACACGATCAGGCCGTAGGTGACCGCGAGCACCTCTTCGAGCGGCTTCTCCAGCTCGGGGTGGATCGGGGTGATCTCCTGCTGCTTGTTCTTGCGCAGGGCGTAGTTCGTGTGCGAGTTCATGCCCATCGGGCCCGGGCGGTAGAGCGCGGACACGGCGGAGATGTCTTCGAAGTTGTCGGGCTTCATCAGCCGGAGCAGCGAGCGCATGGGGCCGCCGTCGAACTGGAAGACGCCGAGGGTGTCACCGCGCTGGAGCAGTTCGAAGGTCTTCGGGTCGTCCAGCGGGAGGGCGAGGAGGTCGAGGTCGAGGCCCTTGTTGGCCTTCACCATCTTGACGGCGTCGTCCATGATCGTCAGGTTCCTGAGGCCCAGGAAGTCCATCTTGATCAGGCCGAGCGACTCGCACTGGGGGTAGTCCCACTGCGTGATGGTCACGCCGTCGGTGTGCCGCACCCAGATGGGGGCGTGCTCGACGATCGGCTCGCTGGACATGATCACGCCGGCCGCGTGCACGCCCATCTGGCGGACCAGGCCCTCGACGCCGCGGGCGGTGTCGATGACCTTCTTCACGTCCGGCTCGTTCTCGTACATCGCCCGGATCTCGCCCGCCTCGCCGTAGCGGGGGTGGGAGGGGTCGGTGATGCCGTTGAGGTCGATGCCCTTGCCGAGGACGTCGGCGGGCATGGCCTTGGTGAGCCGGTCGCCCATCGCGTAGGGGTAGCCGAGGACGCGCGCGGAGTCCTTGATGGCGTTCTTCGCCTTGATCTTGCCGTAGGTGCCGATCATGGCGACCTTGTCGGAGCCGTACTTCTCCGTGACGTACCGGATGACCTCGACGCGCCGGCGCTCGTCGAAGTCGATGTCGACGTCGGGCATGGAGATGCGCTCGGGGTTGAGGAAGCGCTCGAAGATCAGGCCGTGCGGGATGGGGTCGAGGTCGGTGATGCCCATGGCGTACGCGACGATCGAGCCGGCCGCGGAGCCTCGGCCGGGGCCCACGGCGATGCCCTGCTTCTTCGCCCACATGATGAAGTCGGCGACGACGAGGAAGTAGCCGGGGAAGCCCATCGAGATGATGGTGTCCATCTCGTACTCGACCTGCTTGAGGCGGTCCTCGGGGATGCCGTTCGGGAACCGGCGGTGCATGCCCCGCATGGTCTCCTCGCGGAACCAGGTCGTGTCGGTGTAGCCCTCGGGGATGTCGAACTTCGGCATGAGGTCGCGCGGCTCGAACATGCCGGTGGTGTCGATCTGCTCGGCGACGAGCAGCGTGTTGCGGCAGCCCTCCTGCCAGGCGTCCGAGGAGTCCACCGCGTACATCTCGTCCGTGGACTTGAGGTAGTAGCCGGTGCCGTCGAAGCGGAAGCGGTCCGGATCGGAGAGGTTCTTGCCGGTCTGGATGCAGAGCAGGGCGTCGTGGGCGCCGGCCTCGTGCGCGTACGTGTAGTGCGAGTCGTTGGTCACCAGCGGCGGGATGCCGAGCTTCTTGCCGATCTCCAGGAGCCCGTCGCGGACCCGGCGCTCGATCTCGATGCCGTGGTCCATCAGCTCCAGGAAGTAGCGGTCCTTGCCGAAGATGTCCTGGTACTCGGAGGCGGCCTTGAGGGCCTCGTCGAACTGGCCGAGGCGCAGCCGGGTCTGGAGCTCGCCGGAGGGGCAGCCGGTGGAGGCGATGAGCCCCTCCGACCACTTCGAGATCGTCTCCTTGTCCATCCGGGGCCACTTCTGCAGCCAGCCCTCGGCGTAGGCGTCGGAGGAGAGCTTGAAGAGGTTGTGGAGTCCGGTGTTGTTCGCCGCCCAGATCGTCTTGTGGGTGTAGCCACCGGAGCCGGAGACGTCGTCCCGCTTCTGGTGCGGCTGGCCCCACTGGATCTTCCGCTTGTTCCGCCGGGACTCGGGGGCGACGTACGCCTCGATGCCGATGATCGGCGTCACACCGGCCTTCTTCGCGGTGTGGAAGAAGTCATAGGCCCCGTGGAGGTTGCCGTGGTCGGACATGGCGATATGGGTCATGCCCATCTCGTTGCACGCGTTGAACATGTCCTTGAGCCGCGCGGCACCGTCCAGCAGCGAGTACTGGGTGTGGACGTGGAGGTGCGTGAAGGGCGGCTTGGTCACGGGGGAGGCCTCCGACTGATTTTCCGAGGGGACAGCGTGGAAGTCTACGTCGGCCGACCGACAGGACGGCCGACGGTCGCGGGCACGCGCCGGTACCGTCGAGCGTTGGACGGCTGGGAACGCCTGTCCCATTTGTCATGAGCAGTCTTGCACCAGGAGGCACCTCGATGTCGGTCCCCACGCCCACCGTCGCGGAGCGCGGTGAGCACGTCCTCGCCGTCTTCGACACGGCCTTCGGCGAGCTCCTCGCCGCCGACCCCGCGGCCTTCCGCGTGAAGTTCCGCAAGATGGCGGGCTCGGCCTTCGCCTTCTACCGGGGCACGGCCTGCCTCTTCTACGCGGACCTGGAGCGCGAGGTGCGCGGCGGGCCGTACCTGGACGAGCGGACCGGCCGGGTCTGGATCCACGGCGACCTCCACGCCGAGAACTTCGGCACGTACATGGCGGCCAACGGGCGCCTGATCTTCAACGTGAACGACTTCGACGAGGCGTACGTCGGCCCCTTCACCTGGGACCTGAAGCGCTTCGCCGCCTCCCTCGCCCTGATCGGCTACGGGAAGGCGCTCTCCGACGAGCAGATCACCTCGCTCGTCCGGATCTACGCCGGCGCCTACCGCGAGCGGATCCACGCCCTCGCGACCGGCGCCAAGGGGGACGAGGTGCCCGCCTTCACCCTGGAGACCACCGAGGGCCCGCTCCTCGGCGCGCTGCGCGCCGCCCGCGCGCAGACCCGCTTCGGGCTGCTCGACTCGATGACGGAGATCCGCGACCACGAGCGCCGCTTCACGGCCGGCCGCGGCACGATCGAGCTGGACGCGGCCACCCGCTACAAGGTCCTCGCCGCCTTCGACGGCTACCTGGAGACCCTTCCGGAGTCCAGCCTCGTCCGCCCCGACTCGTACCGGGTCAAGGACGTCGTCGGAAGGCGCGGGATCGGCATCGGCTCGGCGGGCCTCCCCTCGTACAACATCCTGCTCGAAGGCCACAGCGACGCGCTGGAGAACGACGTCGTGATCTACCTGAAGCAGGCGCAGACCCCGGCGGTCTCCCGGCACGTCACGGACCCGGCGGTACGGGAGTACTTCCACCACGAGGGCCACCGCACCGTGATCTCCCAGCGGGCGCTCCAGGCGCACGCGGACCCGTGGCTCGGCTGGACGGAGCTCGACGGCTCCGGGCAGCTGGTGGCCGAGGTCTCGCCGTACGCGGTGGACCTGGACTGGTCGGACATCGACGACCTCGACGAGATCGCGGCGACCGTGGCGGACCTGGGCCGGGCGACGGCGACGATGCACGCGGCGGCGGACGAGTCGAGCGGGCAGTCGCTGGTGGAGTTCTCCACCGAGCGGGCCATCGACGCGGCGATCGCGGCCGACGAGGAGGGCTTCGCCGACCTCCTGGTGGACTTCGCCCACGCGTACGGGCACCGGGCGCGGGCCGACCACCAGATCTTCGTGGACCTCTTCCGCAACGGCCGGATCCCGGGGCTGTAGGCGCTCCGGAACACCTCCTGCGGTTTTGTCCACAGGTTCCCTTTAAGGACCGCTTACCCCCGTTCATGGCACACTCCACGACGATGGAAGAGATGGCGGGGACGCAGCTGAGGGTGCTGCGGGCGGCGTTCTTCACGGCCCTGGTCGTGACGCTGTCCGTCGCGTCCCACGTCCTGCTGTCCGGCGCGCCGCTGCCGGTCGGGACGGTCGTCCCGGTGGCCGCGGCCGTCTTCGCCGTCGCCTACCTGCTCGCCGGCCGCGAGCGGGGCCTCGGTCCGATCGCCGGGCTCCTCGTCCCGCTGGAGCTGGCCGCCGACACGCTCTTCACCAGCGGTCAGGCGGTCTGTTACGGAGCGGCCGGCGGCCCGGTCGCCGGGTCGCTGCGCGCGGTGGGCGTCGACGTCCTGTGCGGCGGCGCGGTCGGTACGCCCCTGCCGGGGGTGGCCGAACCGGGGAGCGCGGGGGCGGCGGCGCTGCTCGACTCCCCCGATCCGTCGGTTCCGTGGCTGCTGCTCCTTGCGCACGTCGGCGTCGGCTTCGGGGCGGCGTGCTGGCTGCGCGGCGGGGAGCGGGCGCTCGCCCGGCTGCTCGGCGCGGTGGAGGCCTTCGCGTTCCGGCCGCTGCTGCTCGTGGCGGCCTTCTTCCGGGGCGCCGGGACGGCGCCCGGTGGCACCGGCCGGGCCGTGGTCCGGCCCCGCCCCTCCCGCACGCGCCTTCTCGTGCACTCCGTGGGGCGGCGGGGACCGCCCGCGCCGGGCTACGCCCTCGCGGCCTGAGCCCCGGCTCGGGCAGTCCCCCAGCCTTCCCCTTCTCACGGAGTCCCCGATCATGAGTGCACGCAACAGCAAGTCCAACAAGGCCGCCGCCCGCGAGCGACTGCGCGAGGAGCGCGAGCGCCAGGCGAAGAAGGAGCGCGCCCGCCGCCGGCTCGTCGTCGGCGTCTCGGCCGTGGCCGTCCTGGCCGCCGCCGGCGGCATCGGCTACGCGGTCGTCCAGTCGAACAAGCCCACCCAGTGGGAGACGGCGGCCGACGCGAAGAACGTGACCGCCCCGAAGAACACCACGGGCACCGACGGCACCACGGTCGTCATCGGCAAGCCGTCCGCGAAGAAGACCCTGGAGATCTACGAGGACGCGCGCTGCCCGGTCTGCGCGACCTTCGAGCAGGGCGTGGGCTCGACGATCGAGAAGGACGTCGAGGCCGGCAAGTACAAGCTGAAGTACGTCGGGGCCACCTTCCTCGACGACAACCTCACGGGCGAGGGCTCGAAGAACGCGCTCTCGGCGCTCGGCGCGGCCCTGAACGTGAGCCCCGAGGCCTTCCTCCAGTACAAGGCGGCGCTCTACTCCACGGACATCCACCCGGAGGAGACCAAGGACGAGTTCGCCAAGGACTCCTACCTGCTCGACGCGGCGGAGACGGTCCCGGCGCTCAAGAACAACGCGGAGTTCAGGAAGAACGTCGAGAACGGCACGTTCGACGCCTGGGCGATGAAGATGTCGAAGGTCTTCGACGCGAGCGGGGTGACCGGCACGCCGACGCTGAAGATGGACGGCGAGAAGGTCACGGCCGAGGGCGGCGACGGCATCCCGATGACGGCCGCGCAGTTCACGACGGCGATCGACAAGGCGCTGAAGGCCTGACGCCCGCACCCCTCACCGCCGCATCCCCGGCCCCGGACCCGCCAGGTCCGGGGCCGGCGACGTTTATCTGACAAGTCGAAGAACTTCCGGTTTTCGTCTGCCCCAGGGCACTACCCGTCAGTAATCTGACTGTCCGTGACACAACAGTCCCTCACCACCGCCCCCACGCGCCGCACGGTCGTCAAGGCCGCCGCCGTCAGCGCCGTCGCCGCGCCCACCCTGCTCGGCGCCGCCTCCCCCGCACTCGCGGACTCCACGGTCCCCGCGGCACCCGCCTTCCTCCACGGTGTCGCCTCCGGCGACCCGCTGCCCGACGGCGTCCTCCTCTGGACGCGCGTCACCCCCACCCCCGAGGCCGTGCCCGGCTCCGGGATCGGCCCGGACGTCCGGGTCGACTGGGAGCTGGCCGAGGACCGCTCCTTCACCCGGGTCGTCGCCGCCGGCGCGACCCTCGCGAGCGCCGCGTCCGACCACACCGTGAAGGCGGACGTCCGGGGTCTGCGCCCCGGCACCTCCTACTGGTTCCGCTTCACCGCCGACGGCGCCGTCTCCCCGGCCGCCCGCACCCGCACCGCCCCGGCCGCCGACGCCACCGCCGCCAACATCCGCTTCGGCGTGGTCTCCTGCGCCAACTGGGAGGCCGGCCACTTCTCCGCCTACCGCCACCTCGCCGCCCGCGCCGACCTGGACGCGATCCTCCACCTCGGCGACTACGTGTACGAGTACGGCTCCGGGGTCTACCCCGAGGCGAAGTACGGCGTCCGGCAGCACCTGCCCGCGCACGAGATCGTCTCGCTCGCCGACTACCGCCTCCGGCACGCCACGTACAAGACGGACCCCGACCTCCAGGCGCTGCACGCGGCCCACCCGGTCGTCGCGATCTGGGACGACCACGAGTTCGCCAACGACGCCTGGACCGGCGGGGCCGAGAACCACACCCCCGGCACCGAGGGCGACTGGGCGGCCCGGGTCGCCGCCGCCAAGCAGGCGTACTTCGAGTGGATGCCGGTCCGCGCCTCCACCGAGGGCACGGTCTTCCGCCGGCTGCGCTTCGGCCGGCTGGCCGATCTCCACCTGCTCGACCTGCGCTCCTTCCGGTCCGCCCCCGCGAAGACGGGCAGCGGCACGGTCGACGACCCGGAGCGCTCGATCACCGGCCGCGCCCAGCTGGACTGGCTCAAGGCCGGACTCGCGGGCTCGGACGCGGCCTGGCAGCTCGTCGGCACCTCGGTGATGATCTCTCCGGTCGCCTTCGGCTCCCTCCCCGCCCACCTCCTGGAGCCGCTCGCCGAGCTCATGGGCCTGCCCAAGGAGGGCCTCGCGGTCAACGTGGACCAGTGGGACGGGTACACCGACGACCGGAAGGAGCTGCTGGCGCACCTGACCTCGCGGGGCATCAGGAACACCGTCTTCCTGACCGGTGACATCCACATGGCCTGGGCCAACGACGTACCGGTGAAGGCGGCGACGTACCCGCTGTCGGCCTCCGCGGCGACCGAGTTCGTGGTCACCTCGGTGACCTCGGACAACCTCGACGACATGTTGCACGTGGCCCCGGGCACGGTGTCCTTGGTGGCCGCGGGGGCCGTCAAGACCGCCAACCGGCACGTGAAGTGGGTGGACATGGACCACCACGGGTACGGGGTCCTCGACGTGACCGCCGAGCGTTCGCAGATGGACTACTACACGGTCTCCGACAGGACGGACCCGGCCGCGAGCACGGCCTGGGCGCGCTCCTACCGGACCCTGAACGGAACGCAGCGTGTCGAGCGGGTGTACCAGCCGGTGCGCTGATGTTCCCGTGACGACTCCTTGACGACTCCTCAGCGTCGATTTTCGGCCATGATCGATCACGTTACCGGGAGATGTCGTCACTACGGCTGGTGGTGGGTCCGAGGAACAAACTCGGACACACCACCCGCCCCAGACGCCTCATTCGTTACGTCCGGGTCTCAAACTCCGGAATCCACGCAAGAATTTCTTCCCGATAGACCGAATTGCCCCATGAATGATTGGGCTTGATCACTCCTCAACACTGTCTGACATGGACGCGTAATCTCCCCGCCGTGGCGAGGAAGTTCCTCCCCGACACCCCCCGCGAGGAGTCACCATGCGTGCTCTTGTCCGTATATCCCCCCGCATGTCACGTCGTATGATCGGCACCGCCGTCATGGCCGGAACCCTGGCCCTGGCCCCCCTGTCCGCCCCCGTCGCCACCGGCGCGGTCACCCTCGCCGGCGCCTCGGCCGAGGAGTGCGCGGACGGCACCACCGCCCTCTCCGGTGCCCGCAAGGCGCGCGGTGCGGACGCCCACAAGCACGAGCCCAACGAGGTCACGGCCGATCAGGCCAAGGCCATGGACGACGACTTCAAGAAGAAGATCGCCGCCGCCCGCGCCGAGCAGCGCCTCACCGGCGCCGCCGACGCCGCCGCCGTGGTGAGCATCCCCGTCTACTTCCACGTCATCCACTCGGGCACGACGGGCAAGCTCTCCGCCACCCAGATCACCAACCAGATGAACGTCCTCAACGCGGCCTACGCCGGCCAGGGGACGGGCAACGTGAACTCCAACTTCCAGTTCACGCTGGCCGGGACGGACTACACGGACAACGCCACCTGGTACAACCTGACCTCCGGCTCCACCGCCGAGAAGCAGATGAAGCAGACCCTCCGCAAGGGCGGCGCCGGCGCGCTGAACTTCTACACCGCCAAGCTCGGCGGCGGCCTGCTCGGCTGGGCGACCTTCCCGTCCTCGTACCAGTCCAACCCGTCCATGGACGGCGTCGTCGTCCTCGACTCCTCCCTCCCGGGCGGCTCGGCGACCAACTACGACGAGGGCGACACCGCGACCCACGAGGTCGGCCACTGGATGGGCCTTTACCACACCTTCCAGGGCGGCTGCAACGGAAACGGCGACTACGTCTCCGACACCCCGGCCGAGAAGAGCCCGGCCTACGAGTGCCCGACCGGCCGTGACTCCTGCGCCTCGAAGCCGGGCGTCGACCCGATCCACAACTTCATGGACTACACGTACGACGCGTGCATGTACCAGTTCACCGCCGGCCAGGTGGCCCGCATGAACGAGTACTGGACCGCGTACCGCGCCTGACGCACCGTCCGGACACGGGCGCGGCCCCCGGGGAATCCACCGATTCCCCGGGGGCCGCGCCCCGTCCGCGTCGCATCCGCGTCCGCGTCCGCGTCCGCCTACAGCTCGTCCAGGAAGGCCAGCGCCACCGACCAGGTCCGCTCGGCCGCCTCCGCGTCGTAGTCCGGCAGCTCCGCGTCCGTGTAGACGTGCCCCGCGCCCCGGTAGCGGTGGATCTCCACGTCCGCCCCGGCCTTCCGCATCTGGAGGTACCAGGACGACAGCCAGTCGTCCGTCTCGAACGGGTCGGGCTCGGCCACGTGCAGCTGTACGGGGAGCTCGTCGACCGAGGCCGACTCGGCCAGGTCCGAGGTGCCGTGGAAGAGCAGCAGCCCGCGCGCCTTCTCGTCGCCGAGCGCCAGGGTCTGCGCGATCGAGGCGCCGAGCGAGAGGCCCATGTAGACCAGACCGCGCTCGGAGTAGGGGGCGGCGGCCAGGACCGCCCGCTTCAGCAGCTCGTCCTTGCCGATCTCGTCCCGGAGCGCCACGCCCTCCTCGACGGTGCCGACCGTCTTCCCGCCGTAGAGGTCCGGCGTCCAGACCTGGTGGCCGGCGGCACGGAGCCGCTCGGCGGCGGCCTCGACGGAAGGGGTCAGCCCGTAGGCCGAGTGGAAGAGCATGATGTCCATGCCGTCCATCCTCCCATCCGGCCGGTCCCGGGCCGCGCTCAGCGCATGCTGCGCACGTCCAGCTGGCGCAGCACCCGGTCCACGACCTCCGGGTCGGCGCCCGGCTCGCTGCGCGCGGCGAGGATCTCGTGCCGGGCGGCCGACATCAGCTCGCGCTGGATCCGGTGGACGGCCTTGAGCCGTTCGGCCCGTTCGGCGAAGGCGGCCTTCCGCTCCTCGTCGACCATGTCGGTGCTGATCCGGGCCCCGATGTCGTACGCGCCGCGCATCAGCCGCTCCTGGACCTCCTCGGGGAGCTCCTCGACCTCCTGGATCTCCTTGAGCCTGCGCTTGGCGGCCTTGGCCGCCCGGATCGCGAGCTCGCGTTCGAGGGTCCGCTCGGCCTCGCTGTCGGCCTGTACGCCGAGCCGCCTGACCAGCCAGGGCAGGGTGAGGCCCTGGAAGACGAGGGTGGCGATGATCACGCAGAAGGCGATGAAGACGATCTCGTCGCGGCCGGGGAAGGGCGAACCGTCGTCGGTCTCGAGCGGGACGGCGAGGGCCAGGGCGACGGAGGCGACGCCGCGCATCCCGGCCCACCACATGATCACCGTCTCCCGCCAGCTCATCGGGATGTCCTCCTCGGTGTGCTTGGGGTGCAGCCGCTTGGCGATCCAGGTGGCGGGCAGCAGCCACAGCAGCCGTACGCCGACGACCACCGCGACGACGGCCGCGCCCCAGCCGACCATCTCCCAGCCGCGGCCCTCGGCGACGCCGAAGACGTGGATGACCTCCAGGCCGATGAGGCCGAAGGCGATGCCGGTGACGAGGGTGTCGACGATCTGCCAGAAGGTCTGGCCGGCGAGCCGGCCCATGACGTCGTCGGCGTCGGACGCGTGCTCCGCGAGGAAGAGCGCGGTGACCAGGACGGCGAGGACGCCGGAGCCGTACAGCTCCTCGGCGAGGACGTAGCTGACGAAGGGGACGAGGAGGGTGAGGCCGGTCTGGAGGGTGACGTCGCCGAGGACGGCGATGAGCTTGTTGGCGAGCCAGCCGAGCCCCGTGCCGACGACGACGGCGACGACGGCGGAGAGCACGAACTCGCCGATCGCCGCGGGCCAGGAGAAGGTGCCGCTGACGACGGCGGCGATGGCCACGTGGTAGAGCACGATCGCGGTGACGTCGTTGAAGAGCCCCTCGCCCTCCAGGATCGAGACCATGCGGCGCGGCAGGCCGAGCTGTCCGGCGACGGCGGTGGCCGCGACCGGGTCGGGCGGGGCGACGAGTGCGCCGAGCGCGAGGGCCGCGGCGAGCGGAAGGCCGGGGACGAGCGCGTTCGCGACGGCGCCGACGGCGGCCGTGGTGACGAAGACGAGGGCGACCGCGAGCAGGAAGATCGGCCGCTTGTTGGCGGCGAACTGCCGCCAGGAGGTCCGCTGCACGGAGGCGTACAGCAGCGGCGGGAGGACCAGCGGAAGGATCAGTTCCGGCGGGATCTCGACGTTCGGCACGAACGGGAGGACGGCGAGGACCATCCCGACGAGGGTCATCAGGACGGGCGCGGGCAGTCCGAGCCGGTCCCCGAGGGGGACGGTGAGCACGGCGCCGAGGAGCAGCAGGAAGAGCAGGGCCAATTGATCCACGGCCCTACCCTGCCACGTACGCCCGTTTTGATGACTATTGCCCCCGATCGCGTCGGGTGCGTCCCTCCGGCAGGGCTCCTACAGGGACTTGCGCATGGCCCGGTGCGGAATGCCCGCGTCCGGGAACTCGGGGCCGTACGCCACGTACCCGAGCCGCTCGTAGAACCCGAGCGCGTGCGTCTGCGCGTGCAGGTCGACGGCGGCGAGACCGCGCTCGCGCGCCGCGTCCTCGACGGCCCTCACGAGCGCCGCGCCGACGCCGAGCCCGCGGGCCGCCTCGGTGACCGCGAGCCGGCCGAGCGACCCGACCGAGGCGTCGCCGCCGGTCTTGCCGAGCGCGTCGGCCCCGTGCAGCAGGCGTCCGGTGCCGAGCGGCAGCCCGTCCTCGCGGCGGGCGAGGACGTGGACCGCGGTGGCGTCGTACGTGTCGTACTCCAGCTCCTGCGGAACGCCCTGCTCCACCACGAACACCTCACGGCGGACCGCGAAGCACGCCTCGCGGTCGTCCTCGCCGACGGCCTGGCGGACGGTGTACGCGGCGGTGGTCACCGGCTCTCCGAGGCGATCCGGTCCAGGGCGGTCTGGAGGTCGGCGGGGTACGTGCTGGAGAACTCGACCCACGAGCCGTCGCCCGGGTGCTCGAAGCCGAGCCGGACGGCGTGCAGCCACTGCCGGGTCAGGCCGAGGCGCTTGGCGAGCGTGGGGTCGGCGCCGTAGGTGAGGTCGCCGACGCAGGGGTGGCGGTGGGCGGACATGTGCACCCGGATCTGGTGGGTGCGGCCCGTCTCCAGCTTGATGTCGAGCAGCGAGGCGGAACGGTACGCCTCGATGAGGTCGTAGTGCGTCACGGAGGGCTTGCCCTCGGCGGTGACGGCCCACTTGTAGTCGTGGTTCGGGTGCCGGCCGATCGGCGCGTCGATGGTGCCGCTCATCGGGTCAGGGTGGCCCTGGACCAGCGCGTTGTAGCGCTTGTCGACCGTGCGCTCCTTGAACTGGCGCTTGAGCGAGGTGTACGCGTACTCGGACTTGGCGACGACCATGAGGCCGGAGGTGCCGACGTCGAGGCGGTGCACGATGCCCTGGCGCTCGGCGGCGCCGGAGGTGGAGATGCGGTACCCGGCGGCGGCGAGGCCGCCGATGACGGTGGTGCCGGTCCAGCCGGGGCTGGGGTGGGCGGCGACGCCGACCGGCTTCATGATCACGACGATGTCGTCGTCGTCGTGGACGATCTCCATGCCCTCGACGGGCTCGGCGACGATCTGCACCGGCGCGGCCGCGCCCGGCAGCTCGACCTCGAGCCACGCGCCACCGCTGACCCGCTCGGACTTGCCGACGACGGCGCCGTCGACCTGGACCTTCCCGGCGGCGGCCAGCTCGGCCGCCTTCGTACGGGAGAACCCGAACATACGGGCGATGGCGGCGTCGACGCGCTCGCCCTCCAGGCCATCGGGAACGGGCAGGGTGCGGATCTCGGGACTCGTGCTCACCCGTCGAGTATGCCTTGCCGCGCGGACACTCGGTCCTCGCGGCAGGGTCCGCTCAGTCCTTGTGGACGGTTCCGTCCGGGTCCACGCCCCGGAACGACAGGATGACGATCAGGATGCCGCCGCAGACGATCGCCGAGTCGGCGAGGTTGAAGACGGCGAAGTGCGCGGGGGCGATGAAGTCGACGACCGCGCCCTCGAAGACACCGGGCGAGCGGAAGATGCGGTCGGTGAGGTTGCCGAGCGCGCCGCCGAGCAGCAGGCCGAGGGCGATGGCCCAGGGCAGGCTGTAGAGCTTCCGGGCGAGCCGGAAGATGACGATGATCACCGCGGCGGCGATGCAGGTGAAGACGATCGTGAAGGCCTCACCCATGCCGAAGGCGGCGCCGGGGTTGCGGATCGCGTCGAGCCGCAGCAGGTCGCCGAGGATCGGGATGGACTCGCGGCCCTCCAGCTTGGCGACGACGAGCATCTTGCTGCCGAGGTCGAGCAGGTAGGCGACCACGGCCACGACGACCAGCGCGAGCACCCTGCGCTTGCCGCGGGGCCGCTCGGGCGCACCCTCGGGCCGCTCCCCGGGAGCGGCCGTGTCGTCCTCGGAGGCGGCCGAGTCCCCGGCCCCTGCTGATTCCGGCGTACCGATGATGCGCTCCGCCTCTGCCACGTGAGTGAGTCCCTCGACCTCGATGCCTGACCGTGCCCCGAGGGTACGACACGGGCATGGACCGGCGTCAGCCGCGTCGCTCCTGGCGCTGCTTGTCCTCGACGCACAGGGTGGCCCGGGGGAAGGCCTGCATGCGGGCCTTGCCGATGGGCTTGCCGCAGACCTCGCAGAGGCCGTAGGTGCCCGCGTCGAGGCGTTCCAGGGCGTGCTCGGTCTGCTCCAGCATCTCGCGGGCGTTGGCGGCGAGGGCGAGCTCGTGCTCGCGGGTGATGTTCTTGGTCCCGGTGTCGGCCTGGTCGTCGCCGGCGCCGTCACCGGAGTCCCGCATGAGGCCCGTGAGCTCCTCCTGCGAGTGGGCGAGCTCGCTGCGCAGCCGCAGGACCTCCGTCTGGAGCTCGGTGCGGGCCTCCTCGACCTCCTCCGGAGTCCAGGGGTCCTCGCCGGGCCGGACCGCGAGCTCGCCGGTGCGGGCCGGGGGCACCGCGGCCTCGTCCTCCGCCGTCGTCACGCCGCCCGCGGTCTTCTTCGCTGCCACCGTCCTGGCTCCTGTCTGCTTCTTCGCGACGGCCGTCTTCCCGGCGGACGTCTTCTTTGCGGCCGTCTTCCTGGCGGCCGTCTTCCTGGCGGCCGTCTT
This sequence comes from Streptomyces sp. NPDC020807, assembly GCF_040641575.1. NCBI lineage: Bacteria > Bacillati > Actinomycetota > Actinomycetes > Kitasatosporales > Streptomycetaceae > Streptomyces > Streptomyces sp. NPDC020807. The sequence goes on from NZ_JBFADU010000004.1 coordinate 18,771, forward strand.
CTCGGCCGGGGCCTCCGTGGCTGCGGCCGACTTCACGGCCGTCGCCTTCCTCGCCGTCGCCTTCTTCGCCGTCGCCTTCCCCGCGGCCGGCTTCTCGGCGGCCGCGGGATCGGCGGAGTCGGCCGACTCGACGGTCTTCTTCGCGCTCGCGGCGGTCTTCTTCGCCACCATGTCGCGGCCCCTTCACATTTTGTGATCTTGCTCGCGCATCGTGCTGGGACGATAAATCGGCCCAGGGCCCGCGGCAACGGGGCACGCCGCCGCCCCGCCCGCCCCCCGCTCCCCGCGGGACGGGCCCGCATCCGTTGTTCCCGTCTCCCCACCGGGTAATCCGCCCCGTCCGTCCCCCACATGGTCGTACGGCGACTCCGTCGCGCCCCGTCTCGCCATTCGGGTGGCCCCCGGGGCACGCGAGAGGACGCGGAAAACCGGGTCGGCCCCGCCGCCCCGGGCCCCGTACACTGGGCGGAGCGAAAGGCTTGGATGGGGACGAGTAGCGTCGCAAGCAGCCATGAGCGACCCGGGGACGGTGAGAGCCCGGGGGCGAGCCCGATGTGAAGCATCACCCCGGAGCCGTCGGAAGAAAGCCGTGCGAGAGCGCGGTGACTAGACCCGGCGTCGCGCCCCAATGAGGGGGCTCGGGACGATCACGTCCCGGGTCAAGGAGGGTGGTACCGCGGGAGCAGAGCTCTCGTCCCTCCGGACGGAACGAGGATCAGTCCGCCGGAGGAAGATTCGATGTCGCAGTACCGCCCGGTACCCGCCCAGGTAGACCTGCCCGCCCTTGAGCACGCGGTGCTCGACTTCTGGCAGGACAACAAGGTCTTCGCGAAGACCCTTGAGCAGTCCGAGGGACGCCCCGAATGGGTGTTCTACGAGGGCCCGCCGACCGCCAACGGCATGCCCGGCGCCCACCACATCGAGGCCCGCGTCTTCAAGGACGTCTTCCCCCGCTTCCGGACCATGCGCGGCTACCACGTCGCCCGCAAGGCCGGCTGGGACTGCCACGGCCTCCCGGTCGAGCTCGCCGTCGAGAAGGAGCTCGGCTTCTCCGGCAAGAAGGACATCGAGGCGTACGGCATCGCGGAGTTCAACGCGAAGTGCCGCGAGTCCGTGACCCGCCACACCGACGCGTTCGCCGAGCTGACGACCCGCATGGGCTACTGGGTCGACCTGGACGACGCGTACCGCACGATGGACCCCGCGTACATCGAGTCCGTCTGGTGGTCCCTCAAGCAGATCTTCGACAAGGACCTGCTCGTCCAGGACCACCGCGTCGCCCCCTGGTGCCCCCGCTGCGGCACCGGCCTCTCGGACCACGAGCTGGCGCAGGGCTACGAGACGGTCGTCGACCCCTCCGTCTACGTCCGCTTCCCGCTGACCTCCGGTCCGCTCGCGGGCAAGGCGGCGCTCCTCGTCTGGACGACGACCCCGTGGACCCTCGTGTCCAACACGGCCGTCGCCGCCCACCCCGAGGTCACCTACGTGGTCGCGACCGACGGCGACGAGCGCGTGGTCGTGGCCGAGCCGCTCCTGGAGAAGGCGCTCGGCGAGGGCTGGGTGACCACCGGCGAGTCCTTCACCGGCGCCGAGATGGAGCGCTGGACCTACCAGCGCCCCTTCGAGCTGATCGAGTTCCCGGCCGAGGCGCACTACGTCGTCAACGCCGAGTACGTGACGACCGAGGACGGCACGGGTCTGGTCCACCAGTCCCCCGCCTTCGGTGAGGACGACCTCAAGGTCTGCAAGGCGTACGGCCTGCCGGTCGTGAACCCGGTCCGCCCCGACGGCACCTTCGAGGAGGACGTGCCGCTGGTCGGCGGCGTCTTCTTCAAGAAGGCGGACGAGGCGCTCACCGCCGACCTGGACGCGCGCGGCCTCCTCTTCCGCCACATCGCGTACGAGCACAGCTACCCGCACTGCTGGCGCTGCCACACGGCGCTGCTCTACTACGCGCAGCCGTCCTGGTACATCCGCACGACCGCGGTCAAGGACCGCATGCTCGCGGAGAACGAGAAGACCAACTGGTTCCCGGACTCCGTCAAGCACGGCCGCTTCGGCGACTGGCTGACGAACAACGTCGACTGGGCGCTCTCCCGCAACCGCTACTGGGGCACCCCGCTGCCGATCTGGCGCTGCGAGGACGACCACCTGACCTGCGTCGGCTCGCGCGCGGAGCTCGGCGAGCTCACCGGCACCGACCAGTCGGAGCTCGACCCGCACCGCCCGTTCATCGACGCGGTGACGTTCCCCTGCCCGAGCTGCTCGAAGACCGCGACGCGCGTCCCCGAGGTCATCGACGCCTGGTACGACTCGGGCTCGATGCCGTTCGCGCAGTACGGCTACCCGTACCGGAACAAGGAACTGTTCGAGTCCCGCTACCCGGCGCAGTTCATCTCCGAGGCCATCGACCAGACCCGTGGCTGGTTCTACACGCTGATGGCCGTCGGCACCCTCGTCTTCGACAAGTCGTCCTACGAGAACGTGGTCTGCCTCGGCCACATCCTCGCCGAGGACGGCCGGAAGATGTCCAAGCACCTGGGCAACATCCTCCAGCCCATCCCGCTGATGGACCAGCACGGCGCGGACGCCGTCCGCTGGTTCATGGCCGCCGGCGGCTCGCCGTGGGCGGCCCGCCGCGTCGGCCACGGCACGATCCAGGAGGTCGTCCGCAAGACGCTCCTCACCTACTGGAACACGGTCGCCTTCCAGGCCCTGTACGCCCGCACGTCCGACTGGTCCCCGTCGGCCGCGGACCCGGCCCCGGCCGACCGCACCGTCCTCGACAAGTGGCTGCTCTCCGAGCTGAACACCCTCGTCGCCGAGGTCACCGAGGCGATGGAGGCGTACGACACCCAGCGCACCGGCAAGCTGATCTCGTCCTTCGTCGACGACCTCTCCAACTGGTACGTGCGCCGCTCCCGCCGCCGCTTCTGGCAGGGCGACAAGGCCGCGCTCCGCACGCTCCACGACGTCGTCGAGACGGTCACCCGCCTGATGGCCCCGCTGACCCCCTTCATCACGGAGCGGGTCTGGCAGGACCTGGTCGTCCCGGTGACGCCGGACGCGCCCGAGTCGGTCCACCTGGCCACCTGGCCGGAGGCGGACACCTCCGCGATCGACAAGACCCTCTCCGAGCAGATGATCCTGGTCCGCCGCCTGGTGGAACTGGGCCGGGCCACGCGCGCCGAGTCCGGCGTGAAGACCCGCCAGCCGCTGTCCCGCGCCCTGGTGGCGGCCACCGGCTTCTCGGCCCTCTCCCCCGCCCTCCAGGCCCAGATCACGGAGGAGCTGAACGTCTCCTCCCTGGCCTCCCTCTCGGAGGTCGGCGGCTCGCTCGTCGACACGACGGCGAAGGCGAACTTCCGCGCCCTGGGCAAGCGCTTCGGCAAGGGCGTGCAGGACGTGGCGAAGGCGGTGGCGGCGGCGGACGCGGCGGCCCTCTCCCTCGCCCTCCGCTCGGGCTCCGCGACCCTCACGGTGAACGGCGAGGAGATCACCGTCACCCCGGAGGAGGTCATCATCACGGAGACCCCGCGCGAGGGCTGGTCGGTGGCCTCCGACTCCGGCGCGACGGTCGCCCTGGATCTGGAGATCACCCCGGAGCTCCGCAAGGCGGGCCTGGCCCGTGACGCGATCCGCCTCATCCAGGAGGCCCGCAAGAACAGCGGCCTGGACGTGGCGGACCGGATCGCGCTGCGCTGGACCTCCACGTCCCCGGAGACGACGGAGGCGCTGGCGGCCCACGCCGCCCTCATCGCCGACGAGGTCCTGGCGACGGACCACGCGGAGGGCGAGGCGGACGCCACGTACGGCGCCCCCTTCGAGGACGAGGGCCTCGCCCTCACCTTCCGCCTCCGCAAGGCGTAGCCCAGGCGGAAAGGCCCGGCCCCTCACAGGGGGCCGGGCCTTTCGCTTTCCCCCACCCCGCCCCTTCCCGAAACCGGAGGGGCGAGCCCCCGGACCCCGTACGGCCTGCGGCCGTGCCCTCAAGCGCCGGGCGGGCTGATTTCCCGCCCTGCGGGCGGAAATCCAGCCCCGCCGGCGTTTGAGGCGCGGGGGCCGGGGCGGAGCCCCGGTTTCGGGAAGGGGCGGGGTGGGGGAAGGGCCCCGCGCAGCGGCCACCCCACCCCGCCCGCGTCCCCGTCCCCGCCCGGGTACGGGTACGGCGAAGGGCCGGGGCCTGGGGAAACCCCAGGGCGCCCGGCCCTTCGTAGCCTGCCGACGGCTACGTGCTCAGCACGTGTGCCGCCGCGTCAGTTGTCGTCCTCGTCGATCAGGAACCCACGCATCGGCGCCGGCGCCTGCTGCATCGGCTGCGGAGCCTGCGGCCGGACCGGAGCCATGGGCTGGGTCATCGCCGGGGACATCTGCTGCTGACCGCCGTAGGACGGGGCACCGCCCATGGACGGCGCGCCGCCGCCGTAGGACGGGGCGCTCGCGCCCGCCGAGGCCATGGAGGGGGCCGGCGGCAGGGACGCCGTCGCGGGGGTCCGCGGCGGAGCCAGCGAGTCGTCCGCCTGGGTCTCCAGCTGACGCAGCTGGGACTCCAGGTACGACTTCAGGCGCGTACGGTACTCGCGCTCGAAGCCGCGCAGGTCCTCGACCTTGCGCTCCAGCGTCGCGCGAGCGGACTCGAGGGAGCCCATCGCGACGCGGTGCTTCTCCTGCGCGTCCCGCTCAAGAGCGTCCGCCTTGGCGCGGGCGTCCCGCTCCAGGCCCTCGGCGCGCGAGCGCGCCTCGCCGACGATCTTGTTGGCCTCGGAGCGCGCCTCGGCGATCGCCTGGTCGGCGGTCTGCTGGGCGAGCGAGAGGACACGCGCCGCGCTGTCGCCACCCGGCGCCTGCGGCGGCTGCTGCTGCATCTGGGGCTGCATCTGCTGCTGCGGGTGACCCATGGGGCCGCCCTGCATCGGGCCGGGGCCCATCGGACCGCCCTGCATGGGGCCGCCCTGCATCGGGCCGGGGCCCATGGGGCCGCCCTGCATGGGGCCGCCCTGCATCGGACCGGCGGGCAGCGCGGGAGCACCGGACGGAAGCTGCGGCGGGCCCATCTGCGGCTGCTGCTGCTGGACCGGCGGTCCGGATATGGCGGCGGGCACGGGCGCGCCGGGACCGACGGGACGATCCTGCGGCTCCGGGGGCTTGCGCATGCCCTGCTGCTGGTTCTGCGCGGCGGCGCGCGTCGCGGCGGCCAGCTTGGCGCGCAGGTCCTCGTTCTCGCGGAGCAGGCGGGTCAGCTCGGCCTCGACCTCGTCGAGGAAGGCATCGACCTCGTCCTCGTCATAGCCTTCTCGAAGGCGGACGGTCGTGAACTGCTTGTTCCGCACGTCCTCGGGGGTCAACGGCATCTCTTCTTCACCTCTACGTAGTCGTCGGCAGTCGGCAAGACCGTATCGTCGTCGTCCACTCTCACCTCGCGAAACTGCTCACGAGGGAGATCAGGATGTAGACGATGATCATCAGAACGAAGAAGGACAGGTCGAGTGCCACGCCCCCGAGACGCAGCGGCGGGATGAGTCGCCGCAGAAGCTTGAGCGGTGGATCGGTGACAGTGTAGGTGGCCTCCAGAACGACCACCATCGCCTTACCGGGTTGCCATGAACGGGCGAACTGGAAGACGTAGTCCATGACCAGCCGGACGATCAGGAGGACGAGGAAGCACATCAGCACGATGTAGACCACCTGTAGTGCGACGCCCATCCCGCGTTTCCCTCTCCCCTGGCTTACGTGCTCTCACTTGTTCCGGCCGCGTCGCGGCCGGTCCGTCCGGTTCTGTAGTTCTCAGCTCTGGTTGAAGAATCCGCCCTCTGCGATCCGGGCCTTGTCCTCCGCCGTGACATCGACGTTAGCAGGCGACAACAGGAACACCTTCTGCGTCACGCGCTCAATGCTGCCATGGAGCCCGAAGACGAGTCCGGCGGCAAAGTCGACAAGTCGCTTCGCGTCCGTGTCGTCCATCTCCGTGAGGTTCATGATCACCGGGGTGCCCTCACGGAAGTGTTCCCCGATGGTACGGGCCTCGTTGTAGGTCCGGGGGTGCAACGTGGTGATGCGGTAGGGCTCCCGCTCGGACACGACCTTGGGCATGATCACCGGTGCGTTCTTCTCCAGGCTCGGGCGTTCGGGTGTGATGGATGCCACGGGGGCAATTCGGGCCGGACGTCCGCTTTCGGCGAGTACCGGGACAGAATGAGCGACCGGTTCCCGGGGTGCCGGAGGCTGCACCGCGCGCACCGGTTCCTCCCGCTCGACCTGCCGCGGAGGGGTGTGCCGCCGCTCGCGCTCGGGCTCCGGCTCCAGCTCGGGTTCGAAGTCGTCGTCGGGGTCGAAGCCCCGGCCGTCGTACCCATCGTCCTCCACGAGGCCGAGGTAGACCGCCATCTTGCGCATCGCGCCGGCCATTCTCTGAGTCCTCCGCTCTGTGGTGGATCGCCCTTCCGGCCGATGTCGCAGCGTCACCAAGCGCCCGCGATCCACGGGTCATCCCACCTTCTCGCGGAATGACCATATTTTCTGCTGTGGTCCGACTTGCTTCGCGACGTTACCCGAGCTTGGGGCGGACGCCGAGTACCGCCGTACCGACGCGTACGTGTGTCGCCCCGGCGGCGACGGCCTCTTCGAGGTCGGCGCTCATGCCCGCTGACACCATGTTCGCAGCCGGACGGGTCGCGCGCAGGACAGTCGACAAATCCATCAACCGGTCGAAGGCGGCGCGTTGCCGGCCGGCGTACGGACCGGAGAGCGGCGCCACGGTCATGAGGCCGTCGAGCCGGAGCCCGGCGGCGGCGTCCACGGCGGCCGCCAACTCCTCGACCCCCTCCGGGGAGACGCCGCCGCGGGCGCCCCGCTCGCCGACCTCGGCGTCGAGGGCGACCTGCAGGAGGCAGCCGAGCTCGCGCCCCTCCTTCTCCGCCGCGGCGGAGAGCGAGGAAACGAGCTTCAAGCGGTCGACGGACTGCACCACATCGGCATAACCCACCACGGAACGGACCTTGTTGGTCTGCAACTGGCCCACGAAGTGCCAGCTCAGGTCGAGGTCCGCGCACGCGGCGGCCTTGGGGGCGGCGTCCTGGTCCCGGTTCTCGGCGACGTGCCGCACGCCGAGTCCGTGAAGCAGCCGCACGTCGCTCGCGGGGTAGGTCTTGGTGACCACGATGAGGGTCACCTCCTCGCGGGGGCGTCCGGCGGCGGCGCAGGCGGCGGCGATCCGCGCCTCCACCCGCTCCAGGTTCTCGGCGAGTTCTGCCTTGCGGTCCGTCATGCCTCTTCCTGAGTCGTCTCTTCCGGGGTCAACCAGACATATCCCGCGAGTCGCCCGGTGGTGCGGTCGCGGCGGTACGAGTAGTGGTCACCGGATTCCCGGGTGCAGACCGCGCTGGCCTGCCGGTCCGTCACGCCGAGCCGTTCGAGCTGGGCGTGCACCCCGGCGACGACGTCGACGGCGGGGGTGCCCCAGCTCGTCTCGGCCCAGGCGGCGGGTTCGGTCTCCGCGACCTCGGCGCGCATCGCCTCCGGCACCTCGTAGCAGCGCCCGCAGACGGCGGGGCCGGTGCGGGCGACGATCCGGGCGGGGTCCGCGCCGAGGCGGACCATCGCCTCGACCGCGGCGGGGACGACACCGGCGGTCATCCCGGGCCGCCCGGCGTGGGCGGCGGAGACGACCCCGGCGACGGGGTCGGCGAGCAGGACCGGGACGCAGTCCGCGGTGAGGACGGCGAGGGCGAGCCCGCGGGTGGCGGTCACCAGGCCGTCGACCGCCGGGACGGGCCCGTCCTTCCACGGGCCGTCGACCTCGGCGACGTCCGCGCCGTGCACCTGGTTCATCCAGACCACCCGCGCCGGGTCGAGCCCGAGGGCCCCGGCGGCGAGCGCCCGGTTGGTCCGCACGGCCTCGGGGTCGTCGCCGACCGCACCGCCGAGGTTGAGCTCCACGTACGGAACGGCGCTCACCCCGCCCCACCTGTCGGTGAAGGCGAAGTGCGCGCCGTTCGCGTCGAAGGACTGCCCTATCACTTCAGGAAGTCCGGCACGTCCAGCTCCTCGGCCTGGGAGTCCGCGTAGGGACGGGCCGGCGGGACGACCGGCGGGGCCGGCGGCAGCGGGACCTCGTTGACGACCGGGGCCGGCTCGACCGGGGCGGAGACCGGCTCCTCGCGGGGGGTCACCGTGCCGAGGCCGCCGAGAGGGCGGGCCGGCTCGGCGACGCGGGGAGCCGGGGCCGGCTCCTCGCGCTTGGCCGCGACCGAGCCGATGATGTTGTCCCGGCGGGCCGGCGGCTGGCCGCCGTCGAAGCCGGCCGCGATGACCGTGACCCGGACCTCGTCGCCGAGGGCGTCGTCGATGACGGCGCCGAAGATGATGTTGGCCTCGGGGTGCGCCGCCTCGCTGACCAGCTGCGCGGCCTCGTTGATCTCGAAGAGACCGAGGTCGCTGCCGCCGGAGATGGAGAGCAGCACGCCGCGGGCGCCGTCGATGGAGGCCTCCAGGAGCGGCGAGGAGATCGCCATCTCCGCGGCGGCCACCGCGCGGTCGTCGCCGCGGGCCGAGCCGATGCCCATGAGGGCGGAGCCCGCCTCGGACATGACCGACTTGACGTCGGCGAAGTCGAGGTTGATCAGGCCCGGGGTGGTGATGAGGTCGGTGATGCCCTGCACGCCGCTCAGGAGGACCTGGTCGGCCGACTTGAACGCGTCGAGCACGGAGACCTGGCGGTCCGAGATCGAGAGCAGTCGGTCGTTGGGGATGACGATGAGGGTGTCGACCTCTTCGCGGAGCTCGGCGATGCCGTCCTCCGCCTGGTTCGCGCGCCGACGGCCCTCGAAGGTGAACGGGCGGGTGACCACGCCGATCGTGAGGGCGCCGAGCGAGCGCGCGATGTTGGCCACGACGGGGGCGCCGCCGGTGCCGGTGCCGCCGCCTTCGCCGGCGGTGACGAAGACCATGTCGGCCCCCTTGAGGACCTCCTCGATCTCCTCACGGTGGTCCTCTGCCGCCTTGCGACCGACGGCCGGGTTGGCCCCGGCGCCCAGGCCGCGGGTGAGTTCGCGGCCGACGTCGAGCTTGACGTCGGCGTCGCTCATCAACAGCGCTTGCGCGTCGGTGTTGATCGCGATGAACTCGACGCCCTTGAGGCCCACCTCGATCATTCGGTTGATGGCATTGACACCACCGCCGCCGACACCGATGACCTTGATGACTGCGAGGTAGTTCTGCGGTGCTGCCACGTCGAAGGCCTCTCGCCTCGAGTTACGTGTCGCCGCGACGCGGTGGTTGGTGCGCGCTGCGACGACGGATGCCGATTGGGACGGTCCGTAGTGCCGACCCAAACCCTAACGCTGAAGTTTAGGGTTACCAGTGTCTCTGTTCGCTGGACTCTTCCGAACAGGACACTAAGTCGACAAGTGGCGCCCGTTCAACGAACACGCCGAACCTCCCGTTTTTCTTTTCACCCTATGTGATCACCCGTAGCGCTGGCCAACCAGGGTTCCGACCTGCGCATATGCCCGCGAACTCGCCGTCAACTCCCGGACGAGGCGGGCGCCGTGGGGGCACTTACATCGAAGTGCCCCGCTTTGGGCGAGGCCTTCATGAGGGCTGTCAGGACCCGGGCCTTGACCGGCCCGTGCTCGCCGCTCCCCCAGAAGACCGTGCGCCCCTTGGTCAGTTCCAGGGTGACGGAGTCGTACGAGCCGACGCGGACGACACGAGTGTTCGCGGCGATTTGCTCCGGGAGTTCACTCCGGACGCGGACCGCCTCGTCGAGGAGCCGGTCCTCGTCGAAGCGGCGCAGGCTGGGTGATCCGGCGGAGTCGAGGCGGAGCCTCGGGACATTCCGGGGGGCGGTGTCGACGGTGGCGAACCGCGTGCCGGAACCGTCCACTTCGACGAACTTTCCGCCCTTTTCCAGGAGGAGAACGGGCTTCCGTTCCGTCACTTTCAGACCGATTGCGTGCGGCCAGGACCGCACGACCTCGACCGACTCGACGCGCGGAAGCTCCTTCCGGATGCGGTCCGCGATGGCGTCGGTGTCGACGGAGACGAGCGGGGCCCCGGCCGGGACGGCGGCTGCCGATTCGACCTGTCCGGTCGTCAGGACGTCGAGGCCGGAGGTCTTCACCCGTTCCACCCGGAACCAGGTCGATCCGTACAGCGCCCAGATCCCGCCGGCCACGAGTACGAGGACGCCGACGGCGATCAGCAACACCCGGACGGGAAGCCCCCGGAACGCCCGGAACTTTCCGTTCCGGGCGTCCGGGTCGGGCGGCCGCTCCGACGACCCGTGCGGATTTCTCTCGCCGCCCTTCGAAGCGGTCGTCGGTCCGGCTGCCACGCTTCCCCGCCTTTCGCCGCCGCGCTACGCCTGTCGGCGGGCGGCGATCGCCTCGTACACCATCCCGACGAGCAGGTCGTCGGCGTCCCGGCGACCGAACTCGGCGGCGGCGCGGGACATCTCGTACAACCGGTGCGGATCGGCCAGAACGGGCAGGACGTTGCCCTGCACCCACTGCGGCGTCAGCTCCGCGTCGTCGACGAGGAGTCCACCGCCCGCCTTGACCACCGGCTGGGCGTTGAGCCGCTGTTCGCCGTTGCCGATGGGCAGCGGGACGTACGCGGCGGGCAGCCCGACGGCGGAGAGCTCGGCGACGGTCATCGCGCCCGCGCGGCAGAGCATCATGTCGGCGGCGGCGTACGCGAGATCCATCCGGTCCACGTACGGTACCGGCACATAGGGCGGCATCCCGGGCATGTTGTCGACGCGCGGCATCTCGTTCTTCGGGCCGACCGCGTGCAGGATCTGGATGCCGGAGCGCTGGAGCACCGGCGCGACCTGCTGGACGACCTCGTTGAGCCGCCGGGCGCCCTGCGAGCCGCCCGAGACGAGCAGCGTCGGCAGGTTCGGGTCGAGCCCGAAGGCGGCGCGGGCCTCGGGACGCACCCGCGCCCGGTCGAGGGTCGAGATGGTGTGCCGCAGCGGGATGCCGATGTACCGGGCGTTGCGGAGCTTGCTGTCGGGGGTGGCGACGCCGACCCCGGCCGCGTACCGCGAGCCGATCTTGTTGGCCAGGCCGGGCCGGGCGTTGGCCTCGTGGACCACGATCGGCACGCCGAGCCGCTTGGCGGCGAGGTAGCCGGGCAGGGCCACGTAGCCGCCGAAGCCGACGACGCAGTCCGCCTTGGTGCGTTCGAGGATCTGCTCGGCCGCCTTGATGGTGTTGCGCAGCCGCCCGGGGACGGTCATCAGCTCGGGGGTGGGCTTGCGCGGCAGCGGTACGGCGGGGATGAGCGCCAGCTCGTAGCCCCGCTGGGGCACGAGCCGCGTCTCCAGACCCTTCTCCGTGCCGAGGGCCGTGATCCCCACGCTGGGGTCCTGCCTGCGCAGGGCGTCAGCGAGGGCCAGCGCGGGCTCGATATGGCCGGCGGTCCCCCCACCGGCGAGTACGACATGCACCGAAATTCACCGCTCTCCGGACGGGCGCTTCTTGACGCGCCGTCGCATCGACTTCCATCTCACCCCGGTCCGCCTGCCCCAGCCGGGGCGACGCATGGCCAGGGCCGCTTTCGCGGCGGGTTCCTGTCGCGCGAAGGCGATGAGGAGCCCGACGGCGAACATGGTCGGCAGCAGGGCCGACCCCCCGTACGAGAACAGCGGGAGCGGGACACCGGCGATCGGCAGCAAGCCGAGCACCGCACCGATGTTGATCACGGCCTGGGCCGTGATCCAGGTGGTCACGCCTCCCGCGGCGTACCTCACGAAGGGGTCCTCCGTGCGTCCGGCCACGCGGATACCCGCATAGCCTAGAGCCGCGAACAGGGCGAGTACCGACAGCGTCCCCGCGAGGCCCAGTTCCTCACCGGTGACCGCGAAGATGAAGTCGGTGTGGGCTTCGGGGAGTTGGCCCCACTTCTCGACGCTCGCGCCGAGTCCGGAACCGAACCATCCACCCGAGGCCAGAGCATAGATGCCGTGCGCCGCCTGGAGGCAGGGGGCTCCCTCTCCGCCGGGATCGGTCGCGAGGACGCACTGGAAGCGCTTCATCCGGTTGTCGCTGGTCTTGATCAGCAGGAAGCCGATCGCCCCGGCCACGGAGAGCACGCCGACGAAGAGCCTGGTGGGCGCGCCGGCCGTCCACAGGAGGCCGAAGAGGATCGTCGCGAGGATGATCGAGGTGCCCATGTCGCCGCCGAGCATGATCAGCCCGAGCAGCATGAAGGTGCCCGGGACCAGCGGCACGAGGATGTGCTTCCACTGGGTGAGCAGGCCCATGTCCTGCTTGCGGGCGAGGAGGTCGGCACCCCAGAGGATCAGGGCCAGTTTGCCGAACTCGCTGGGCTGGAGCTGGAAGGGGCCGCCGAGGGAGATCCAGTTCTGGTTGCCGTTGACCGCGTGCCCTATGCCGGGCACCTGGACGAGCACCATGAGGAAGACGGCGCCGACGAGGATCGGGTAGGCGAGCGCCCGGTGCAGCTTCACCGGCATCCGCGAGGCGGCGAGGAGCAGCCCGGTGCCGAGGAGCGCGGCGAAGAACTGCTTCCGGAAGAAGTAGGACGGCACGAGGTCGTAGCGGAGCGCCGTGATCATCGAGGCGGAGTAGACCATCACCAGGCCGAGCGCGGTGATGAGCAGGGCGGCCCCGATGATCACGTAGTACGCGGTGAGGGGCCGGTCCCAGGCCCGTACGGCCTGCTCGTAGAGGCGCCGGGCGCCCCCGCCGCGCGCCGGCCGCGGGGTCGCCGGCTCACGCCCTCCGCCGCGTACGGCGGAGGGCCGGCGTGTCCCGGCGATCTTGCTCGGCATGGTCGCTGCCCCCTCCAGTCGTGCCCGGTCCGGCCGGACCCTCCCGCTGGTCAGGTCAGGCGTCCCCGGTGGTGGCGAGCGCGCGGACGGCGTCCGCGAAGGCCTCGCCCCGCTTGTTGTAGTTGGTGAACATGTCCATCGACGCGCAGGCCGGGGCCAGGAGCACCGTGTCCCCCGGACGGGCCATCCCCGCCGCTTCACGGACCGCCTCGGACATCGCCCCAGTGTCGGTCCGGTCGAGGTCCACCACCGGGACCTCCGGGGCGTGTCGCGCCAGGGCTTCGCGGATCAGCGCGCGGTCGGCGCCGATCAGGACGGCGCCGCGCAGGCGCTTCGCCGAGGCGGCGACGAGCTCGTCGAACGCGGCGCCCTTGGCGAGGCCGCCGGCGATCCAGACGATCGACTCGTAGGCCGCGAGGGAGGCCTCGGCCGCGTGGGTGTTGGTGGCCTTGGAGTCGTCGACGTACGTGACCCCCTCGACCTCCTCGACCAGCTCGATGCGGTGCGGGTCGGACCGGAAGGCCCGCAGTCCGTCCCGTACGGCCTTCGCGTCGACGCCGAAGGCGCGGGCGAGGGCGGCGGCGGCGAGCGCGTTGGCGATGTTGTGCGGGGCCGGCGGCTGGACGTCGGCGACCTCGGCGAGCTCCTGGGCGTTCTTCTGCCGGTTCTCGACGAAGGCGCGGTCGACGAGGATGCCCTCGACGACGCCGAGCTGGGAGGGGCCGGGGGTGCCGAGGGTGAAGCCGATGGCGCGGCAGCCCTCCTCGACGTCGGCCTCGCGGACGAGGTCCTCGGTGACCCGGTCGGCGACGTTGTAGACGCAGGCGATCGTGTTGCCCTCGTAGATCCGGCCCTTGTCGGCGGCGTACGCCTCCATGGAGCCGTGCCAGTCGAGGTGGTCGGGCGCCAGGTTGAGGACGGCGGCCGAGTGGACGCGGAGCGAGGGCGACCAGTGGAGCTGGTAGCTGGAGAGCTCGACGGCGAGGACGTCGTACGGCTCCTCGCCGAGGACCGCGTCGAGGAGCGAGACCCCGATGTTGCCGACGGCGGCCGTCCTCAGGCCCGCCGCCTCCAGGATCGAGGCGAGCATCCGGACGGTCGTGGTCTTGCCGTTGGTGCCGGTGACCGCGAGCCACGGGGCCGCGTCGGGGCCCCGGAGGCGCCAGGCCAGCTCGACGTCGCCCCAGACCTCCACGCCCGCCTCGGCGGCGGCCGTGAAGAGCGGCTTGTCGGGCTGCCAGCCGGGGGTGGTGACGATCAGCTCGGTACCGGTCGGCAGGGTGGCCCCGTCGCCGAGGCGGACGGTGATTCCCTCCGCCTCCAGGTCGGCCGCCTGGGCCCGGGAGCGCTCGTCGTCGCCGTCGTTGACGACGGTCACGACGGCGCCCAGGCCGTGCAGCACCCGCGCGGCCGGGATGCCGGAGATCCCGAGCCCCGCGACGGTGACCTTCTTGCCGTTCCAGTCGAGCTGTTCCGTCACTTTTCGGCTGCCCATCCCGCGTAGAAGAGACCCAGGCCCACGATCACGCACATGCCCTGGATGATCCAGAACCGGACGACGACCAGGACCTCGGACCACCCCTTGAGTTCGAAGTGGTGCTGGAGGGGGGCCATCCGGAAGACGCGCTTGCCGGTCATCTTGAACGAGCCGACCTGGATGACCACGGACATCGTGATCAGCACGAACAGGCCGCCGAGCAGCGCGAGGAGAAGCTCCGTGCGGGAGCAGATGGCGAGACCGGCGAGCGCGCCGCCGAGGGCCAGCGAGCCGGTGTCACCCATGAAGATCTTGGCGGGCGAGGTGTTCCACCACAGGAAGCCGAAGCAGGCGCCCATGAGGGCGGAGGCGACGACCGCGAGGTCCAGCGGGTCGCGCACCTCGAAGCACGCGTTGGGGTTGGTCAGCGTCACCGCGTTGGCGCAGGACTCCTGGAACTGCCAGAGCCCGATGAAGGTGTACGCGCCGAAGACCATCACCGAGGCACCGGTGGCCAGACCGTCCAGGCCGTCCGTCAGGTTCACGCCGTTGGACATGGCCAGGATCATGAAGAGCGCCCAGACCACGAAGAGCACCGGGCCGATGGACCAGCCGAAGTCCGTGATGAAGGAGAGCTTCTCGGAGGCCGGGGTGTTCCCCCGGGCGTCCGCGAACTGGAGCGAGAGCACGGCGAAGGCGATGCCGACGATCAGCTGGCCGGCCATCTTCGCCTTGGCCCGCAGGCCCAGCGAACGCTGCTTGACGATCTTGATGTAGTCGTCGAGGAAGCCGACCAGGCCCATGCCGGCCATGAGGAACAGCACCAGGACGCCCGAGTACGTCGGGTCCTCGCCGGTGATGACCTTGGCCAGGGCGTACGCGATGAGCGTCGCCAGGATGAAGGAGATGCCGCCCATGGTGGGCGTGCCCTTCTTCCCGGCGTGGCCGCGGGGGCCGTCGTCGCGGATGAACTGCCCGTACCCCTTGCGGGCCAGGAGCTTGATCAGCAGCGGCGTACCGATCAGGGTGAGGAAGAGGCCGATGGCCCCAGCGAAGAGGATCTGCCTCATCGTCCGGCGACCTCACCCTCGGTGTCGAGGAGTGCCTGCGCGACCCCTTCGAGACCGACCGACCTGGAAGCCTTCACAAGGACGACGTCCCCCGGACGCAGTTCCCTGCGCAACAGGTCGACAGCCGCCTGCGCGTCGGACACGTGCACCGACTCCTCACCCCACGAACCCTCGTTATATGCGCCCAGTTGCAGCCAGGACGCTTCCCTGTCCCCGACCGCGACGAGCTTGCTGACGTTGAGCCGGACGGCAAGCCGTCCGACCGCGTCGTGCTCGACGAGCGATGCGTCACCGAGCTCGGCCATCTTGCCGAGCACCGCCCACGTGCGCGCCCCTCGGGCCTGAGCGGCCCTGCCCATGGCCGCGAGCGCGCGCAGGGCGGCCCGCATGGACTCGGGGTTGGCGTTGTAGGCGTCGTTGACGATCGTCACGCCGTCCGGACGCTCGGTGACCTCCATGCGCCAGCGCGACAGGGTGCCCGCCTCGGAGAGCGCGGTGGCGATCTCCTCGACTGGCATGCCCAGCTCGTGCGCGACGGCGGCCGCGGCGAGCGCGTTCGACACGTGGTGCTCACCGTACAGGCGCAAGGTCACGTCGCTGCACCCGGTGGGTGTGTGAAGCCTGAAAGAAGGCTGTCCCGTTTCTGTGAGGCGGACGTTCTCGGCCCGTACGGCCGCTTCGTCCGCTTCGCCGAAGAGGGTCACGCGGGCCTTCGTGCGGCTCGCCATCGCGCGGACGAGCGGGTCGTCGGCGTTGAGGACCGCGATGCCGCCGTCCTCGGCGGACGGCAGGCTCTCGACGAGTTCGCCCTTCGCCTGGGCGATCTGCTCCCGGCCGCCGAACTCTCCGATGTGGGCGGTGCCCACGTTGAGGACGAGGCCGATGCGGGGCGGGGTCAGGCCGGTGAGGTAGCGGATGTGGCCGATGCCGCGGGCGCCCATCTCCAGGACCAGGTGCCGGGTCTCCTCGCTCGCGCGGAGCGCGGTGAGCGGCAGGCCGATCTCGTTGTTCAGGGAGCCCGGCGTCCACACGGTGGGGGCGTGCTTGTCGAGGACCTGGGCGATCAGGTCCTTCGTGGACGTCTTGCCGGCGGAGCCGGTGAGGGCGACGACATCGGTGCCGAGCCGCTCGACGACCGCGCGGGAGAGGGCCCCGAGCGCCGTCTGCACGTCGTCCACGACGATCGCGGGTACGCCGACGGGCCGGGCGGCCAGGACGGCCGCCGCGCCCGCCGTGACGGCGCGCTCCGCGTAGTCGTGGCCGTCGACGTGCTCACCGGCGAAGGCGACGAAGAGGCCGCCGGTCCGCACCTCGCGGGAGTCGATGACGACGGGCCCGGTGACCCGGGCGGCCGGATCCGGTATGTCGTGCGTCTGCCCGCCGACGATTTCGGCGATCTCGGCGAGGGAGAGGGCGATCACTGCTTCATCCCTGACTGTTCTGGGGGCTGTCTTCCCGGATGTCCCGGGCCTTCTGCTGGTGGTCGAGGCCCGCCTGTTCGAGGATGGCCGCGCGCAGCACCTCGCGGTCGTCGAAGGGGCGTACGGCCCCGGCGATCTCCTGGCCCTGCTCGTGGCCCTTGCCGGCGACCAGGACGGTGTCCCCCGGCCTGGCGCGGTGCACGGCGGCGGCGACGGCGGCGGCCCGGTCGGGTTCGACCAGGACGTCTCCGCGCTCCCCGGCCGGGACCTCGGCGGCGCCCGCGAGCATCGCGGTGAGGATCGCGAGCGGGTCCTCGGAGCGGGGGTTGTCGGAGGTCAGGACGGCGGTGTCGGCGAGCCGGGCCGCCGCGGCGCCCATCGGGCCGCGTTTGGTGGTGTCGCGGTCCCCGCCGCAGCCGATGACCACGTGGAGGCGGCCCTCGGTGACCTCGCGCAGGGAGCGCAGGACCGATTCGACGGCGTCCGTCTTGTGGGCGTAGTCGACGACGGCGAGGTACGGCTGTCCGGCGTCGACCCGCTCCAGGCGGCCGGGGACGCCGGGGACGGCGGCGACGCCGTCGGCGGCGGCCTTCGGTTCGAGGCCGGCGGCGGCGAGGGTCGCGATGGCGGCGAGGGTGTTGGCGACGTTGAACGGGCCGGGCAGCGGGGCGGTGGCGGAGATCCGCTCGCCGCGCGGGCCGACGGCGGTGAACGTCGAGTCGTGGGAGCCGAGGACGAGGTCCTCGGCGCGCCAGTCGGCGTCCTCGCGGCCCTCGGCGGAGAAGGTGACGACCGGGACGGTCGCCTCCTCGGCGAGCCGGCGGCCGTACGCGTCGTCGGCGTTCACGATGCCGAGCTTGCTGCGCTCGGGGGTGAAGAGCATGGCCTTGGCCCGGAAGTAGTCCTCCATGTCGGAGTGGAACTCCATGTGCTCCGGGCTGAGGTTGTTGAAGACGGCGACGTCGAAGACGCAGCCGTCGACCCGGCCGAGCACGAGGGCGTGGCTGGAGACCTCCATGGCGACGGCCTCGACGCCCCGCTCGCGCATGACGGCGAAGAGGGCCTGGAGGTCGGTGGCCTCGGGGGTGGTGCGCTCGGACTTGATGCGCTCGTCGCCGATGCGCATCTCGACGGTGCCGACGAGCCCGGTGCGGTGTCCGGCGCCGCGCAGTCCGCCCTCGACCAGGTAGGCCGTGGTGGTCTTGCCGGAGGTGCCGGTGATGCCGATCTGGAGGAGGTCGTCGCCGGGCCGCCCGTAGATCGCGGCGGCGAGCTCGCCCATCCGGCCGCGCGGGTCCTCGACGACCAGGACCGGCAGGCCGGTCGCGGCGGCGCGCTCGGCGCCGGTCGGGTCGGTGAGGACGGCGGCGGCGCCGAGTCCGGCGGCCTGCGCGACGAAGTCGGCGCCGTGGAGGCGGGCGCCGGGCAGGGCCGCGTACACGTCCCCGGGGCGTACCGCCCGGGAGTCGTGCGTGATGCCGGTGACGGCGACGGACGCCGCGTCGGATCCGGCGGGGCCGGCGTCGAGGGTGTCGACGCCCAGCTGTGCGGCCAGGTCGCCCAGGGGTGTGGGGCGCTCCTGCTCCGGCCGGGGCGGGGTGGTTCGGGACTGATCAGCGTGTGGCACGGCGGTGAGCGTACCGGGCGCACCCTGTGCGGGGCCAAAAGAGCCCGGGGCGTCGCCGGAGTTCGATTTCCGGTTCCCGGAATGGGGGGTGATCGTTGTCACTGGTACTCCGGAGTGTCACGGGGTGGGGGGTTCGAAGGTGACCGGCAGTCGGGCCGGTTCGTTGCCCGTGGGGGCGACGTGGAGGGTCTTGAGGGCGAACTCCATGACCTTCTTGTAGATGGGTCCGCAGATCTGGCCGCCGAAGTAGCTGCCCTTCGTGGGGTTCTGGATGGCGCAGTAGACGGTGACCTGCGGGTCGTCGGCGGGCGCGAAGCCGGCGAACGAGGCGGTGTAGCCCTTGTACCGGCCGAGTTCGGGGTCGACGCGGTTGGCGGTACCGGTCTTGCCGGCGACGCGGTAGCCGGGGATGGCGGCCTTGTTGCCGGTGCCCTCCTCGTCCTCGACGACGGACTCCAGCATCTTGGCGAGGGTGTCGGCGGTCTTCTCGCTGACGACGCGGCTCTCCTCGGGGGCCGGGGCGGGCGTGAAGCGGCCGTCGGCGCCCTTGGTGCCGCGGACGAGGGTCGGCTCGACCCGTACGCCTCCGTTGGCGACGGTCGAGTAGACGGAGGCGGCCTGCATGGCGCTGACGGAGAGCCCCTGGCCGAAGGGGATCGTGTACTGCTGGGAGGTCGACCAGTCCCCGGGCTCGGCGAGGATGCCGGGGGTCTCGCCCGGGAAGTCCAGTCCCGTGGGGCTGCCGAGGCCGAACTTGCGCAGGTAGGAGTGGAGGACCTTGTTGGACTCGGCCTGGGTCTCGCCGAGCCGGCCGGTGGCCAGGATGGTGCCGATGTTGCTGGACTTGGCGAGGACGCCGTTGAGCGTCAGGTACCAGGTCGGGTGGTCGATGTCGTCCTTGAAGAGCCGGTCGCCGCGGTGGAGCCGGTTGGGCACGGTGACGTGGGTGCCGGGGTCGGCCTTGTTCTCCTCGAGGACGGCGGCCATGGAGATCACCTTGGCGGTGGAGCCGGGCTCGTAGGCGTCCTGGAGGGCGGCGTTGCCCATGGCGGCGGAGTTGGCGGCGGAGAGGTCGTTGGGGTCGAAGCCGGGGGCGTTGGCCATGGCCAGGACCTCGCCGGTCCGCGTGTTCTGCACGACGACGTAGCCGCGGTCGGCCTTGGACTTCCGCACCTGTTCGGTGATGGCCTTCTGGGCGGCCCACTGGATGTCCCGGTCGATGGTCAGCTCGATGTCGGAGCCGGGGACGGCGGGGGTTCCCTGGGAGCCCGCGGTGGGCACCTGGCGGCCGTTGGACTCGGTGAAGCGGACCTTGCCGTCCTTGCCGGCGAGCTGCGGGTCGAGCTGGGACTCGATGCCGCCGGCGCCGCGGCCCTCGGCGTTGACGTATCCCAGTATCCCGGCGGCGAGTTCGTTGTTGGGGTACACGCGCTTGCTGCTGGGCTCGCTGAGGATGCCGCCGAGCAGGTTGACGCCGGTGCCGCCCTTGGCCTGGGCCTTCTGCCCGTAGACCTTCCTGAGGTCCTTGATCTGGTTCCAGACCTGCGGGGTCTGCTTGCGGGCGAGCAGCGTGTAGCGGGACTTGGGGGTGCGGAGCTTCTTGGCGAGCTCCGCGGGCTCCTTGCCCAGGATGGGGGCGAGGAGGGCGGCGGCCTGCTCGGGGGCGTCGGGGAGCTTGGACTCCTCGGGCGTGAACAGCTTGGGGTCGGCGGTGATGTCGTACGCGTCGACGCTGGCGGCGAGCGCGATGCCGTTGCGGTCGGTGATCTCGCCGCGGTCGGCGGAGAGCGTGTACTCCTGGAAGCGGTACCGGTCGGCCTTGGCCGCGTACGCGCTGGCGTCGACGGCCTGCACCTGGAGCAGCCGGACGACGAAGGCCAGCATGACGAGCGTGAGCCCGAAGGAGATCAGCCGCAGCCGGGGCCGGGGGCTGCCGAGCCGGATGGTGCGCGGCTTGCGCGCCGGGCGCGGCGCGGGCCGCTTGGCGGCGGGCCGGGCCGCGGGCCGTGAACCGCGCGCGCCGGGGGTGCGGGCGCCGGCCGTGCGGGCTCCGGGGGTACGGGCCGCGGAGCCGCGGGCCCCGGAGCCGCGGGCGCCCGGGGTACGCGGACGGGCGGCGCCGTCCCCGGACGCGCGGTCACGCGCGGCACGGTCCGCGCCGGCGCGTTCGCCGGTCGTACGGTCCCGGGAGGGGCGGTCTCCCGCCCTACGGTCGCGGGGGGTGCGGTCTCCCGCCGTACGGTCGCGGGGGGCGCGGTCGCCGGACGTGCGGTCGCGGGGGGTGCGGTCGCGGGGGGTGCGGTCGGCACCCGATCCCGGTGCGCGGTCGCGGGACGCGCGGTCGCCGGAGGCGGGGCGTGGGCGCGAGGGACGGGCCGGTCCGGGGACGCGGCGGCGCGGGGGCTCCTCTGAGGGCACTGCGGGTCACCTACCGGAGGTCGTCGGAGCGGTTTCGTCGGTCTGCCGTGCCGGCGCGGTTTCCCGTGGTTCCCGTACCGGCGTCGTCGGTGGGCGGCCGGTGCCGGTGGGGCCCGGCTTCGTGGTCCCTCCGGTGGTGGGGAGCGTGCCGGCCGTCGTGGCCGGTGTCCGCCCGGGGCCGGGCCGAGTGGCCGACGGCCCGTCGGCGCCGCCCGGCGCGGACGGCGTGGCGCTCGCGCCGGGCGCACCGATCGCCGTGGGCTTCGGGGTCGGGGTCGGGGTCGGCTTCGGGGACCGCGCGACCGAGGGCTCGCCGAGCACCTTGCCGTCGGGCCCGAGGAACGCGGGGCTGCCGCCGGGGACCATGCCGAGCTCGCGGGCCCGGCGTTCCAGGGCGTCGGGGGCGACGTAGACGTCGACGTCGCGCTGGAGCGCCTGCTCCTCGTCGGTGAGCTCGGTGGTCCTGTCCTTGAGCTCGCGCAGCTTGAACGAGCCCTGGTTGAGGGCCGAGTTCAGCAGGAGGAGGGTGATGAGCCCGCCGCCGAGCAGGACGAAGACGAGCAGGACGAAGGGGGTACGGGCGGCCGTGCTCGGCCCCGAAGGCATGAGCCGTCCGAGCCGCGCCGCCCTCCCTTTGAGGGGCCCCTTCGCCGTACTCACAGCACGTCCTCCCGGATGCGCTCGACGCCTCTGAGACGCGCGGGGGCGGCGCGCCGGTTCTCGGCGACCTCCTCCTCCGTCGGGAGCTCGGCGCCGCGCGTGAGCAGCTTCAGGCGGGGCTGGTACTTCTCGGGGACGACCGGGAGGCCGGGCGGGGCGGTGGTGGCGGCGCCGGCCGCGAAGACCTGCTTGACGATGCGGTCCTCGAGGGACTGGTACGAGAGGACGGCGATCCGGCCGCCGACGGCGAGGGCCTTCACGGCCGCCGGGATCGCGTTCTCGACGGCTTCGAGCTCGCGGTTGACCTCGATGCGCAGGGCCTGGAAGGTCCGCTTGGCCGGGTTGCCGCCGACGCGCTTGGCCGCCTGGGGCAGGGAGTCCCGGATGAGTTCGACGAGCCGGGCGCTGTTGGTGAAGGGCTCCTTCTCGCGCTCGCGCACGATGGCGGAGACGATCCGCTTGGCCTGCTTCTCCTCGCCGTACGCGCGCAGGATGCGGACGAGTTCGCCGGCCGGGTAGGTGTTGAGGACCTCGGCCGCGCTGATGCCGGTCGACTGGTCCATGCGCATGTCGAGCGGGGCGTCCTGGGCGTAGGCGAAGCCGCGGTCGGCCTCGTCCAGCTGCATGGAGGAGACGCCGAGGTCGAAGAGGACGCCGTCCACCTTCGGGATGCCGAGCCGGTCGAGGACCTCGGGCAGCTCGTCGTACACGGCGTGGACGAGGGTGGCGCGCTCCCCGTAGGGGGCGAGGCGCTCGCCGGAGAGGCGCAGCGCCTCCTTGTCCCGGTCGAGGGCGACGAGCCGCGCCTCGGGGAACCTCGTGAGCAGGGCCTCGCTGTGGCCTCCGAGGCCCAGGGTGCAGTCGACGACGACCGCGCCGGGCCGCTCCAGTGCGGGGGCCAGCATGTCCAGGCACCGCTGGAGCATCACCGGGACGTGGCGGTCGTTGCTCAATGCGCCCTCTCAGATCCGGCGCGGAGGCACGTACCGCCGGGTCCGACCGGCGAGCGGGAGAAGGCCGAGCCGTAAATGCCACCGCACACACGGGGGAGAAACCGCGGAAATCGCTCGATATCCTCAATGTCTCCGTGAACTTCGCGTCACTTTAGTCCACGGGGCGCGCCGGTCAATCAACCGGCTGGCGCGTCGCGCGGACCCGGCGTACCGGCGGGACATTCCGGACGGCTCACCCGTTCGGAGGCCGACGGCCGGGGGCTGTGGGTTACCTCACAACAAGGTCAATCGCGGTTCTTTGTCCCCTCTCACAGCAGGCTCGGGGGGCGCGTGACCGTTAACGTCAAAACCATGTCGACCTCCGCGCACCCCACCGCCGACGCCATACCCGCCACCGGTTCGGTCACGGACCGCCTCGTCACGGCGAACGAGCAGTACGCCTCGCACTTCACCGACCCGGGCATGGACGCGCGTCCCGTGCTCCGCGTCGCCGTCGTCGCCTGCATGGACGCCCGTCTCGACCTGCACGCGGCCCTCGGGCTCCAGCTCGGCGACTGCCACACCATCCGCAACGCGGGCGGCGTCGTCACCGACGACGTGATCCGCTCCCTCACGATCAGCCAGCGTGCCCTCGGCACGCGCAGCGTGATGCTGGTCCACCACACCGGCTGCGGTCTCGAATCGCTCACCGAGGACTTCCGGCACGACCTGGAGCACGAGGTCGGCCAGCGTCCGACCTGGGCCGTGGAGGCCTTCCGCGACGTCGACCAGGACGTCCGCCAGTCGATGGCGCGGGTCCGGACCTCCCCGTTCCTGCTGCACTCCGACGACGTCCGGGGCTTCGTCTTCGACGTGACGACGGGCCTGCTGCGCGAGATCGACCCGGAGTAAGTCCGGAGCGAGTACCGACGGCGACCCGTCGTGACGGTCGGGGGCGACCCGGCGTAACGGTTCAAACCCCGGCATTTCCCTCGCACTTGTCCTCAGGCGAGTGACACGACCCGGCCACGGCATCAAGAATGCTCGGGTGACACCCCCCGTCCGTCCGGACGGGGGCAGGTGTCGGTGTTCCGGAAAGGCCGAGGAGGGCCGGGTGACGACCTATGACGATCGAGCGAACCTCGCTGATCTGACCACGACCGCGGAGCGTGTCCGCAGGTCGATGGAGGGTGTGATCGAGGGGAAGCCCGAGGTCGTACGGCTTTCGCTGACCGTTCTGCTCGCCGAGGGGCACCTCCTCATCGAGGACGTCCCCGGCGTGGGCAAGACCATGCTCGCCAAGACGCTGGCGCGGTCCATCGACTGCTCGGTGCGCCGCATCCAGTTCACTCCCGACCTGCTGCCGTCGGACGTCACGGGCGTGTCGATCTTCGACCAGCAGCAGCGGGAGTTCGAGTTCAAGCCGGGCGCGATCTTCGCCCAGATCGTCATCGGCGACGAGATCAACCGCGCCTCGCCGAAGACCCAGTCGGCCCTCCTGGAGTCCATGGAGGAGCGGCAGGTCACGGTCGACGGCCAGACCTACGAGCTGCCCAGCCCGTTCATGGTCGTCGCCACGCAGAACCCGGTCGAGATGGAGGGCACCTACCCGCTGCCCGAGGCCCAGCGCGACCGCTTCATGGCGCGGGTCTCGATGGGCTACCCGAGCGCCGACGCCGAGCTGCGGATGCTCGACGTGCACGGCTCGGTCTCCCCGCTCGACGACCTCCAGCCGGTCGCGCACGCCCACGACATCCTGAAGCTGATCGAGGCGGTGCGGGCGGTCCACGTGGCCGACGCCGTGCGCCGGTACGCGGTCGACATCGTCGCCGCCACCCGCACCCACACCGACCTGCGGCTCGGCGCCTCGCCCCGCGCCACGCTCCACCTGCTGCGGGCCGCGAAGGCCTCCGCCGCGCTCAGCGGCCGCGACTACGTCCTGCCGGACGACCTCCAGGCCCTCGCCGCACCCGTCCTCGCCCACCGGCTGCTGCCGACGGCGCAGGCCCAGCTGAACCGGCGCACGGCCGAGCAGGTCGTCCAGGACATCCTCCAGCGCACCCCGGTGCCGGCCGCGGCCCCGCCCGCCGGACCGCACCTCGGCCAGCAGCAGCCCGGCGCCCGGCGGCTGTGATGGGGGCCGCCTCCGCAGCCGCCTCCGTGCCGGACGGGCGGCGGGGCGACGACGACCGGGGCGGTCTGCGGGCCGCCTTCGGCGGTCTCACCACCCGCGGCCGGTCGTTCCTCGCCGCCGGGGTGGCCGCCGCCGTCTGCGCGTACGTCCTCGGCCAGGCGGACCTGCTGCGCGTCGGGCTGCTCCTCGCCGCCCTGCCGCTGATCTGCGTCCTCGTCCTGCACCGCACCCGCTACCGGGTCGCGGCCGCCCGCCGGCTCACCCCGCAGCGGGTGGAGGCGGGCTCCGAGGCCCGGGTCCAGCTGCGCATGGAGAACGTCTCCAAGCTGCCGACCGGGCTGCTGATGCTCCAGGACCACGTGCCGTACATGCTGGGCCCCCGCCCCCGGTTCGTCCTCGACCGGGTCGAGTCGGGCGGCCGGCGCGAGGTGTCCTACCGGGTCCGCTCCGACCTGCGCGGACGGTTCCCGCTCGGCCCGCTCCAGCTCCGGCTGAACGACCCGTTCGGCCTGTGCGAGCTGACCCGCTCCTTCAGCGCGTACGACACCCTCACCGTCGTGCCGAGGACCGAGGCGCTGCCCCCGGTGAAGCTCACCGGCGAGTCCTCGGGGTACGGCGAGGGGCACCAGCGCTCCCTGGCGCTGGCCGGCGACGACGACGTCATCCCCCGCGCCTACCGGCACGGCGACGACCTGCGCCGGGTGCACTGGCGGTCCACCGCCCGGTACGGCGAGCTGATGGTGCGGCGCGAGGAGCAGCCGCAGCGGGCCCGCTGCACGGTCCTCCTCGACACCCGCCGGATCGCCTACCAGGGCAGCGGCCCCGACTCCGCCTTCGAGTGGGCGGTCTCCGGCGCGGCCTCGGCCCTGGTGCACATGCTGGGGCGGGGGTACGCGGTCCGGCTGCTCACCGACTCCGGCAGCACGGTCCCCGGTGAGGGGTCCGACGGCTTCGCCGGTTCGACGCAGGACTCGGCCGACACCGCCGGCCTGCTGATGGACACCCTCGCGATCGTCGACCACTCCGAGGGCGCCGGGCTCTCCCGCGCCTCCGACGTGCTGCGCGGGGGCGACGAGGGCCTGCTCGTGGCCTTCCTCGGCGACCTCGACGAGGGACAGGCCGCGCTCGCGGCCCGGATGCGCGGCCGGACCGGCGCCGCCGTCGCCTTCGTCCTGGACTCGGGCACCTGGCTGACGGGCGGCGCGGTCTCCGGGGCGGTCGAGGACCGCGTACGGCAGCTGCGCGAGGCCGGCTGGACGGCGCTCGCCGTGCCCGCCGGGGCGCGGCTCGCGGACCTGTGGCAGCAGGCGGCCGGCGTCCGCGCGGAGTCCGCCGCCGACACGTACGGAGGTTGGTCATGAGCGGCCGCGCGCGGCTGACCCTCGCCGCCTGGGGCGCCACCCTGATGGCGGCCGGGGCCCTGCTCCCGCTGGTGAAGCCGGCGACCTGGATCTTCACGGCGGCCTTCGTCCTCGCCCTGGTGAGCGCCGTGGGCATGCTGACCCGGCGGGTGCCGCTGGCCCGGCCGCTGACGCTGCTCGCGCAGCTGGTCGCGGTCGTGCTCGCGCTGACCCTGTTCTTCGCCCGCGGGCAGGCGGTCCTCTGGCTGGTGCCGGGGCCGGCGGCCTTCGCCTGGATCGTCGAGCTGTTCCGGGCGGGCGTCGAGGACGTCGGGACGTACGCGGTCCCCGCGCCGGACACCGAGGGCATCCGGCTCCTGCTCGTCGCCGGCGTGGTGGCGATAGGGCTCCTGGTGGACGCCCTGGCGGTCACCTTCCGCAAGGCGGCCCCGGCCGGGCTCCCGCTCCTCGCGCTGTACTCGGTGGCCGCGGGGCTCTCCGGGGGCGGCGCGGGCTGGCTCTGGTTCCTCCTCGCCGCCACCGGTTACCTGCTGCTGCTCCTCGCCGAGGGCCGCGACCGGCTCTCGCAGTGGGGGCGGGTCTTCGGGGCCGCCCAGCGCTCCGGGCCGCGGGGCTCGTCGGTGGCGACCGGCGGTTCCGCCTTCGCCCCGGTCCGTACGGGCCGCCGGATCGGCGCGGTCGCCATGGGCGTCGCGCTGGTCGTGCCGCTCGCGCTGCCCGGGTTCTCGGGCGGCCTGTTCGGCGGCGGAAACGGCGAGGGCGGCTCGGGGAACGGCCGGGGCGGCACGATCTCGGCCGTGAACCCGCTGGTCTCGCTCCAGGACAACCTGCGCCAGCAGGAGGACCGGGAGGTCCTGCGCTACCGGACCAACGCCCAGGACAACAGCGGTCTCTACCTGCGGCTCGTCGCCCTGGACCAGTTCGACGGCACCTCGTGGAAGTCCTCGGTCCGCCCGATCGAGGACGTGCCCCCGCAGCTGCCCTGGCCCCAGGGCCTCGCGCAGTCGATGGACATCACGGAGGTGACCACCAACATCGTCGCCTCGGACGCGTACGAGCAGAAGTGGCTGCCGATGCCGTTCCCGGCGGGCCGGGTCGAGGTCTCGGGCAACTGGCGGTTCGAGCCGGCCGGCCGGATGCTCGTCGGCGACGACAAGCAGACGACCCGGGGCGCCCGCTACCAGGTCACGAGCCTGGACGTACGGCCCACGGCCGAGCAGCTGGCGGCGGCGCAGCCCGCGCCGGAGAAGCTGCGGCACGAGTACACGAAGGTCCCCGTCGCCCTCCCCGCCGACGTGCGGACGGCGGCCGTGGAGGTCACGAAGGGCGCGGGCAACGACTACGAGCGGGCGGTGAAGCTCCAGAACTGGTTCTCCGAGGAGGGCGGCTTCCAGTACGACGTGGACGTCGAATCCGGCACCGGAGCGCAGGCGATCTCCCGCTTCCTCAAGGACAAGCGCGGCTTCTGCGTCCACTTCTCCTTCTCGATGGCGGCGATGGCCCGTTCGCTCGGCATCCCCGCGCGCGTGGCCGTCGGCTTCATGCCGGGCACCACGCAGACCGACGGCTCGGTCTCGGTGGGCATCCGGGACGCGCACGCCTGGCCCGAGCTGTACTTCGAGGGGGCCGGCTGGACCCGGTTCGAGCCGACGCCCTCGCGGGGCTCGACCCCGGCGTACACCCGGGCGACGACGCCGACGGGCACGGCGACGGGTCCGGCGCGGCCGGAGCAGAGCGCCTCGGCACGGCCGACCGTCGCCCCGACGGCCTCGGAGAGCTGCACGGCGCAGATGCGGCGCATGGGCGACTGCGGGCCGGACGAGGCGCTCGCGGGCGACCTCTCGGACGGCGGCGGACCGGACGTCCTCCAGATCGCGCTGATCTCGACGGGGGTGCTCCTGCTGCTCGCCGTACCGTTCCTGCCGATGCTCTGGCGCAAGCGGGTACGGGCCCGGCGGCTCGGGTCCGGCGCCGGTCGCGGCCCGGAGGAGCTGGCGGCGCGGACCCTCGCGGTCTGGCGCGAGATCACCGACACGGCCTGGGACCACGGGGTCGAGCCGGACGATTCCCTCACCCCGAGGAAGATCGCGGAGCGATTGGTCCGACTGGGTGACCTGCGGGGTGAACCGGCCGAGGCGGTGCACCGGGTCGCCGGTGCGGTGGAGCAGGTCCTGTACGCGCCCCGGCCCGAGCCGGTGGCGGGTCTCGCCGCGGAGGCGGAGCGGGTCAGGGCCGGTTTCCACGCGAGCGCCGGCCGCAAGGCCCGCCTGCACGCGCTCCTCGCGCCCCGCTCGGCGGTCCGGCTGCGCTGGGCGGCCTCGGCGTGGTGGGCGTCGGCGACGGCGTCCTGGTCCCGACGGCGCACGACCCTGCTGCCGAACGCCCTGCGCCGGACGCCCCGCTCGGCACCGTGAGGCACTGCCCCCCCGGGAGCCACCGCTGTGTGGCTCCCGGGGGGCAGGTCGGACCGTGCGGGGTGGTGGGCCGGGCCACGGCATCCCCCGAGCCCCGGCCGGGAGCTCGGGTGATCGGTTACGGACGCGGCGGAGCCCCGCCGGGCGGCGAGCCGAGGCTCGGGCCCTGCGGGGCTCGGTTGCGCGGGGGTGCGGGGCTGCCGCTCAGCGGCCCGTCAGTGGCCGCCGCCCTGCTGTTCGTCGCGGCGGCGCTGCCACCGCTCTTCGATGCGGTTCATGGTGGAGCGTCGCTGCCGGGACTGTCGGCCGCCTGCGGCCTGTCCGCCCCTGGCCTGCTGCTCGCCCGGCTTGGGCGCCTTGCGCCAGCCGGTGACCGCCAGGACCGCGCAGCCCAGCATGACGAGGAACCCCACCACGCTGATCCAGATCTGCTGAGCGACCATTCCGGCCATGAGGAGCGCGATACCCACCAGGAAGCCTGCGACTGCCTGGTACACCCGGCGACGGGTGTACGTGCGCAGTCCGCTTCCTTCGAGCGCTGTCGCGAACTTGGGATCTTCGGCGTACAGCGCTCGCTCCATCTGCTCGAGCATTCGCTGCTCGTGCTCCGAGAGCGGCACGGAGTCCTCCTAGTCGTCGGTCGCGGGGGCGACCGGTTTGCGGCCCTTTCAGGATAGGCAGGGAATCGCCCCCGTGAAACCCGCCCTCAATGCCGAAAAGCCAATCCGGGCCGCCATGCGGATCGGTTCCTGAGGCGTTGATTCCCCGGGCCCGTCTCCGTCATGCCGGATGGTGTCCCCCGATCATACGGGGCAAAGCCCCGGATCGGGCGGGCTGTGGCGCACTCCGCCGATCGGGTGTCGCCGCCCGTCAGGCGCGCTTCTCGCCGAGTACGTGCAGCTGGGTGGCGATGGCGTGGAAGGAGGGCAGCTCGGCGGCGGCGGCCTCCAGCTTCATGAGGGCCTCCGCGGCGCCCGGCTCGGTGTCCACGAGGACGCCGGGGACCAGGTCGGCGAAGACGCGGACGCCGTGCACGGCGCCCACCTCGAGGCCGGCCTGCCCGCTGAGCTCGACGAGCTGCTCGGCGGTGAACCTGCGGGGCACGGGGTCGCCGTCGCCCCAGCGGCCGGCCGGGTCGGTCAGCGCGGTCCTGGCCTCGGTGAAGTGGCCGGCGAGCGCCCGGGCGAGCACGGCGCCGCCGAGTCCGGCGGCGAGCAGGCTCAGGCTGCCGCCGGGACGGAGCGCCGCCACCGCGTGCCGCACGCCCTCGGCGGGGTCGTCGACGTACTCCAGGACGCCGTGGCAGAGCACGGAGTCGTACGACTCGCGGGCGACCACGTCGAAGAGGCCGCTGATGTCCCCCTGGACGCCGGTGACCCGGTCGGCGACACCGGCCTCGGCGGCGCGGCGCTCCAGCGCGAAGAGCGCGTTGGGGCTGGGGTCGACGACGGTGACCCGGTGGCCGAGGCGGGCCACCGGCACCGCGAAGTTGCCCGAGCCGCCACCCGTGTCGAGGACGTCGAGGCCGTCTTTCCCGGTGGCCTTGACCCGGCGGTCGAGGGCGTCCTTGAGGACGTCCCAGACGACGGCGGTACGCAGGGAGGCGCGCGACGGGCGCGACGACGTCTCTCGACCGAAGACGGGGGAAGGGTCCGGCACGGCTGTTGACTCCTCGGTGACGGGTACGAACGCTCCCCACCCTATGGCCTCAAGCCCGCGTTTCGGATCATCCACCGGCCTCTCCCCCCGTCGGCCGGCGGGGCAGGGGCGGCTGGACGGCGAGCAGCCCCTCCACGAGGTCGAGGAAGCGCCCCGCCTCCCTGAGCAGGTCGTCGGCCTCGCGCCGGGTCGCCGCGCTCGCGATGCCTGCCTCGGCGCGGGCCCGGCGCGCGGCCCCCGAGGCGAAGAGGGCGCTCCACTCGGCCAGCTCGGGCGCGAGCCGGGGCAGCAGCTCCCAGGCGCTCCGTATCCGCTGCCGGTGTCGGGGGGCGGTGTCGGGCACGGCGCGCGCGGCGAGGACGGCCGCGGCGGCGCGCAGGGCGGCGAGGTGGGCGGTGGCGTACCGCTCGTGGGGCCGGTCGAGCAGAGCGGCCTCGGCGAGCCCCGCCCTGGCCTTGTCGAGCAGGTCGAGGACGGGCGGGGCTGCTACGGACGGACCGGCCATGACGGAGCCTCCTGTCTGCGTGTGACGGCTCTGTGGCCGTATGCCCTTTATCGTGCCGGGCCCCACTGACAATCGGCTCTGACCTGGGGTTTTGCTTGATTCACTACCTCCGGGTAACTTTTGAACTGACCAGTCAGTTCAAAAACGGGGAAGTGGGGGGTGGGCCCGTGGAAGCGCAGCCCGACGAGCCGCACGGCGCCGCCGTGGTCGCGGAGGGCTTCGGCCTGAAGGGACCGCGCGGCTGGGCCTTCCGGGAGGTCTCCTTCCGGGCCGAACCGGGCACGCTCGTGGCGATCGAGGGCCCCTCCGGCTCCGGCCGCACCTGCCTGCTGCTCGCCCTCACC
This sequence comes from Streptomyces sp. NPDC020807, assembly GCF_040641575.1. Taxonomy (NCBI): domain Bacteria; kingdom Bacillati; phylum Actinomycetota; class Actinomycetes; order Kitasatosporales; family Streptomycetaceae; genus Streptomyces; species Streptomyces sp. NPDC020807. The sequence continues at coordinate 49,592 of NZ_JBFADU010000004.1, forward strand.
GGCCGGATGAAGGCCACCGAGGGCCACGCCGAGACCGGCGGCGTCCCCCTGCCCCGCAAGCTCGCCGCGGCGCGCCGGATCAGCGCGCTCGGCCAGGTCCCCGGCGTCAGCGAACTCGACCCCGCCTTCACCGTCGCCGAGCACCTGCGCGAGCGGGTCATGCTCCAGCGCCGCTTCGACGGCTCCGTACGGGCGCTGCTGCGCCGCCCCTCCGAGCGCGCCGCCGAGGCCCGGGCCCGCATCGACGAGGCCGTGGCCGCCGCCGGGCTCGACCTCGACGCCCTGCCGAAGGGCGAGCGGACCTCCGTACGCGACCTGGAGCGGCTCGAAGCCCTGCGGCTCACCGTCGCCCTGGCCCTGATCGGCCGCCCCCGGCTCATCGCCCTCGACGACACGGACCTGAAGCTCTCGGACGCCGACCGGGCCGAGGCCTGGGCGCTGCTGCGCTCGGTGGCCGAGGCCGGGACGACCGTCCTCGCCGTCTGCGCCGAGGCACCCGCGGGCGCCCTGCGCATCACGACGGTCGACGAGGAGGAGCTGGACGGCGTACCCGCCGCCGCGGACGGGACCGCCGCGGACGACGAGCCCGAGACGGACGACGAGCCCGAGGCGGACGACGGGATGACCGGGGCCGCCCCCGACGCCGACACCCACCCCCATTCCGACACCGACACCGACACCGACACCGAGGAGGGGGCAGCCGATGCGCTCGCCGAAACTCGCCGCGCTTGAGCTGAAGCGCTTCGGCCGCGGAAAGCTGCCGCGCGCCGCGCTCGTCGCCGTCCTGCTCCTCCCCCTCCTCTACGGCGCCCTCTACCTGTACTCGTTCTGGGACCCTTACAGCCGCCTCGACAAGATCCCCGTCGCCCTCGTCAACGAGGACCGGGGCGCCACCACCGACGGCAGGACCGTCAACGCCGGCGACGACATCGCCAAGGGGCTCCTGGAGAGCAACACCTTCGCGTGGCACCAGGTGAGCGACGAGGAGGCGCGCAAGGGCGTCGAGGACGGGACGTACTACCTGTCCCTGACCATGCCCGCCGACTTCAGCTCCCGGATCGCCTCCAGCTCGGGCGACTCCCCGGAGACCGGCGCGCTGCGGGTGCGGACCAACGACGCCAACAACTACATCGTCGGCCAGATCTCGCGGACGGTCTTCTCCGAGGTGCGCACCGCCGCCTCCACCAAGTCCTCCCGCACCTTCCTCGACAAGATCTTCATCTCCTTCTCCGGCATCCACGACGCCACCGCGAAGGCGGCCAAGGGCGCGACCGACCTCAAGAACGGCGTGGACAAGGCGAAGAAGGGCTCGAAGAGCCTCTCCGACGGACTCGCCGACGCCAAGACCGGCAGCGGCGACCTGGCCGCCGGGCTCAAGAAGCTCGACAAGGGCGCCAAGGACCTGGAGGCCGGTTCGCTCAAGGTCGCGCAGGGCACGCAGTCCCTCGCCGACAAGGTCAACGGGACGGCCGACAAGGTCCGCCCGTACCTCGCGAACAACGGCACCTCGATCCGCGACACCGCCAAGCTCACCTCGGACGCCGTCGTGGCCGTCCGCAACAACCTCGACGACCTCGTCGAGCGCGCCCCCCTCGTCCGTACGGGAGCCCACGCGGCCGACAAGGAGCTGGCGACGCTCCACCGCGAGGAGTGCGAGCTCAGGCCCGAGGCGAAGACCGACGAGCCACTCGTCCGGATCTGCGGCACGCTCGCGAAGGCCGCGCAGAGCGCGAGCGACGTCGCCACCCTCGCGGACGACGTCCACACGCTGGCCAAGGACAACACCGGCGACCTCAAGGCCCTGGACGCGAAGCTCGTCAAGCTGAAGAAGCAGGCCGACGAGCTGGCCGTGCGCGCCCCGCACCTCGACGAGGACGTGGAGGGCGCCATCAAGAAGATCAACGACCTCAACGCGGGCGCCCAGAAGGTCGCCAAGGGCGCCGACAAGCTGCACTCCGGCATCAGCTCCGCCAAGACCGGCTCCACGAACCTGGACACGGGCATCGGCAAGCTGAAGAAGGGCGCGGGCGAGCTCGACGGCGGCCTGTTCAAGCTGGCCGACGGCTCCGGCGAGCTGGCCGTGGGCCTGCACGACGGCGTCAAGCAGATCCCGGACTACGACGACAAGGAGCGCGACCTGCGCACGGAGGTCATGGCCGACCCCGTCAAGCTCGCCGCCCAGTCGCTGCACAAGGCCCCGAACTACGGCACCGGTTTCGCCCCGTACTTCATCCCGCTCTCCCTCTGGGTCGGCGCCATGGTCGCGTACATGATCATCCAGCCCATGAACCGGCGGGCCCTCGCGGCCGGCGGTTCCGCCTGGCGGATCGCGCTCGCCGGCTGGCTGCCCGTGGTGGCGATCGGCGTCCTCCAGGTCGGCGCGCTCATGTCGGTCCTGCACTGGGGCCTGGGCCTCCAGATGGCCAGGGCCGCCGGCACGGTCGGCTTCCTCGCCCTCGTCACCTGCTGCTTCGCGGCGATCATCCAGTGGCTCAACGCCCGCTTCGGCGCGGCCGGCCGGATCCTCGTCCTCGCGGTCCTCATGGTCCAGCTGACCTCGGCGGGCGGCACCTACCCCGTCCAGACCAGCCCGGGCTTCTTCAACGCCGTCCACCCCTTCCTCCCGATGACGTACGTGGTCGAGGCCCTGCGCCGGCTCATCTCGGGCGGGGACCCCGGACCCGTCTGGCAGGCCTGCGCCGTCCTGACCGCCTTCACCCTGGGCGCCCTGGCCCTGACCGCACTGTCCGCCCGCCGGAAGCAGGTGTGGACGCTCGACCGGCTGCACCCCGAACTGTCGCTCTGAACCTGTGAGAATCACCCCCATGGACAGCAGCAGCACCCGACGCCAGGCCACCCGCGCGAAGCTCTACGAGGCGGCCGTCACCCTCATCGCGGAGCAGGGCTTCTCCGCGACGACGGTCGACGAGATCGCCGAGCGGGCGGGGGTGGCCAAGGGCACGGTCTACTACAACTTCAAGAGCAAGACCGAGCTCTTCGAGGAGCTGCTGCGCCACGGGGTCTCCCTGCTCACCTCCTCGCTCCGCACGGCGGCCGAGGAGACCGCCGGGCGGGGCGGCAGCCGGATCGACGCGATCGACGCGATGATCCGGGCCGGTCTCGTCTTCATCGACCGCTACCCGGCCTTCACCCAGCTGTACGTGGCCGAGCTCTGGCGCACCAACCGGGCTTGGAACTCGACCCTCCTGGTGGTCCGCCAGGAGGCGGTCGCGGTGGTCGAGGGCGTCCTGCGGGCCGGTGTCGCCGAGGGCGAGCTGAGCGAGGACATCGACGTGCAGCTGACGGCGGCGGCGCTGGTCGGGATGGTGCTCGTGGCGGCGCTCGACTGGCAGGCGTTCCAGAGCGGCCGTTCGCTCGACGACGTGCACGCGGCGCTCTCGCGGCTGCTGCACGGCCGCGTCGGCGGCCGCTGACCGCACACCCGACCGCACACCCGACCGCGCACCTGAACGCACACCCGACCGCACGACGAAGCCGGTGCGGCGTGGCTCGATCCCCCCGAGCCCGCCCCACCGGCTTCTTCTCTCCCCCGTGGCGGCAGGTGCGCGGCTCCGTTCCGCAGCCCCGTGCCGGCGGTGCCGGAGCCGCGCCCCTTCCGAGGGCTCCACTCTTCCCTCCACGGGGCCGGGACGAATCCGTACGCGTACTCAGTCGGCATCTAGGTACGGATACTCAGACTGGTTACGCTTTCGGGATGTCGGTACTCCCCCTGGTGTTCACCAGCGGCTGGGCGAGCGGGATCAACGCGTACGCGGTGGTCCTGCTGTTCGGCGTCTTCGGCCTGACCGGACTCACCGACGAGGTGCCCGAGTCCCTGCAGCGCACGGACGTCCTCGTCGTCGCGGGCATCCTCTTCCTGTGCGAGGCGGTGGCGGACAAGATCCCGTACGTCGACACCGTCTGGGACTCCGTGCACACCGTGATCCGGCCGATCGCGGGCGCCGTGGTCGGCGCCCTGCTCGCCGGGCAGAACGGCTCGATCCCCGAGCTGGCGGCGGGCGCGGTGGGCGGTTCGACGGCGCTGCTCAGCCACTTCGTGAAGGCAGGGACGAGGATGGCGGTGAACACCTCGCCCGAGCCGTTCAGCAACGTGGCGCTCAGCCTGGCCGAGGACCTCGGCGTCGCCGGGATCGTCACCTTCGCGGTCTTCCATCCGGTGCCCGCGGCGATCATCGCGGCCGTCCTGCTCGCCCTCGGCCTGGCCATACTGGTCTTCCTCGCCGGCCGGATCCGGCGCTTCCTGCGCCGCAGAGCCCAGCGCCGGGAGGAGAAGCGCCTGGCCGCCCTGGAGTGACGGCCGCCGGACGGCCCCGGATAGGGTCGTCGCATGGCACGGATTGTGGTGATCGGCGCGGGACTCGGCGCCATGGCGGCGGCGGCCCGACTGGCCGTGGCGGGCCACCGGGTGGCGGTGTACGAGCGGACGGCGACGTACGGCGGCGCCGTCGGGCGGTACGAGCGCGAGGGCTTCGCCTTCGACACCGGACCCGGGCTGCTGCACCTCCCGGCCGTCTACCGCGACCTGTTCGTGAAGACCGGCAAGGAGTCCCTGGAGCAGAGCGTGACGCTCACCCAGGTCGATCCGGCGAGCCGTCACGTCTTCTCCGACGGGACCCGCGTCGACCTGCCGAACGCCTCCCGGGCCGGCACGGTCGCCGCCCTGGACGCGGCTCTCGGGGCGGGTGCGGGCGAGCGGTGGGGCGACTTCCTGACCCGGGCCCGCGAGGCCTGGGACCGTACCCGGCGCCCGCTGCTCGAAGAGCCGCAGCCCGCCGACCCGGCGCCGCTGGCCCGCGAGCCGTACCCCGCGCTCAAGGCCGGTCTGCTGCGCCGCCCGACGACGACGCTCGCCCAGGTCGGCGCGCGCGAGCTGCGCGATCCCCGGCTCGCCGCCCTCCTCGACGCGTACGCGGAGTCCTACGGCTTCGACCCGGCGACCGCCCCGGCGGCCGCCGCCGTCCTGCCGTACATGGAGCAGACCTTCGGCAGCTGGTACGTGGGCGGTGGCCTGCGGGCGCTGGCCGACGCGGTGTACGAGCGGTGCCGCAAGCGGCGGGTCGAGTTCGTCTTCGAGGCGCCCGTGGAGGAGGTCCTGGAGAAGGACGGCCGGGCGGCCGGCGTCGTGCTCGCCGGGGGCGAGACGGTCGAGGCGGACCACGTGGTCTCCGGCGCGCCGGTCCCCGCGCTCTACCGCGACCAGGTCGTCGGCTGGGAGCGGCAGGACGACTGGCCGCCGCACCAGGAGGCGGGGACGAGCCGGGTGACGGTCTGTCTGGCCCTGCGCGGGGCCCGGGAGGCGGCGGCCGCGCACCGCACGGTCGTCCACGCGGCGGACGGGCGGCCGACCGTGACGGTCCTCCGGCCGGACGACCCGGCGCTGCGGCCCGACGGGGAGCACGAGGCGGTGACGGTCACGGCGACGGTCGACGGATCCTCCGGAGCGGAGGGCTGGGATGCCTTCGCCGACCGGATGGTCGAGGCCGCCGGTCTCGCCGTTCCCGGGCTCGCGGACCGGCTCCTGTGGCGGCACGTCCGCACCCCGGAGGACGTACGGCGCGACACGGGGAGCGCCGAGGTGCCGGGGCCCGGCCTCGGCGGGGCCGGCGGCCGGCTGCTGCCCGCCGCGAACGTCTCCCCGCTGCCCGGCCTGTACTTCGCGGGCGGCTGGTCGCACCCGGGCGGCGGGCTCGCCCACGCGGGCATGTCGGGCGCGCTGGTCGCGGGTCTGATCGTCGAGGGCACGGACTTCCGCGGCTCCCAGTAGGGGCCGCGGGCCCGCCGCCCTCGTGCTCTCAGTACCGGTACTGCTGCTGCTCGTCCGGGTGCGGCTGCTGCGGGGCGGGCTCGGTGTCGCGCTGCTGCGGGACCCAGACGCCGCCCGGCGGGGTGTCGTAGGTGTACGAGGGCGCGTAGGTGTCGCCGTAGTACGGGGCGGCGTACTGCTGCTGGCCGTCCGTGTTCGGGCCGCCGATGTACGGGTCGGAGTAGGCCGCGTACTGCTGCTGCTCGTACCCGGTCTGCGCGTACCCGGCCTGCTGGTGGTCGGGCTGCTGGTAGCCGGCCTGCGGGTAGTCGGACTGCTGGAACTCGGGCTGGTACGCGTACTGCTGGTACTCGTGGCCCTGCTGCTCGTACGCGGGCGCGTAGGTGTCGTACCCCTGGCCCTGGTACTGGCTCTGGTCCTGGTACTGGGCCTGCTCCTGGTACTGGTGGCCCTGTCCCTGGTACTGGCCCTGGTCCTGGTCCTGGTACTGGGCCTGCCCCTGGGCGCGGGCCTGGTCGTCCTGCCCCTGGCCCTGGCCCTGGTTCTGCGCGATGTCGTAGATCCCGTACTGGCCGGTCTCGTCGGGCATCGGCTGGGGTTCGTAGACCGCCGTCGTCTCGCCGGGCGTCTCCTCCGAGCCGTACGAGAGCCCGGTGACCTCCAGGGTCGGTCCGGCCTCTGCCGGGGCGTCCTTGCGGCGGCGGCTCTCGCCCGGGTTCCCGCCGATCGCCCAGCCGGTGGAGAAGCCGCGGCGGAAGGAGAGCGTCACGTAGGTCTGGCCGACGGCGAAGCCGACCGCGCCCGCGATGATGACCGCGACCGAGGGCAGCAGCACGCCCAGGACCACGCCGAGGAAGCCGGTGAAGGCCAGCAGCCGCCAGCGGAGCCGCGCCTTGTACTGGAGGAGCACCTCTCCCAGCAGCCACAACGCGACCACGCCGAACGCGATGTAGAGGACCGTCCACCCCATGCCCCGCCGCCCCTCTCCACGGTCACCGCCGCGGGTCAGGGGCGGGTACGACCGGTCACGACTGCTGGTGCAGTCCGAGATTCTCGTAGATCTCGAGCGTCGCGGTGGAGCTGTTCAGCGTGATGAAGTGCAGTCCGGGGACACCCTCGGAGAGCAGACGCGCGCAGAACTCCGTCGCGAACTCGATACCGATGGAGCGTACAGCGGCCGGATCGTCCTTGACCGCGAGGATGCGGTCTTTCACATCCGCGGGGAAGGCCGCGTTGCTCAGCTGGGGCAGCCGGTCGAGGGTCTTCACGTTCACGACGGGCATGACCTCGGGGATGATCGGGGTCTCGCAGCCGGCCTTGGTGACGCTGTCGCGCAGCCGCAGGTACTTCTCCGGATCGAAGAACATCTGGGTGATCGCGTAGTCGGCACCGGCGCGGCACTTGTCCACGAAGTGCCGGATGTCCGTGTCCCAGTCGGCGGAGCGCGGGTGCATCTCGGGGAAGGCGGCGACGCCGACGCAGAAGTCGCCGGACTCCTTGATGAGCCGCACGAGGTCGGCGGCGTACCGGACGCCCTCGGGGTGCTCGACCCACTCGCCCAGCGGGTCGCCGGCCGGGTCACCGCGCAGCGCGAGCATGTTGCGGATGCCGGCGTCGGCGTACTGGCCGAGGACGTTGCGCAGCTCGGCGATCGAGTGGTCGACGGCCGTGAGGTGGGCGACGGGGGTGAGCGTGGTGTCGGAGGCGATCTTCTGGGTCGCCTTGACCGTGCCACCGCGGGTGGTGCCGCCGGCACCGTAGGTCACGGAGACGAAGCTGGGGCCGACCGCCTCGACGCGGCGCATGGCGTTCCAGAGGACCTGCTCGCCCTTCTCGGTCCGGGGCGCGTAGAACTCGAAGGAGTACGACGTTTCACCGGCGGCGAGGATGTCGCGGACCGTGCGCGCACGGTCGGATCGGACGGAAGCGGTACCTAGGGCCATACGGGCAGGTTAGACGGGGGGCGCGGGGCTGCGTAGGCCGCGTCCGAGTCGTGGACACGTTTTCGGACATTGTTCGACCGGATGTCGGGCCCCCGTGGCGCGCGCTTCGCGTCCCCGTCGCCCGACGCCCGTCGTTCCCCGCTCGCGGGTCAGCCCCCGGCGCGCTCCCGTACGCGCTTCGCGAGGGCGGCCGTCGCGGCGGCCGGGTCGTCGGCCTCGGTGATGGCGCGGACGACGACGATCCGGCGGGCGCCCGCGTCGAGGACCTCGTCGAGGTTGGTCTCGTCGATGCCGCCGATGGCGAACCAGGGGCGGTCCTGGGCGAGCCCCGCCGCGTACCGCACGAGGCCGAGTCCCGGCGCGTACCGGCCGGGCTTGGTGGGGGTGGGCCAGCAGGGGCCGGTGCAGAAGTAGTCGACGCCGGGCTCGACGGCGGCGGCCGCCGCCTCGGCCTCGGAGTGGCAGGAGCGGCCGATCAGCACCTCCTCGCCGAGGACGGCGCGGGCGGCGGGGACGGGCAGGTCGCCCTGGCCGAGGTGGAGGACGTCGGAGCCGATGGCGTGGGCGACGTCGGCCCGGTCGTTCACCGCGAGGAGCTTGCCGTGCTCGCGGGCGGCCTCGGCGAAGACGGCGAGGTGCTCCAGCTCCTCGCCTGCCTCCATGCCCTTGTCGCGGAGCTGCACGACGTCCACGCCGGAGGAGAGCACGGCGTCGAGGAAGGCGGGCAGGTCACCCTGGCGCTTCCGGGCGTCGGTGCACAGGTAGAGCCGGGCGTCGGCGAGCCGCTCACGAGGCGTGGGCATGGGTGGGTTCCCCCCGTCGGTGTCGGGGTCTCCCCCGTCGGTGGCGGGGTCTCCCCCGTCGGTCGCGGGGTCTCCCCCGTCGGTCGCGGGGTCTCCCCCGTCGGTGGCGCCGGTGGCGCGGGTGGCGGGCCCCGGGACGGGGGCCTGCCACCGCGCCACCCGCGGGTGGTGTCTTCGGTTCGGGCGCGCTCAGGGCGGTGTTCGTCAGATGGCGAGCGCCTGGGCGCGGCGCTTCACCTCCGTGCCGCGGTTCTCGTTGAGCGCCTGGGCGGGCGTGCCCGGCAGGCTCTCGTCCGGAGTGAAGAGCCACTCCAGCATCTCCTCGTCGGTGAAGCCGTCGTCCCGCAGGACGGTCAGCAGACCGACGAGGCCCTTGACGATCTTGTCGCCCTGGATGAAGGCGGCGGGAACCTGCAGGGACCTGTTCTCTCCGCGGCGCACCGCGATGAGCTGGCCGTCCTTGATCAGCTGCCGCACCTTCAGCACGTCGATGCCGAGTGCCTCCCCGATGTCGGGCACGTAGAGCCAGGCGGGGACGAGCGCATCGATCTTCACGTCAATCTCGGTCACAGGACAAGCCTGCCATCCCGGACCGACAGTCGGTACTCGGGCCCTCCGGCCGGGTCTACGCGACGGCCGACTTCAGCGGAACGGCCGGGTCCGCGGCGCGCTCGCGGTCGACCGGGGTGCCCGCCTCGACGAGCTTGCGGCCCTGGGCGAGGTCGCGGGGCCGCCCGACGGCGAGCAGCGCGACCGGGACCCCGTCACGCAGCCAGAGGACCGACCAGCTCTCGCCGGCCGGGTCGCCGCGCCACAGGAGTTCGTCGGCGTCGGCGTGGTGGCCCGCGTACTGGACGAAGCGGCCGAACTGCTCGGACCAGAAGTACGGCACCGGGTCGTACGGGTCCGGGTCGGCGCCGGTGACGTCGGCGGCGACGATGCCCGCCGCGACCGTACGGGGCCCCTGGAGCGCGTTGTCCCAGTGGTGGACGAGGAGCCGCTCGCCGTAGCGGGCGGAGGGGTAGGAGGCGCAGTCGCCGACCGCGTACACCCCGGGCAGGCTGGTGCGCAGCCGGTCGTCGGCGGTGACGGCGCCGCTCGGGTCGAGGGCGATGCCGGATCCGGCGAGCCAGCCGGTCGCGGGGCGGGCGCCGATGCCGACGACGACGGCGTCGGCGGGCAGCTCGCGGCCGTCGGCGAGGACGACCCGGCCGGGCGTGCCGGGGCGGATCGTCTCCACGCGCGCGTGGGTGAGGAGTTCGGCGCCGTTCTCCGCGTACCAGCCGGCCATGGGGCCGGTGACCTCGGCGGGAAGGGCCCCGGCCAGGGGGCGGTCGGCGGCCTCGACGACGGTGACCTCGCAGCCGGCCTCGCGCGCGGCGGTGGCGAACTCGGCGCCGATCCAGCCCGCGCCGACGACCACGACGGTGTGGCGGCGCTCCAGGACGGGAGCCAGGCGGGCGGCGTCGTCGAGGGTGCGCAGGAGGTGGACGCCGGGGACGCCGTCGGCGCCGGGCAGGTTGACCGGGTGGGCGCCGGTGGCGAGGACGAGGGCGCCGTACGGGACGGGTCCGGCCTCGGTGTCGATCTCGCGGTCGGCGGCGCGCAGTCCGAGGACGTCGAGGCCGAGGCGCAGCTCGACGCCGAGCTCCTCGAAGTCGACGTCGAAGGCGGAGTCCTCGGCCTTGCCGAGGAGGACCGCCTTGGAGAGCGGGGGCCGGTCGTAGGGCTGGTGGGGCTCGGCGCCGATGAGGGTCACGGGGCCGGTGAAGCCCTGTTCCCGCAGGGCGACGGCGGTCTGCACGCCCGCCATTCCGGCGCCGACGATCACGACGTGCCGCTGGGTCTGCTTCTGCTCGCTCACCCGTCCACCTTACGCATCTGACGGCCCGTCAGGTAGGGAGGGGCCTGTGACCCCTCGTCGACGCGGGCTAGTCTGGCGGGCGTAAAGCACTCGCGGGAGCCCGGACGCACCGGGCTGAGAGGGAGGCTGGCCGGCCTCCGACCGTACGAACCTGATCCGGGTCATGCCGGCGAAGGGAGGGGCTGGACGCCCATGCGTTCTTCCGATGTCCTCGTGGTCGGGGGCGGAATCATCGGCCTGGTCACGGCCTGGCGGGCCGCGCGGCGCGGCCTGCGCACCGCCGTGGCCGACCCGGACCCGGGCGGCGGCGCCGCGCGGGTCGCGGCCGGGATGCTCGCCGCCGTCACCGAACTCCACTACGGCGAGGAGACCCTCCTCGGTCTCAACCTCGCCTCCGCGGAGCGCTATCCGTCGTTCGTCGCCGAACTGGAGGAGGCGACCGGTCACGACACCGGCTACCGGGCCTGCGGCACCCTCGCCGTCGCCCTCGACGCCGACGACCGCGCCCACCTGCGCGAACTCCACGCCCTCCAGACCCGGTGCGGCCTCACGTCGGAATGGCTCAGCGGCCGCGACTGCCGCCGCCTCGAACCCATGCTCGCGCCCGGCGTGCGCGGCGGGCTCCGGGTCGACGGCGACCACCAGGTGGACCCGCGCCGGCTCGCCGACGCGCTCCTCCTCGCCTGCGAGCGGGCCGGGGTGGTCTTCCACCGCGCCCACGCGGAGCGCCTGACGGTCGTACGGGACCGGGCCGCCGGAGCCGTACTCACCGGCGGCGAGGAACTGACGGCCGACCAGGTCGTCCTCGCGGCCGGCAGCCTGAGCGGGCGGCTCGCGGGCGTCCCGGAGGAGGCCCTTCCGCCGGTCCGCCCGGTGAAGGGCCAGGTCCTGCGGCTGCGGGTCCCCGCCCCGTACGCCCCCTTCCTCTCCCGGACCGTCCGCGCGGTCGTCCGCGGCAGCCACGTCTACCTCGTGCCGCGCGCCAACGGCGAGCTCGTCGTCGGCGCCACCAGCGAGGAGCTCGGCTGGGACACGACGGTGACGGCGGGCGGCGTGTACGAGCTCCTCCGCGACGCGCACGAACTCGTCCCCGGCCTCACCGAGCTCCCGCTCACCGAGACCCGCGCCGGACTGCGCCCCGCGTCCCCCGACAACGCGCCGCTGCTCGGCCCCACCGCCCTCCCCGGCCTCCACCTGGCCACCGGGCACTACCGCAACGGGGTGCTGCTCACCCCCGTCACCGGCGACGTCATGGCGGAGGTGCTCACGACGGGCACCCTCCCGCCGGAGGCGCGCCCCTTCACCCCCCGCCGATTCGCCCCCGCACGCCAGGAGCAGCCCGCATGACCGAGCACGTGAAGGTCTCCGTGAACGTCTCCGTGAACGGAGAGCCGAGGAACCTCCCCCCGGCGACCACGCTGGACACCCTCGTCACCGCCCTCACCACGGCCCGCTCCGGCGTGGCGGCGGCGCTCAACGAGACGGTCGTGCCGCGCGGGGAATGGGCGACGACGGTCCTCGGCGAGGGCGACCGGGTGGAAGTCCTGACCGCGGTCCAGGGAGGCTGAGCGCCATGTCCGACGACACCTTCCGCCTCGGCGGCGCGGACTTCGCCTCCCGCCTGATCATGGGCACGGGCGGCGCGCCCAGCCTCGACACCCTGGAACGCTCCCTCGTCGCCAGCGGTACGGAGCTGACGACCGTCGCCATGCGGCGCCTGGACCCGACGGTCCAGGGCTCCGTCCTCTCCGTCCTCGACCGGCTCGGCATCCGGGTCCTGCCGAACACGGCGGGCTGCTACACGGCGGGCGAGGCAGTCCTCACCGCGCGGCTCGCGCGGGAGGCCCTCGGCACGGACTGGATCAAGCTGGAGGTCGTCGCCGACGAGCGGACCCTCCTCCCGGACGGGGAGGAGCTCCTCGCCGCCGCCGAGACCCTCGTCGACGACGGCTTCACCGTCCTCCCCTACACCAACGACGACCCCGTCCTGGCGCGGAAGCTGGAGGACGTCGGCTGCGCGGCCGTCATGCCGCTCGGCTCCCCCATCGGCTCCGGCCTGGGCATCCGCAACCCCCACAACTTCCAGCTGATCGTGGAACGCGCCCAGGTGCCGGTGATCCTGGACGCGGGCGCGGGCACGGCGTCGGACGCGGCGCTCGCGATGGAGCTGGGGTGCGCGGCGGTGATGCTGGCGTCGGCGGTGACGCGGGCGCAGGAGCCGGTGCTGATGGCTTCGGCGATGCGGCACGCGGTGGAGGCGGGGCGGCTGGCGTGGCGGGCGGGCCGGATCCCCCGCCGCCACTTCGCCGAAGCCTCCTCCCCCACGACAGGCCTGCCCCACCTGGACCCGGAACGCCCGGCCTTCTGACCTGGCGGCCACCACACCGAGGTCGCGCCCGCCCCGTTGTGGGCATGCGTTCCGCCGGGGCGGAACGGGTGGGCACCGGTCGAGGCGCTCGTCACAGGTTCGCTGCGGTGAGGGGGCGACGGCGCGGGGGGCCTCTCCCCGGCTCGTAGACTCGACGCCGTGGACACGACCCTTCAGGACCCCCTCGTCGGGCGGCTGCTCGACGGCCGCTACCGCGTCGACGCGCGCATCGCCGTCGGCGGTATGGCCACGGTCTACCGGGCCGTGGACACCCGCCTCGACCGCGTCCTCGCGCTCAAGGTGATGCACCCCGCCCTCGCCACCGACGCCGCCTTCGTCGAGCGCTTCATCCGCGAGGCGAAGTCCGTCGCGAGGCTCGCCCACCCGAACGTCGTCGGCGTCTTCGACCAGGGCGCCGAGGGCGCCTACGTCTACCTGGCCATGGAGTACGTCGCCGGCTGCACCCTCCGCGACGTCCTGCGCGAGCGCGGCGCCCTCGCGCCCCGCGCCGCGCTCGACATCCTGGAGCCCGTCCTCGCCGCGCTCGGCGCCGCCCACCGGGCCGGTTTCGTGCACCGGGACATGAAGCCGGAGAACGTCCTCATAGGGGACGACGGCCGGGTCAAGGTGGCCGACTTCGGTCTCGTACGGGCCGTGGGCTCCGCGACGGCCACCACCGGGTCCGTCCTCGGCACCGTCTCGTACCTCGCGCCGGAGCAGATCGAGCACGGCACCGCCGACACCCGCGCCGACGTGTACGCCTGCGGTGTCGTCCTGTACGAGATGCTGACCGGCGCCAAGCCGCACGACGGCGACACCCCCGCCCAGGTCCTCTACCGGCACCTCCACACCGACGTCCCGGCCCCCTCCGCCGCCGTCCCCGGCCTCGCCCTGGAGCTGGACGAGCTGGTCGCCGCCGCGACCGCCCGCAACCCCGAGGTCCGCCCGCACGACGCCGTCGCCCTGCTCGCCCTGCTCCGCGAGGCCCGCGCCGGGCTCACCGACGAGCAGCTGGACGCCGCGCCCCCGCAGGCCCGCTCCGGCACGCGGGACACCGCCGACGACCGGACCTCCGTGATCGCCCGCGCCGTACCGGCGGCCGAGGCGGACGGCGACGACCGGCGGTCCGTCCAGCACACGAACCGCATGCCCGTCCCCGTACCGCCGCCCCCGGCCACGCGGTCCGCCCGTCGGCGGCCGCCGCGCGGCCCGCTCACGATCGTCCTCGCCGTCCTGCTCCTCCTCGGCCTCGGCACCGGCGTCTGGTACATCAACTCCGGCCAGTTCACCCGCGTCCCCGCCGTCCTCGGCCAGACCGAGGCCGTCGCGACGAAGCGCGTCAAGGACGCCGGTCTCGACGTCGGCACGACGAAGCGCGCCTTCAGCGAGGTGTACGAGCGCGGCACGGTCATGGCCGTCGACCCGGCCCCCGGCGAGCGCGTCCGGGGCAACGGCACGGTGACCCTGACGATCTCCCGCGGCCCCGAGACCGTGAAGGTCCCGAACCTCAGGGACAAGCCCCTCGCGGAGGCCAGACGTCTCCTCAAGGAGGAGGGCCTCGCCCCCGGCGTCGTGACCAGCGAGTTCAACGACACCGTCGCCCAGGGCGCGGTGATCAGCAGCGACCCCGCCGCCGGCACCGAGCGAAGCCCCGACTCCGCGGTCGCCCTCCTCGTCAGCAAGGGCTCCCCGGTCGACGTCCCCGACGTCACCGGCGAGAGCCTCGCCGACGCGACCGCCCTCCTGGAGGAGGACGGCCTGACGGTGAAGGTCGCGCCGGAGCGGGTGCACTCCCCCGAGCCCGCCGGCTCCGTCGCCGCGCAGTCCCTCGCCGAGGGCAGCCGCGCCGCCGAGGGCGACACGATCACCCTCACCGTCTCCAAGGGCCCGCGGATGGTGGAGGTCCCGGACGTCACCGGGGAGACCACCGACGACGCCCGCACGGCCCTGGAGGACGCGGGCTTCACGGTCGAGATCAAGAAGTCCTTCCCGTTCCTCGGCGACACGGTCGCGAGCCAGTCCGTCGACGGCGGCGACACCGCCCCCGAGGGCTCCACCGTCACCCTCACGATCAAGGGACTCTGAGCACCCATGCGCGACGCACTCCTGCGCAACCCGGTCGGCGGCCACGTCCCCGTGGCCGGCGGACTCGCCACCGTCGGCCTCGGCTACGCCCGCACGCTCGGCGCCGAGACCGTCCAGGTCTTCGTCGCCAACCCGCGCGGCTGGGCCACCCCGGCAGGCAACCCCGCCCAGGACGAGCGGTTCCGGGAGGAGTGCGCCGCCGAGTCGATCTCGGCCTGGGTCCACGCCCCGTACCTCATCAACTTCGGCTCCCACACCGAGGCCACCGTCGAGAAGTCGGTCGAGTCGCTGCGGCACTCGCTGCGCCGGGGCCGGGAGATCGGCGCGAAGGGCGTGGTGGTCCACACCGGCTCCGCGACCGGCGGCCGTCCGCGCGCGGAGGCGCTGGCTCAGGTACGGGAGCGGATGCTGCCGCTCCTCGACGAGCTGACGCACGCGGACGACCCGGACCTCCTCATCGAGTCCACCGCCGGCCAGGGCTTCTCGCTCTGCTCGCGCGCCGAGGAGTTCGGTCCGTACTTCGACGCCCTCGACCACCATCCGAAGCTCGGCATCTGCCTCGACACCTGCCACATCTTCGCCGCGGGCCACGACCTGACGGGCCCGCACGGGGCGACGCAAACCCTCGACCAGCTGGTGGCGACCGTCGGCGAGGGGCGGCTGAAACTGATCCACGCCAACGACTCGAAGGACGTCGTGGGTGCCCACAAGGACCGTCACGCGAACATCGGCGCCGGGCACATCGGCGAGGAGGCCTTCGGGAACCTCCTGCGCCATCCGGCCACCGAGGGCGTACCGCTGGTCATCGAGACGCCCGGCGGTACGGAGGGCCACATCGCCGACGTCGAACTCCTGAAGAAGCTGCGCGAGCGCAGGAGCTGACCCCCTCCCCTTGAGCAGTACCCCCTAGGGGTATACGGTTCCGTCATAGGCAACGGAACCGCTACCCGACGCTGGGGGCACCGCATGCAGCACGACGCGCACGCACACCACGACCACACGGGTCACGGGGCCGGCCACGGGGCCGGTCACGGGGCCGGTCACGGGGCGGCCTCCTGGGGCATGGCCGCCAGGGCCACCCTCCACTGCCTCACCGGCTGCGCCATCGGCGAGGTCCTCGGCATGGTCATCGGCACGGCGCTCGGCTGGGGCAACACGGAGACGATGATCCTCGCGATCGTCCTCGCGTTCGCCTTCGGCTACGCGCTGACCCTGCGCGGCATCCTCGCCGCCGGCGTCGCCTTCGGGGCCGCCTTCAAGGTCGCGCTCGCCGCCGACACGCTCTCCATCGCCGTCATGGAGATCATCGACAACACCGTCATCGCCCTCTGGCCGGGCGCCATGGACGCACACCTCGACGACCCGCTCTTCTGGATCGTCCTCGCCATCGCGCTCGCCGCCGCCTTCGTGATCACCACGCCGGTCAACAAGTGGATGATCGGCCGCGGCAAGGGCCACGCGGTGGTCCACCAGTACCACCGCTGACCACCACAGGCCGCCGCCGGCGGGCGCCCCTACAGCTCCGGACCGTCCCCCGGTTCCTCCTGGTACGAGTACCGCTGCTCCGTCCAGGGATCGCCGAGGTTGTGGTAGCCGCGCTCCTCCCAGAAGCCCCGGCGGTCGGCGGCCATGTACTCCACGCCGCGGACCCACTTGGGGCCCTTCCAGGCGTACAGGTGGGGGACGACGAGCCGCAGCGGGAAGCCGTGCTCGGCGGTGAGCAGCTCTCCCCCCTTGTGGGTGGCGAAGATCGTCCGGTCGGCGGCGAAGTCGGCGAGTCGCATGTTGGCGCTGTAGCCGTACTCGGCCCACACCATGACGTGCGTTACCTGCGGCGCGGGCGGCGCGAGTTCGAGGACGGTCCGGGCGGGCACCCCGCCCCACTCGGCGCCCAGCATGCTGAACTTCGTCACGCAGTGGAGGTCGGCCGTGACCGTGGAGAACGGCAGGGCCGAGAACTCCTCGTGGTTCCAGCAGCGCTTGTCACCGTCCGCCGTCGCGCCGAAGACGCGGAACTCCCAGCGCTCGGGCTTGAACTTGGGCACGGGTCCGTAGTGGGTGACCGGCCAACCCCGCTGGATGCGCTGGCCCGGCGGAAGATCCGGTGAACGATCCGGCTCCCCCGCTTCACCTTCCCGGCGTTCTCCGCTCTCCGGCTGACCCATTCCTCCATGGTGACAGACGGCGAGGGGTGGTGATGACCAGCAGACCCCCTACCCGGTCTTTTATGAGGACAAGTCGCACTAAGCCTGCACTTACTGGACTCCCCCCATTCGGGGTGCGAGGATGCGGCCATCCTGCCCAGTGACGGCGCGAATACACCACGTGCAAACGGAAGGAGCCCTCTGCGATGCAGGGCGACCCCGAGGTCCTCGAGTTCCTCAACGAGCAGCTGACCGGCGAGCTGACGGCCATCAACCAGTACTGGCTGCACTACCGCATCCAGGACAACAAGGGCTGGACGAAGCTCGCCAAGTACACCCGCGAAGAGTCCATCGACGAGATGAAGCACGCGGACAAGCTGACCGAGCGCATCCTGATGCTCGACGGCCTGCCCAACTACCAGCGGCTCTTCCACGTCCGGGTCGGCCAGACGATCACCGAGATGTTCCAGGCGGACCGCCAGGTCGAGGTCGAGGCGATCGACCGCCTCAAGCGCGGGATCGAGGTCATGCGGGCGAAGGGGGACGTCACGTCCGCGAACCTCTTCGAGGAGATCCTCGCCGACGAGGAGCACCACATCGACTACCTGGACACGCAGCTGGAGCTGATCGAGTCCCTGGGCGAGGCGCTCTACATCTCGACGCTCATCGAGCAGCCGAGCTGATCCGGCACCCCCTGGGCGGCTAGGCGGCTTCGCCCAGCTCCACGACGGTGTCGGCCGTCTCGGCGGTCATCTCGGCGGTCAGGGCGGGCATGCCCTGGTCCACGAGCTCGCGCCGGGGGCAGTTGCCGCGCCCGAGAATGGCCTGAATACGACGGACGCAGGAACCGCAGTCCGTGCCGGCCTTGCAGGCGGAGGCGATCTGGCGGGGCGTGCAGGCGCCCGCGTCGGCGTGCTCCTTGACCTGCTTCTCCGTGACACCGAAGCATGAGCAGACGTACACGCGGTTCACCTCCCGCCGAGATCATTTAGGTTAACCTAACCTTACCCGGAGGGGCGGGGCTTCAAAAGTCCCCCATACGACGATGGGGCGCGGATCACAACGATCCGCGCCCCATCCCCGTAGGAACCTACTTACTGATCGCGGTACATCTCCGCCACCAGGAACGCCAGGTCGAGCGACTGGCTGCGGTTGAGCCGCGGGTCGCAGGCCGTCTCGTAGCGCTGGTGCAGGTCGTCGACGAAGATCTCGTCGCCGCCGCCCACGCACTCGGTGACGTCGTCACCGGTGAGCTCGACGTGGATGCCGCCCGGGTGGGTGCCGAGCTCCTTGTGGACCTCGAAGAAGCCCTTGACCTCGTCGAGCACGTCGTCGAAGCGGCGGGTCTTGTGGCCGGAGGCGGCCTCGAAGGTGTTGCCGTGCATCGGGTCGGTGACCCAGGCGACGACCGCGCCCGAGGCCGTGACCTTCTCGACGAGCTCGGGGAGCTTGTCGCGGACCTTGTCGGCGCCCATGCGGACGATGAAGGTCAGCCGGCCCGGCTCGCGCTCGGGGTCGAGACGGTCGACGTACGTCAGCGCCTCGTCGACCGTGGTCGTCGGGCCGAGCTTGATGCCGATCGGGTTCGCGATCTGCGAGCAGAACTCGATGTGGGCGTGGTCGAGCTGGCGGGTGCGCTCACCGATCCAGACCATGTGGCCGGAGGTGTCGTACAGCTTGCCGGTGCGCGAGTCCGTACGGGTCAGGGCACCCTCGTAGTCGAGGAGCAGCGCCTCGTGGGAGGCGTAGAACTCGACGGCCTTGAACTCGGCCGGGTCGGTGCCGCAGGCCTTCATGAAGTTGAGCGCGTTGTCGATCTCGCGCGCCAGCTGCTCGTAGCGCTGGCCCGACGGGGACGACCTCACGAAGTCCTGGTTCCAGGCGTGCACCTGGCGCAGGTCCGCGTAGCCACCGGTGGTGAAGGCGCGCACCAGGTTCAGCGTGGAGGCGGAGGCGTGGTACATCCGCTTGAGGCGCTCGGGGTCCGGGATGCGGGCGGCCTCGGTGAAGTCGAAGCCGTTGACGGAGTCGCCGCGGTACGTCGGCAGGGTCACGCCGTCGCGGGTCTCGGTCCCCTTGGAGCGGGGCTTGGAGTACTGGCCCGCGATGCGGCCGACCTTCACGACGGGCACGGAGGCCGCGTAGGTGAGGACGGCGCTCATCTGGAGCAGCGTCTTGAGCTTGGCCCGGATGTGGTCGGCGGACACGGCGTCGAAGGCCTCGGCGCAGTCGCCGCCCTGGAGCAGGAACGCCTCGCCACGGGCGACGGCTCCCATCCGGGCGCGCAGCTGGTCGCACTCGCCGGCGAAGACGAGCGGAGGATACGACTCGAGGTCCGCGATCACATCGCGCAGAGCCTCGGCATCGGGGTACTCGGGCTGCTGCGCCGCGGGCAGGTCTCGCCAGGTCGCCTTGGCGACGGCGTGGGTATCAGCGTTCACGGTCACGCACACCACAGTACGGGGTCGCGCGACCGTGCCCGCCGTACTGCCCAGTGACTGAGACACGCGCCCGAAATGTCCGCCGGTGATCTTCACGCCTTCGAGTGGTGTTACCCTCTGGCCCGTTTAACAGGTTGAGCAGCTTTAACAAGAGCAAAGTCGAATTCACAGGGGTGGGCGTGACCCAGAGGCACCGCAGGGACCGCAAGAAGAAACGAATCATGTACGGAGCGGCGGCAGCGGTCGTCGCCACCGCCACGATCGGCACCCTCGCGATCGCCTCGCCCGGCCTCGTCGGCGCGGCGGGCGACGCGAAGGCGACGGGTGACGCGTCCCTGCAGGAGCAGTTCGCGAGCGCGGCGCGCGAGTTCGACGTGCCGCAGAGCGTGCTGATGGCGGTGTCGTACCGCCAGACGCGGTGGGAGAGCCACGACGGGCTCCCGAGCACCACGGGCGCGTACAACGTCATGGGCCTGACGGACGTCGACCCCGAGGACATCGAGCAGCCCTCCGACGAGGAGCGCCTCGCGCACCTGAACGCGAGCGGCAAGGCCGAGATCGAGAAGACGTTCAACAAGGCCAAGGCCCTGGCGGCGCTGCCGAAGGAGACCGTCGACACCGACGACCCGCGGCTGCACACCCTGGACAAGGCCGCCGGCCTGATCGACAGCTCCACCGAGGCCGTCCAGAACGACACCACCGCGTCCATCCGCGCCGGTGCCGCGCTGCTCGCCGAGTACCAGAAGCAGGCCGGCGCCGAGCTCTCCGACGACCCGGGCGCCTGGTACCCGGCCGTGGCGCGCTACAGCCAGTCGCCGGACCGGAAGGGCGCCGACCTCTTCGCGAAGCGCGTCTTCGAGTCGATCCGGACGGGCGAGCAGGCGCTCACCACGGACGGCGAGTCGGTCGCGCTGCCCGCGGACCCGGCGGTCGAGCCGGTCAAGCCGTCGAACGTGCCGCTGGCCGCGTCCTTCGCGGACACCACGGCGGCCCCGGCCCCCGAGTGCCCGACCACCGGCCTGGTCTGCGACTTCCGCCCGGCCGAGGTACCCAGCACCGGCCAGCGGAACTACACCCTCGCGAACCGCGCCAAGGGCACGCAGCTGGACATCAGCCGCATCGTCATCCACGACACCGAGGGCAGCTACGACGGGACCATCGCGACCTTCCAGAGCGCGACGGCCAAGGGCAGCGCCCACTACCTGATCCGCGCCAACGACGGTCTGGTCACCCAGATGGTCGAGAACAAGAACATCGCGTGGCACGCGGGCAACTGGTCCGACAACATGCACGCCATCGGCGTGGAGCACGAGGGCTACGCGATCAAGGCCGGCAAGTGGTACACCGAGCCGCAGTACGAGTCCTCCGCCAAGCTGGTCAAGTTCCTCGCGACCACGTACGGCATCCCGATCGACCGTGAGCACATCATCGGCCACGACGAGGTCGCCGGGCACGTCAACTCCAAGGTCTCGGCCATGCACTGGGATGCCGGTCCCTTCTGGGACTGGAACCACTACATGTCCCTGCTGGGCGCCCCGACCGGTGCCGGTCGCGCCGGCGGCCCGCTCAAGGCCGGCCAGCTGGTCCGCGTCGTCCCGCCGTTCACCTCGGCGAACCAGCCCAAGATCACCTACGGCGGCGCAGCCGTCACCGCCCAGCCGGCCAACTTCGGCTACCTGTACGCCACGGCGTCGACCGCGACGCCGATCAAGGACGAGTACCTGCCCCAGGACTACGCGTGGACCGAGGGCCCCAACTGGGGCAACAAGGTCCGGGCGGGCGGCTCCTACGTGGTCGCCGCCGCCACGAACGACTGGACGCAGATCTGGTACGGCGGGAAGAAGGCCTGGTTCTACAACCCCGGCGGCCAGTACACCTCTCCCGTCACGAGCACGTCGGCACGGGTACTGAAGGCCAAGTCCGGAGTGACCCCGCTGATCTTCGGCCGGTCCTTCCCCGAGACGTCGGCCTACGCCGCCTACGGCCTGACCGCCCCCACGGACAACCCCAACTACCTGTCCAAGTACTCCTTCGGCGACGGCGCGGCGTACGTGAAGGCCGGTCCGGCGGTGAAGGGTGACGACTTCTTCGGCTCCGCCCAGAAGAACGTCGTGGGCACCGACACGTACATCCCCATCCGGTACAACCACCGCATGGCGTGGGTGAAGGCGTCGGACGTCGTGGAGGCGACTCCCACCGCCCCCGTCCCCACCACCAACCGCTACAACATCATCGGCCGCGACTCCAGCGGCGTGACCTACCAGTACCAGGGCACCGGCAACGGATCCGCCCCGTTCCTGAAGCGGTTCAAGGTCGGGACCGGGTGGGGCGGCTACAACGTCGTCACCCCGATGACCGCCCTGCGCGCCGACGGCACCGGTGACGTCGTGGGCCGGGACTCCTCCGGTGTCCTCTGGTACCACCAGGGCAGTGGCAACCCCACCTACCCCTTCAAGGCCCGCGTGCGCGTCGGCACCGGCTGGTCGGTCTACGACCGCATCGTCGGCGTCCGTGACATCACCGCCAACGGCAAGGCCGACCTGATCGCCCGTGAGAAGGCGACCGGCGACCTGTACCTGTTCAAGGGCACCGGCGACATGACCCGCCCCTTCACGTCCCGCAGCAAGATCGGCTACGGCTGGCAGACGTACAGCGCGATCATCCGCACCGGCGACCTGAACGGCGACGGCAAGGCCGACCTCCTCGCCCGCGACAACGCCGGCGTCCTCTACTCCTACGAGGGCACGGGCGACGGCGCCAAGCCGTTCAAGGCGCGCTACAAGGTCGCCACCGGCTTCCCGGCCTACCACACCGTCTTCGGTCCGAGCGACCTCGGCGGTGACGGCAGGGGCGACCTCATCGCCCGCGACACGGCCGGCACGCTCTGGTACTACAAGTCCACCGGCAGCCTCACCGCTCCGCTCGCCCCGCGCGTGGCCGTCGGCACCGGCTGGCAGATGTACGGCATGATCTTCTGATCACGCGTTCCCCCGACGGGGCCCGTTCCGCGCTGTCCACAGTGCGGAACGGGCCCCGTTCCCGTGAGCCGTGGGCTACAGTGCTCGCATGTACACGCCTCAGATCCAGAATTGGTGGTGGACCGCTCATCCGGCGGCCCACTGATCGCGCGTACACAGAACGCACACAGGCCGCCCGAGGGGCGGCCTTTCTCGTACCCGGGGCCGTTCCTCTCCACAGATCTCAGATCATGGAAGGAACAACCACACCGTGGACCTCTCCCGTCTCCTCGACGACTCCTGCCCCCCGTTCGCCCTGATCCGCCGCCGCACCCCCGGCCGCGACCACGACACCGTCGAGGTCCTGGTCGGCCGGGTCCACGAGGCCGAGCGGCTGGCGGAGCTGCCCGTCGGCCCGCTGCCGACGCTCGCGCTCGTGCCGTTCCGGCAGATCAGGGAGCGCGGCTTCGACGTCCGCGACGACGGGACCCCGCTCTCCGTGCTCGTCGCCGACGAGGCGTACGAGCTGCCGCTCGCCGAGGCGCTCGCGCAGCTCCCGTCGCACGACGTGCGCGTCGAGGGCGGCGGGTTCGACGTCTCCGACGAGGAGTACGCGGGGACCGTGCGCCGGGTCATCGAGGAGGAGATCGGTTCGGGCGAGGGGGCGAACTTCGTCATCCGCCGGACCTACACCGGCGAGATCCCCGGCTTCGGCCGGGCCGACGCCCTGGCCCTCTTCCGGCGGCTGCTCGCGGGCGAGCGGGGCGCGTACTGGACGTACGTCGTCCACACCGGCGACCGGACGCTCGTCGGCGCGAGCCCCGAGGTGCACGTCAGGATGTCGGGCGGGACGGTCGTCATGAACCCGATCAGCGGCACGTACCGCTACCCGGCCGGGGTCGCGCCGACCGCCGACGACCTGCTCGCCTTCCTCGCCGACCGCAAGGAGACCGAGGAGCTGTCGATGGTCGTCGACGAGGAGCTCAAGATGATGTGCACGGTCGGCGACATGGGCGGGGTCGTCATCGGGCCGCGGCTGAAGGAGATGGCCCATCTCGCGCACACCGAGTACGAGTTGCGCGGGCGGTCCTCGCTGGACGTCCGCGAGGTGCTGCGGGAGACGATGTTCGCGGCGACCGTGACGGGCTCGCCGGTGCAGAACGCCTGCCGGGTGATCGAGCGTCACGAGGCCGGCGGACGCGGCTACTACGCGGGGGCGCTCGCGCTGCTCGGCACGGACGACAGCGGCGCGCAGACGCTCGACTCCCCGATCCTGATCCGTACGGCGGACATCGCGGCGGACGGGAGGCTGCGGGTGCCCGTCGGCGCCACCCTCGTCCGCCACTCGGACCCGGACAGCGAGGTCGCCGAGACCCACGCGAAGGCGGCCGGGATCCTCACCGCGCTCGGGGTCCGGGAGAGCCGGCCGGCCGACGACGGCGCCCCGGCGGCGCCCCGGCTCGCCGACGACCCGCGGGTGCGGGCCGCCCTGGACGGGCGCCGGGCCGACCTCGCGCCGTTCTGGCTGAAGATGCAGGCCCGCTCGGCGGAGCTGTCGGGGCACGCCCTGGTCATCGACGCCGAGGACACCTTCACGGCGATGCTCGCGCACGTGCTGCGCTCCTCCGGCCTCGACGTGTCGGTGCTGCGCTACGACGAGCCGGGGCTGCGGGAGCTGGCGCTCGCCCACGAGGGGCCGGTCGTGCTGGGCCCCGGCCCGGGGAACCCGGCGGACGCGGCCGACCCGAAGATGCGCTTCCTGCGCGGGCTGACGGCGGAGCTCGTCCGGGACCACCGGCACGGGCTGCTCGGCGTCTGCCTGGGGCACGAGCTGATCGCGGCCGAACTGGGCCTGGAGATCGTCCGCAAGCGGACCCCGTTCCAGGGGGCCCAACTGCGGATCGACCTCTTCGGGCAGGAGCGGACGGTCGGCTTCTACAACAGCTTCACGGCCCGCTGCGACGACCGGTCGGCGACGGAGCTGGCGCTGCACCGGATCGAGGTCAGCCGGGACGCGGAGACGGGCGAGGTGCACGCCCTGCGCGGGCCGGGCTTCGCGGGCGTGCAGTTCCACCCCGAGTCGGTGCTGACGCTGGAGGGCGCGGCCCTGACGGCCTCGCTCCTCGCCGGGGTGCTGGTCTGAAGCAGGCGCTCAGGCCCTCGGTACCAGGACGTTCTCGTCGCGCCGCCCCGCGGTGTAGTTGAGGACGTTCTGGACCGTGGTGTCGATGATCTGGCCCACCGCGTCCACCGTGTAGTACGCCTGGTGCGAGGTCACCACGACGTTGGGGAAGGTGACCAGGCGGGCCAGGGTGTCGTCCTCGACGACCTCCAGGGACTTGTCGAGGAAGAAGAGCCCGGCCTCGGCCTCGTACACGTCGAGGCCGACCCCGGCGAAGCGGCCCCTGCGGAGCTCGGTGACGAGGGCCTCGGTGTCGACGAGTCCGCCGCGGCTGGAGTTCACCAGGATGACGTCGTCCTTCATGGCCTTCAGGGCGGCGGCGTCGATGATGTGCTGGGTGGCGGGGAGCAGCGGCACGTGGAGGCTGATGAGGTCGGCCTCGGTGAAGAGCCGCTCCTTGTCGACGTACTTCATGCCGAGTTCGACGCAGGCGGGGTTCTCGGCGACGTCCCAGCCGAGCAGGTTCATGCCGAAGCCGTGGGCGATCCGGGTGAAGGCCTCGCCGATCTTGCCGGTGCCCAGGACGCCGACGGTACGGCCCCGCAGGTCACGGCCCATCAGGCCGTCGAGGCGGAAGTCGAAGTCGCGGGTCCGGTTGGAGGCGCGGACGATGCGGCGGTTGACGGCCATCGCGAGTGTCCAGGCGAACTCGGCGACGGAGTACGGCGAGTAGTAGGAGACGCGGGCGACGGTGAGGCCGAGGCGCTCGGCGACCTCCAGGTCGATGTTGTTGAAGCCCGTGGAGCGCTGGGCGATCATCTGGGTGCCGCCGGCGGCGAGCGTCTGGAGGACCTTGTGGTCGAGGCTGGCGTTGACGCTGGTGGAGACGATCTCGTAGCCGGCCGCGATGGGCGCGGTGTCCTCGGTGAGGAAGACGTCAAGGCAGCGGACGTCATGGTGCCCCTCGAACGCCTTCTCGATCAGGGGCTTCTCGTCCGCCTGTACGCCGAATGCCAGGATTTCCACGGGTTTCCCCTTGAGATGCCGATGGGCCGCATGTTCACGGTTCTGTCCGGATATCGCGAATATACGGCCCTCCCGGGCGCCACGCCCGGCGCGGGCCCCTCCTCAGGACGGCGTCACGCGTCGTCGAGACCCCGCTCGATGGCGTACCGGACGAGCTCCACGCGGTTGTGCAGCTGGAGCTTCCCGAGCGTGTTCTGCACGTGGTTCTGGACCGTGCGGTGCGAGATCACCAGGCGTTCGGCGATCTGCTTGTAGCTGAGGCCCTTGGCGACGAGCCGCAGGACCTCCGTCTCCCGGTCGGTCAGCCGCGGGGCCTCCGGCTCGTCGGCGCCGCCCGCCGAGGCGGGCTCGGAGGCGAGACGGCGGTACTCGCCGAGGACGAGACCGGCGAGGCCCGGCGTGAAGACCGCGTCGCCCACGGCCGTCCGCCGCACGGCGTCGATGAGCTCCTCCGTACTGGCCGACTTGAGGAGGTAGCCCGTGGCGCCGGACTTGACCGCCTCCAGGACGTCCGCGTGCTCGCCGCTCGCCGAGAGGACCAGGACCCGCAGCCCCGGCCGGGCGCCGACGAGCTCCTTGCAGACCTGGACGCCGGGCTTGACCGGCAGGTTCAGGTCGAGGACCAGGACGTCCGGCGTGACCGCCGTCGCCCGGCGCACGGCCTGCTCGCCGTCGCCCGCCGTGGCGACCACGTCGAAGCCCGCCTCCGCCAGGTCACGGGCGACCGCGTCCCGCCACATCGGGTGGTCGTCGACGACCATCACCGTGATCCGCTGCTGTTGCTCGCTCATTTCCCCTGCCCTGCCTTGCCCCGTGGAACCTTCAGTTCGACTTCCGTGCCCTGCCCCGGGACCGAGATCACCTCGGCCGTGCCGCCGAGGTCCCGCAGCCTGCCCTGGATGGAGAGCGCGACCCCCATCCGGCCCTCGCCCGCGGCCTCCGCGAGGCGGCCCTCCGGGATGCCGGGGCCGTCGTCCCGTACGGTCACGATGACCTCGTCCGGCCAGTCCTCGACGAGGATCCACGCCTGCGCGTCCTCCCCCGCGTGCACCCGGACGTTGTCCAGGGCGGCGCCGACGGCGGCCGCGAGCTCCCGGGCCCCGGGGCCCGGGAGGAGGACCGGCGCGCCCGGCTCGGAGAGGGTGACCCGGGCCCCGGCCCGCGGGGCGAGCAGCACGCGCAGGTCGACCGGCGAGTCGTCGTCCGGGTCGTCCGCCTCCTCGACGACCCGCACCACGGCCCCCTCGGACTCGTCCTCGGAGGCGAAGCTCGGCCGGACCAGGCCGCCGGCGACGAGGGTGCGGAGCGCGATCTCCTGCTCTCCCGCCATGCGGGCGATCACTGCGGCCTCGCCGCCCATCTCCGTACCGCGCCGCTTCACCATCGCGAGCACCTGGAGGACGCTGTCGTGGATGTCCCGGGCGAGCCGCTCCCGCTCGCGGGTGGCGGCCTCGATCTCCAGGGCGCGGGCGAGGGTGCGCTCGGAGGCGCGGGCGACCTCGACGACGTACCCGATGGCGATGGAGGCGACCCAGACGAGCAGCACGTTGTGGACGGTGTCCCGGCTGGGGTGGCCGCGTTCGACGATGTTGGCGAAGGCGACGAGGGTGGAGGCGATCGCGGCCCAGCGCCAGCCGCCCTTGAGGGCGTACGCGAGGACGGAGCCCGCGGTCCATATCGACGGCAGGGTGGGGCCGTCGATCTGCTGGGCCTGGGCGTCGACGAACGGGGTCAGGAGGATGCCGACGAGCGCGACGGCGAGGTCGGCGCCGAGGAAGCGCTTGGTGCAGCCGGCGGCGTTGGCGACCTTGGGGAGCGTCGCGAGGGTCCAGACGCAGAGGACCGCGAGATAGCCGACGGCGACCCAGGGCCGCTCGTACTTCCCGGGGTCCAGGGCGAAGAGGAGGACCGCGTACC
The DNA here is from genome assembly GCF_040641575.1 of Streptomyces sp. NPDC020807. Classification (NCBI taxonomy): domain Bacteria; kingdom Bacillati; phylum Actinomycetota; class Actinomycetes; order Kitasatosporales; family Streptomycetaceae; genus Streptomyces; species Streptomyces sp. NPDC020807. The sequence goes on from NZ_JBFADU010000004.1 coordinate 77,047, forward strand.
CCATCGTCAGGACGCGGTAGCCGGTCAGCGCCCGCCACAACGGCTGCTCGACCGACATGCGCACGACACGCTCGCGCTTGGCCATCTCCCCCACCCCCTGGAAAACCCCTGGAAAACCCCCGGACGCACCCGGCCGGGGAGGACCGCCTCCTGCCCCCGGCCGGGGAGGACCGCCTCCTGCTTACGCGCCGGACTCCTCCCGCGCCGCGATCTCGGCCTTGACGGCCTCCTTGGCCGCCTTCTCCGCCTCCGCGATCTGCCGCTTGGCGGCGGTCGCGTAGATGTCGACGTACTCCTGGCCGGACAGCTTCATGATCTCGTACATGACCTCGTCGGTCACCGAGCGGAGGATGAACCGGTCCCCGTCCATGCCCTGGTACCGCGAGAAGTCCAGCGGCTTGCCGATCCTGATCCCCGGGCGCATCAGCTTCGGGACGACCTTGCCGGGCGGCTGGATCTTCTCCGTGTCGATCATCGCGACCGGGATCACGGGCGCGCCGGTGGCCAGGGCCACGCGCGCGAGACCGCCGGGCTTGCCGCGGTAGAGGCGGCCGTCGGGCGAGCGGGTGCCCTCGGGGTAGATCCCGAAGAGCCCGCCCTTCTCGATGACCTCGATGCCGGCCTTGATCGCCGCCTCGCCGGCGCCGCGGGCGCCCGAGCGGTCGACGGGGAGCTGGCCGACGCCCTTGAAGAAGGCGGCGGTGAGCTTGCCCTTCACGCCCGGCGAGGTGAAGTACTCGGCCTTGGCGATGAAGGTGACCTTGCGGTCGAGGACGGCGGGGAGGAAGAAGGAGTCCGAGAACGACAGGTGGTTGCTCGCCAGGATCGCGGGACCCTCGGCGGGAACGTTCTCCAAGCCCTCGACCCAGGGCCGGAAGGCAAGCTTCAGGGACCCTCCGATGGAGAACTTCATTGCGCCGTAGATCAACTCGCCAAGCCTTCCGTGTGCCGTCGCGACGACTTTATCCCGTGCCGGCCCACGGCCCCCGCTACGGCCCTGGTCGGTGTCCTTCCGGTCGCGTACCGTGAAGGTCCTTCCCCCATATTCCGTCGCTCCGGCGCACTCGAAGACGCCGGAGTCGCGAGCGAACAGGAGACCCCGGTGCCGGTCCTTCCCGGAGCCGAGCCGTACCGCCATGAAGGCGGAGAGGTCGGCGTCCTTCTCTGTCACGGATTCACCGGTTCCCCGCAGTCCATGCGCCCCTGGGCCGAGTACCTCGCGGAGCGCGGTCTCTCGGTGTCGGTGCCGCTGCTGCCCGGCCACGGCACCCGCTGGGAGGACATGGCGCTCACCACCTGGCACGACTGGTACGCGGAGGTCGACCGGGCCCTGCGCGAGCTCCTGGCCACCTGCGAGACCGTCTTCGTCTTCGGGCTCTCCATGGGCGGCGCGCTCTCGCTGCACCTCGCCGCCCAGCACGGCGACGCGGTGCGCGGCCTCGTCCTCGTCAACCCGGGCAACAAGGTGCACGGCCTCGCCGCGCACGCGCTGCCGGTCGCCCGCCACCTGGTCCGTACGACCGCGGGCATCGCGAGCGACATCGCGAAGGAGGGCGTGACGGAGGTCGGCTACGAGCGGGTGCCGCTGCACGCGGCGCACTCGCTGCGGCGGTTCTTCCGGACGGTGGACGCGGAGCTGCCGCGGGTCACGCAGCCGCTGCTCCTGCTGCACAGCCCGCAGGACCACGTGGTGCCGCCGGCCGACTCGGCCCGGATCCTGAGCCGGGTCTCCTCGACGGACGTCAGGGAGGTCCTGCTGGAACAGAGCTACCACGTCGCGACGTTGGACCATGACGCGGAGCGGATCTTCGAGGAGAGCTGGGCGTTCGTCCAGCGGCTCACCACGCTTCCGGTCGAGGGGACCCAGGGGAAGAGGAGCAGCAGCGGTGGCTGATCAGCAGGACGGCGGCGAGCGGGAACCACAGCCCATCGACGAGGAGGCGGCCTGGGCCGCGATCGTCGCCGGGTACGGGGAGGAGCCCGCGGACCCTCCGGGGGCGAGGCCGTACCGCCCGATCGAGACCTTGTCGCTGCCGGAACCGGAGGACGAGGACGAGGCCGGAGGGGGGAACGTGGGCCCGGCGAAGCCGGGGACGGGCACGTGGAAGTCGGAGGGCGGCCTGCGGAAGCCCGCCGCCGGAGACTCCGGTCCCGGTACCGGCTCCGCCGCGGACCCCGCCGCCGACACCGCCCCGGACGCCGCCGCTGACGCCGCCCCGGACGCCGGCGCCGAGACCGCCCCCGACGACAGGCCCGAGGCCGGTACGGGCAAGCCCGCGCTCGGCAGCTCCGTCGTCTTCGCCCCCGGGGTGCGGCCGACCGGCCCCCGGGACTACACCCCGGCCGAGCCCGAGGACGGCCCCGGCGGCTCCGACGAGGGCCACTTCGTGCCGCCGGAGCCCCCGCCGCTGCCGGAGGCCGACGCCACGACCAAGTTCGCCTGGCTCGGCGTGGTCGGCGGCCCGGTGCTGATGCTGCTGGCCGTCCTGCTCCAGTGGGACATGACGTGGTGGCTGACGACGGTCTGCGTCGGCGGCTTCCTGGGCGGCTTCGCGACCCTCGTCGCGCGCATGAAGCACGACGACGAGGACGACGACGGCTTCGACGACCCGGGCCGCGGCGCGGTGGTGTAACCCCAGAAGTCCCCGTCAGGCCGCCGCGGGCACACGGATCGCCGCCGGTACCGGCAGGTGGGCAGAACCTCCCGACGCCGCCCTCGCACCGCTCGGTGCCGAGGGCACCTCCCGGGCTTCGGTCGGCTGCGCCGGACTCCGTCCGCCGGCCACGGTGCCGGGGGCTCCGGCCGGAGGCGGGGCGCCGTCAGGCCGTCGCGGGCACACGGACCGCCGCCAGTACCGGCAGGTGGTCCGTTGCCGTTCTCAGGTCGGTGGGGTCGAGGTGCTGGGGGACCCCGCAGCCGAGGAACTCGACGCCCGGGGTGGCCAGGATCGCGTCGATCCGGCGGTCCGGGGCGCTCGGGGGCCAGGTGTTCTCGCCGCCCCAGGGGCGTTCCGTCCAGCCGTCCCGCAGCCGTGTGCCGAGGCGGGTGAAGGCCGGGCCGCCGGGGCGCTCGTTCAGGTCGCCGGCGACCAGGGTGTACGGGGTTCCCAGGGCGGCGACCCGTTCGAGGACCAGGCCGGCCTGGGCGTACCGCTCGTCCTTCGCGAGGCTCAGGTGGCAGCTGATCAGCCCGACCCTGGCCCCGGCGAAGCGCACGACGGCGGTCGCGAGGCCCCGGCGGTGCAGGCCCGGGGTGCGGGGCAGCAGGACGTCCTCGGTGCGCTCCACGGTGGCCCGCAGGGAGCAGAGCAGCAGCGGTCCCGCCGCGGTGGCGCCGCCGCTCAGCATGACGAGCTCGCTCTTCGCGGCGAGCCGGGCCGCGTGCTTGCGCCAGCGGAAGAAGCGCGGGGCCTCCTGGGCGAAGACGACGTCCGGCGCGCACGCCCTGATGACCCGGGCGAGGGCGTCCTCGTCGTCCCGCATCGAGCGGATGTTGTAGCTGAGGACCCTCAGGACGGCCGAACCGTCGGCCTCGGTGCGGGAGTCGGGCAGGTCGGGCAGGTCGGGCAGCTCGGGCAGCTCGCTGATCGCCATGTCCGGCAACATACGCCGACCGCCCGCCGGGTCCCAGAGGACGCGACGGGCGGTCGGCGTATCCGTGTGCCGGGCGGGCCGGGCGTCAGCCCTGGCGGGCCAGGTCCGCCGCGCCGACCAGTCCGGCCTTGTTGCCGAGCTGGGCCGCGAGGACCTGGGCGTGCGGACGCCACTTGCCGCCGATCAGCCAGCGCCGGAAGGACGAGCGGATCGGGTCGAGGACGAGGTCGCCCTCGTCCGAGACGCCGCCGCCGACGATGAACGCCGACGGGTCGAAGAGCGAGGCCAGGTCGGCGAGGCCGGCGCCCGCCCAGCGGGCGAGCTCGCGGAAGGAGTCGACGGCGACCGGGTCGCCCGCGCGGGCGGCCTGGCTGACGTGGCGGCCCTCGATGCCCTCGGGGGTGCCGTCGCCGAGGCCGAGCAGGATCTCCGCCCGCTCGGGGGTGGCGAGGGCGCGCTGCTTCGCGTACCGCACGAGGGCGCGCCCGGAGGCGTACTGCTCCCAGCAGCCCTGGCTGCCGCAGCCGCAGAGCAGGCCGTCGGGGACGACCCGGATGTGGCCGAACTCGGCGGCGACGCCGAAGCGTCCGCGGCGCAGCTTGTTGCCGATGATGATGCCGCCGCCGAGGCCGGTGCCGAGGGTGATGCAGATGACGTCCTCGTGGCCCTGCCCCGCGCCGAACCTGTACTCGCCCCAGGCCGCCGCGTTGGCGTCGTTCTCCACGACGACGGGGAGGCCGACGCGCTGCTCGACCTTGTCCTTCAGCGGCTCGTGCCGCCAGTCGATGTTCGGCGCGAAGAGGACGGTGGCGCGCTTGTCGTCGACGTAGCCGGCGGCACCGATGCCGACGGCCTCGATCGTGTGCCCCTTGCCGGCCTCGGAGACCGCGGCGCTGATCGCGTCGACGATGCCTTCGGGGGTCGGCGGGGTGGGCACCTTGTGCGTGTCGAGGATCTTGCCGTCCTCGTCGACCACGCCGGCCGCGATCTTCGTGCCGCCGATGTCGACGCCGATGGTGAGTCCCATGTGTCCCTCAGTTTTCGGTCGAGCCCCGCTAGGGCCCACCGTACCCGAGGGGGAGGCGGCTACTGATCAGTCAAGGTCGATGTGCTCGCCGCTCGCGGGGCCCTCGTCGTCGTCCCGGGAGCCTCCGCGGGAGTCCTCGCGGGAGTCGCCACGGGAGCCCCCGCCGAAGTCGCCTCGGGAGTCCTCGCGGGAGTCGCCGGAGCCCTCGCGGCGGGCGCCCCCGGCCTCGCGGCGCGGGTCGTCCTCCTCGACGGTCCCGCCGCGGGTCCAGCGGGTCTCGTGGCCCTCGACGGCGGAGCGGTAGGCGGCGAGGAGTTCGCTCCCGGCGGCGGCGAGGTGGTCGAAGACCTGCGGGTTGCGCTCGATGACGGGCTCGACGGCGGCCTTCGCCTGGCTGACGAACTGCTGGACGGTCTGTCCCCCGAGGCCGAGCAGGGGTCCGGCGGTCCCGCCGAGCCCCTCGGTGATCTTCCCGGCGACGGCGTCGAACAGCTTGCGGAACTCCTCGGCGGCGGAGCCGGGCTCGGCGCCCCGCTCCGCGCGGCGGCGGGCCTTCTCCGCCTCCAGGTCCTCGGCGCACGCCCGGGCCCAGGCGTCCGATTCGCTCATGGCGTACTCCTCCGTGGCAGGTACTTCGACGGTACACGCCCTCAGGGGGTGCGCGGCCAGAGTCCCGGGTCCGGGGTGAAGCGGACCCGCAGGTCCCCGTCGACGAGTCCGGCGCCGCTCACGGTGCAGCGGCGCAGGGCTCCCGGCAGGGCGAGGTGGCGGCGGAACGGTCCGACGGCGAGGAGCAGTTCGTCGCCCCTGCGGACGAGGGAGAGCTCCTCCTTCACCGCGCCGGGCAGCGGGATGTGCCAGACGAGGACGCCGTCCTCGGCCCGCCGGTCCTCGATCTCGCGGACGGGTACGGGGCCGGGCTCGCGCGGCGCGGGTGGGACGGGCGCGAGGAGGGCGAGGTCGTCGGCCCCGTGCGGGTCCCGGCCGAGGTGCGGCAGCTCGTGCACGACGCCGACGGCGGTACGGAGCTCCGCGAGGTGCCGGTGCTGCCGGGCGGTGAGCCCGGCGAGCCAGGGGTCGGCCGTGGCGTCGGGGTCCCCGGGCAGCAGCCGGTTGGCGACGACGGAGTCGAGGGCGAGGCCCTGGAGGGCGAGGCCGAGCCGGGCGGTGCGCAGGGCGCGGGCGGCGGCGGGCCCGGGTTCGAGCACGAGCCGGACACGGGTGGTGGGGGCGTCGACGACGGCCTGGGCGGCGGCGAGTTCGGTCTCCCAGCGCGCGGTGGTCTCGTACAGCCACTGCGCGGGCATCGGGACCCCGGCGAGCTGGGCGAGCATGGGGCGCAGGGCGCGGGCGGCCTGCCGCTCGGGGGGCAGGAGGCGGCGCAGGTAGCGGCGGAGCTGCTCGGGCAGGGCGAGCAGGGCGAGCGCCTCGGGGAGCGGGGGCAGGTCGACGACGGCGAGGTCGTGCGGTCCGGCGGCGGCGTCGCGGAGGGCCCTGAGCAGGGCGAACGGACGGCTGCCGGGGAGCTCGGTGAGCTCGGCCTCCTCGAAGGGCGCGGCCCCGAGCAGGTCGAGGGCGGCGCCGGAGCGGGCCTGGAGGGCGAGGAACTCGCGCCGGAAGTCGGCGGCGGGTTCGGGTCGCAGCAGGGTCAGGCCGTCGCCCGCGAGGGCGGGGTCGGCCTCCTCGGAGACCAGCAGCGCCCGCCGCCCCGCGCGTGCCTCGGCGAGGGCGGTGGCGGCGGCGACGGTGGTGCGTCCGGCGCCGCCGGGGCCGGTGACAAGGATGATCTCCATGCGGAGGACGTTACCGCCGCCCGCCGGACCGTCCCAGGGCCGGTCAGACGCCGGATTCGACGCGCTTCTTCAGACCGGCGAGGGCGCGGTCGATGATGACCTTCTCGGCCTTGCGCTTGATCATGCCGAGCATGGGGATCTTGACGTCGACGGTCAGCTGGTAGGTGACCTCGGTGCGGTTGCCGCCCAGGTCGGCGAGCTTGTAGGAGCCGTCGAGGGAGCGGAGCATCTGGGACTTGACCAGGGTCCAGCTGACCTCGTCGGAGCCGGTCCAGGTGTACGCGAGGACGTGGTCGTCCTTGATGGCGCCCGCGTCGAGCAGCAGCCGGACCTTCTCGGCGCGGCCGGCCGCGTCCTTCTCCAGGACCTCGGCCTCCTTCACCTCGCCCGTCCAGTCGGGGTAGCGGGCGAAGTCGGCGATCACACCCATGACGTCGGCCGGCGCCGCCTCGATGGTGATGCTCGAGCTGGTGTGTTCGGCCATCGCGGTGGCTCCTCCACGTGCGGTCCGGCGGGAAGGGAAAGGGCACAGGCGTGCCTACGGAAGGCTATCGCGCCGCGCCCTCGCGCCCGTCACCACTCCAGGGCGAAGGGCCGGCCGGTCGAGGCGAAGTGGCCGACGTTGACGCACTCGGTGGCGCCGATCCGCATCCGCCGGGCGAGCGGCTGGTGGACGTGGCCGAAGAGGGCGTACCGGGGCCGGGTCCGCCGGATCGCGTCGAGGAGGGCGCGGCTGCCGCGCTCGAAGCGGCGGGCGACGGTGTCGTAGGTGAGCTCGGGGACGTCCGGCGGGATGTGGGTGCAGAGGACGTCGACGTCGCCGAGGGCCTCGACCTTGGCGGCGTACTCCTCGTCCGGGATCTCGAACGGGGTGCGCATCGGGGTCTGCAGGCCGCCGCCGACGAAGCCGAAGGTGAGGCCGCCGAGCTCGACGCGCTGTCCGTCGAGGACGGTGGTGCCGGGGCGGGCGTACTCGGGCCAGAGGCGGGGGATGTCGACGTTGCCGTAGGTGGCGTACGTGGGGGCGGGGAAGGCGGCGAACATCTCGGCGTACTGGCGGCGGACGGCGGCCTCGATGGCGGTGTCGCGGTCGACGTCGAGCTCGGCCCAGAGGCGACGGCCCAGGTCGCGGGCCTCGTCGAAGCGGCGGGCGGTGCGCAGTTCCACGATCAGGTCGGCGTTCTCGACGCCGAAGAGGTCGGGGAAGATCCCGCGGCTGTGGTCGGCGTAGTCGAGGAAGAGGACCAGGTCCCCGAGGCATATGAGGGCGTCGGCGCCCTCCCCCGCCGCGGCGAGGTCTCCGGCGTTGCCGTGCACGTCACTGACCACATGGACTCGCATGGGCCCACCCTAGGGGGTGTCACCTGCGGTTACTTCCGAGTCGGGAAACCTGTGGATTACTGTGCGCTGAGAGCCGTCACGCATGTGTGACGCACGGAACATCTGGCCGGGACCCCCTATCGGAACCATCTACCGATGGGTAACGTCCGGTCGGTCCAGTCGTGCTCACCCCCACTGAGCACCTGCCCGATCATGGACAAGTCCGGCGCATCACACAGAGCCGTGGCGCCGGCGCCCGATGAGGAGCAGCAGTCTTGCGCGAGTTCAGCCTTCCGGCCCTGTACGAGGTCCCCACGGACGGCAACCTGACGGATCTCATCCGCCGCAACGCCTCCCAGCACCCAGACGTGGCCGTGATGGGCCGCAAGGTCGACGGCGTCTGGACGGACGTCACCGCCACGCAGTTCCTCGCCGAGGTCCGCGGTGTCGCCAAGGGGCTGATCGCCGCGGGCATCGAGCCCGGCGACCGGGTCGCGCTGCTCTCCCGCACCCGCTACGAGTGGGTCCTCCTCGACTTCGCGATCTGGAGCGCCGGCGGCGTGACCGTGCCGGTGTACGAGACCAGCTCGCCGGAGCAGATCCAGTGGATCCTCGGCGACTCGGGCGCCGCCCTCGCGCTCGTGGAGAGCGCCGCCCACGAGGCCTCGGTCGAGTCGGTCCGCGGTCAGCTGCCGGCACTCAAGGGCGTCCGGCAGATCGAGGCCGACGCGGTCGCGCGCCTCACCGCCGAGGGCGCGGACGTCACGGACGAGCTGCTCGACGCGCGCATGTCGGCGGCGAACGCGGACGACCCGGCGACGATCGTCTACACCTCGGGCACGACCGGCCGCCCCAAGGGCTGCGTCCTGACCCACCGGGCCTTCTTCGCCGAGTGCGGCAACGTGGTGGCGCGACTCAAGCCCCTGTTCCGTACCGGCGAGTGCTCGGTCCTGCTCTTCCTGCCGGCCGCGCACGTCTTCGGGCGGCTCGTCGAGGTCGCGTCGATCATGGCGCCGATCCGGCTGGGCTGCGTACCGGACATCAAGAACCTCACCGACGAGCTGGCCTCGTTCCGGCCGACGCTGATCCTCGGCGTGCCGCGCGTCTTCGAGAAGGTCTACAACTCGGCGCGGGCGAAGGCGCAGGCCGACGGCAAGGGCAAGATCTTCGACAAGGCCGCGCACACGGCCATCGCGTACAGCCGGGCGATCGGCACCCCCGAGGGCCCGTCCCTCGGTCTCAAGCTGAAGCACAAGCTCTTCGACAAGCTGGTCTACGGCAAGCTGCGGGCGGTGCTCGGCGGGCGCGGCGAGTTCGCGATCTCCGGCGGCGCCCCGCTGGGCGAGCGGCTCGGTCACTTCTTCCGCGGCATCGGCTTCACGGTCCTGGAGGGCTACGGCCTGACGGAGTCGTGCGCGGCGACCGCCTTCAACCCGTGGGACCGCCAGAAGATCGGCACGGTCGGGCAGCCGCTGCCGGGCTCGGTGGTGCGGATCGCCGACGACGGCGAGGTGCTGCTGCACGGCGAGCACATCTTCACGGAGTACTGGAACAACCCCGCGGCGACCGCCGAGGCGCTCGCCGACGGCTGGTTCCACACGGGTGACATCGGCACCCTCGACGAGGACGGCTACCTCGCGATCACCGGCCGCAAGAAGGAGATCCTGGTGACGGCGGGCGGCAAGAACGTCGCCCCGGCGGTCATCGAGGACCGGATCCGGGCGCACGCGCTCGTCGCGGAGTGCATGGTGGTCGGCGACGGCCGTCCGTTCGTCGGCGCGCTGGTCACCATCGACGAGGAGTTCCTCGGCCGCTGGGCGGCGGAGCACGGCAAGCCGGCCGGTTCGACGGCGGCCTCGCTGCGCGAGGACGCGGAGCTCGTCGCCGAGGTGCAGCGGGCGATCGACGACGGCAACGCGGCGGTCTCCAAGGCGGAGTCGGTCCGCAAGTTCCGCATCCTGCCGGCCCAGTTCACGGAGGAGGCGGGCCACATCACCCCGTCCCTGAAGCTGAAGCGGAACGTGGTGGCGAAGGACTTCGCGGACGAGATCGAGGCGATCTACTCGTAGCGGTGGGTACGGCGAAGGGGCCCGGGTGCGGAGACGCGCCCGGGCCCTTCGCCGTAGGTCACCGGTCCCCCGTCAGAGCAGCTCGCGCAGCCGCTCCGCCAGCAGGTCCCAGCGCCACTTCTCCTCGACCCACTCCCGGCCCCGCGCGCCCATGCGGGCGCGGAGCTCGGGGTCGAGCAGCAGGGTGGTGACGCGGTCGGCGGTGTCCTCGGCGGACTCGCCGCGGACGACCCAGCCGGTCTCGCCGTCGAGGACGGCGTCGGGGGCGCCGCCGGAGTCCCCGGCGACGACGGGGAGCCCGGTGGCGGAGGCCTCCAGGTAGACGATGCCGAGGCCCTCGACGTCGAGGCCGCCGCGCCGGGTGCGGCAGGGCATGGCGAAGACGTCGCCCGCGCCGTAGTGGGCGGGAAGCTCGCCCCAGGGGACGGCGCCGGTGAACCGTACCGACCCGGCCACGCCGGTCTCGGCGGCGAGGCGGTGCAGGTCCTTCTCGTACGGTCCGCCGCCGACGATCAGGAGGACCGCGTCGGGGACCTGGCGCAGGATCCGCGGCATGGCCCTGATCAGGGTGTCCTGGCCCTTGCGCGGGACGAGCCGGGAGACGCAGACGACGACGGGCCGGTCCGTGAGCCCGAGGCGGGCACGGACCTCGTCGCCGCCGGACGCGGGGTGGAAGGTCTTCTCGTCGACGCCCGGCGGCAGCTGGACCATGCGGCCGGCGGCGGCCGGGGTGAGGGCGCCCGCGATCCGGGAGCGGGTGTACTCGCCGAGGTAGGTGAGCGTGTCCGTGCCCTCGCCGATCCGGCGCAGGAGCTGCCGGGCGGCGGGGAGCTGGGCCCAGCCGGCCTCGTGCCCGTGCGTGGTGGCGACGATCCGCTTCGCTCCGGCCTTCCGCAGCGCGGGGCCCATCAGCCCGAGCGGCGCCGCCGCGCCGAACCAGACGGACTCGCAGCCGTGCTCGCGCAGGAGCGCGGTGGCGCGGGCGGTGACCCGGGGCGTGGGCAGCAGCATGGTGGTGCGATCGCGGACAACCGTGAAAGGCTGCTCGGCGTCGAACCGGGCCGTCGCCTCGACCCCTTCGCGGCTGTGCTTCCACGTGGAGGCGTAGACGACGATCCGGTCGGGATCCAGGCGCAGCGCCATGTTGTGCAGGAAGGCCTGGATTCCGCCGGGGCGTGGCGGGAAGTCGTTGGTTACGATCAGGGTCTTGTGCATCGTGGCCGACAGTACGCGATGGCAGGTCCCGGGACGCGATGGCACCCACCACCCGCACGACCACTCTCCGCGCGAGCGGACCGACAGGATCAGGACGCGACAGTGACGACGGGCGGCGCGGTGAGGAACGGTCCACGCAACGGTCTGCGGCTTCCGGTCGGCCTCTGGGCGCTCACCCGGGTCGTCCTGCTGCTGTGCGTGTTCAAGGTCGTGGTCGTGCCGGGCCCCGACGTCACGTACGACGTCTCGCACATCTACCAGGGCTGGTTCGACGTCCTGAGGACCGGCACCTACCCGCTGGACGACGTGACCTGGCAGTACCCGCCGGCCGCGGCCCTCGCGATCCTCGCGCCGGCCGTGCTGCCGTTCCTCGGGTACGCCTCCGCGTTCTTCGTCCTCGCCTTCCTCTGCGACGCGGTCGTCTTCGGACTGCTCCTGTACACCGGCCGCCGGGCGGGCCGGAGCCTGAACGGCGCCTGGATCTGGCTCGCCGGCGTCCCGCTGCTCGGCCCGACCGCGTACGCCCGGTACGACGTGATGGTGACCGCCGTCGCGGTCGCGGGGCTCCTCGCGGCCGGCCGGAGCCCGCGCGTCCTCGGCGCGCTCGCCGGCTTCGGCGCGGTGCTGAAGGTCTGGCCCGCGCTGATCCTCGCCGGCACCCGGAAGGGCCGGGCGACCTTCCGCTCCTGGTCGACGGCGGCGGGCGCGGCGGCGGCCACGCTGCTGCTGTGCGTGCTGTGGATGCCGGGGGCGCTCGCCTTCCTCGGCTACCAGCGGGACCGGGGCACGGAGGTCGAGTCGCTGGGCTCGATGGTCTTCCACGTGATCCGGCACTTCGGCTGGGAGGGCGAGCCGCGGATGAACTACGGCTCGATCGAGTTCCTCGGCCCGCACGTCCCGACCGTCTCGACGATCGCCCTCGGGCTCACCTTCGCCGCCTTCGGCTGGCTCCTGCTGTGGCGGATCAAGGCGGCCCGCTTCACCTCCTCGACCGTCGCCGACGCGGCCTTCGTGGCGGTGCTGCTCTTCACGGTGACGAGCCGGGTGCTGTCCCCCCAGTACATGCTGTGGCTGGTCGGTCTCGGCGCGGTCTGCCTCGCCTTCCGGTCGAGCCGGATGCGCAAGCCCGTCCACCTGGTGGTGTGGGCGACGGCCGTCACGCAGTTCGAGTTCCCGGTGTGGTTCTCGCACGTGACGCGGAGCGACCCGCTGGGCATCGCCATCCTCTTCACCCGCAACGGCCTGCTCGTCGCGGCCGCCGTCATCGCCTGCCGGATCCTGTGGCGCCAGACGATCACCGAGCCCCGCCTCGCCGAGGCCGCCGCCGCCCTGTCGGCCCGTCAGCCGGAGCGCGAGAAGGCCTTGTCCGGCACCAGCTGAGGGACGCCCGCGGTACGGCGGTGGAGCACGGCCATGGCCGCGCACTGCGCCGCCATGGCGAGGGCCGTCGCGAGGCAGATCCCGCCCAGTCCGAGGCCGGACAGCGCGTAGGCGAGGGGTAGCTGCACGAGGACGCCGGCGACGGTGATCCGGGCGAGGTACGGGCCCGCGCCACTGCCCTCGAAGACCCCGCCGACTCCGATGAAGCAGGCCATGAGCAGCAGGTAGGGGCCGAGGCAGCGCAGGAAGAGCGCGCCCGCGGCGGCCACGTCCGGGTCGGCGCCGAAGGCGCGCATGACCGGCCCCGCACCCAGGAACAGCAGCCCGGCGGCGCCCGCTCCGAGGGCGGCGGCGATGCCCAGGGCCTGCCGGGCGACGGCCCGCCGTTCGTCGCTCCCCGTCCCGAGGAGATGGGCGGTGTGGATCGAGGCGGCCTGGCGGACCGCGTAGAACGCCATGGTCGCGACGTACATGGCCTTGGTCGCGATGCCGTAGGCGGCGATCTCGGTGACGCCGAGGCGGGCGACGACGGAGACGAGCGCGAGCGCCCCGCCCATCCGGACCGTGAAGTCGACCGCCATGGGCAGGCCGGTGGCGGCGGTACGGCGCACCGCGGCGGCCGTCGGCAGGGCGGGGCGCGCGGCGCGCGCGGCTCTCAGGAGCGCGGTGCGCCGCAGTGCGAGCAGCCCGGCGGCGAGGGCGCAGGAGCGGCCGGCCACCGTCGCGAGGGCGGCGCCCCGGACCCCGTACGCCTGGATGAGGAGCGGGTCGAGCACGAGGATCAGGCCGTTGGCGAGGAAGGCGAGCCGCATGGGCGTGCGGGTGTCGCCCGTCCCCTTGAGGACGCCGTCGAGGACGGTGACGGCGAAGAAGACGGCCGTGCCGGGGAGCGAGATCGCGAAGTAGGCGGTGGCGAGGGCGTGGGCGGGGTGGTCCTGACCGCCGAGGAGGAGCGCGGCGAGGGGGTCGCGGAACAGGAATCCGCCGAGGGCGACGGGCGGCACGAGGAGCGCGCAGAGCACGGCACCGCCTCGGACGGCGGCGCGGACGGCGCCGGGATCGTCGGCTCCGCGGGCGCGGGCGACGAGGACGGTGGTCCCGGAGGCGGCCATGAGGACGACGCCGAGCAGGAGGTTCTCGACGTTCCCGGCGAGGGCGACGGCGGCGACGGCGTCCCCGCCGAGGCGGGCGACCCAGAGCATGTTGATGATCCCGGCGGCGACCCCGGCGAGGAGTTCGAGGTAGACGGGCCCGGCGAGCCGGACGAGTACGCGACGGTGCTGCCGTCCTGCTGCCATGACGCCCCCATACCCCTTCTCGATGTACCTCGATTCGAGGCACCTCGAAAAGAGGTAGCATGCCGATCGGCCCCACGACAAGCGCGAAGGAAGGCTGCCGGATGCTGGAGCTGTCGATCCTCGGCTTCCTCTACGAGAAGCCGCTGCACGGGTACGAGCTGAAGGAACGCATCCACGGCCTCAGCGGCCACGTCCGCCCCGTCAGCGACGGGGCGCTCTACCCGGCGATCGCCCGTCTCGTGAAGAACGGCCTGCTGGACAGCCGCGTGGAGCCGGGCACGAGCGCCGCCCCCCGCCGCACCCTGTCACTCAGCCCGGAGGGCCGCTCGGAGCTCCTCGCCCGGCTGCGCTCCCCCAAGGAGGCCGAGATCACCGACGGCCAGCGCTTCTTCACCCTGCTCGCCTTCCTCGGCCACCTCCCGGACCCGGCCGACCAGGCCGCCGTGCTCCGCCGCCGGCAGGAGTTCCTGAACGCCCCGGCCAGCTTCTTCTACGAGGACGGGACACCGGTCCGCGCCGAGCGGGAACCCGACCTCTTCCGGCAGGGCATGCTGCGGATCGCACGCGCGACGGGCACGGCGGAGAAGGCCTGGCTGACGGAGGCCCTGGCGGAACTGGACGCGCGGGCCGCCGCGGCCGGTCAGGGCCTGTCCGGCTGACCGGCAGGACACCCCTAGCCCAGCCGGTCCCGGACGTACGACCGCCAGTCCGCCGTGAACCGCTCCGGCGTCGTGCCCAGCACGTCGTGGAGGGCCTTCTCCAGCGCCCCCTCCCGGGCCGGGTGCGCGCCCACCGCCCGGTAGAAGGCGGCCAGTTCCTCCTCGCCCCAGCGGTCCGCGACCATCTCGCAGGCGAGCCAGCCGCTCTCGTACGCGCGCGCCAGCGCGTCCGCGTCGCCGCCGAAGGCGAAGGCGCCGTCCTCCGGCAGGGCGGCGGGCGCGTCGCCCGCGCGGACCGCGCGGCGCAGCTCGGGGGCCGCCTGGGCCGGGGTGCGGCCGCTGTCCCGGTAGGCGACGTGGTCGGCGAAGCCCTCCGAGAGCCAGACCGGGGTGGCCCTCGTCGTCTGGACGCGGGTCGCGACGTGGGTGGTCTCGTGGGTGAGGACCAGCTGCCGGCCGAAGGGGCCGAGCGTCCCGTACGCGTCCGGGTTCACGATCACGCGGTCGGCGGGGGCCTTCGGGCCGCCGCCCAGCTGACCGGTCGTCACGGCCGCGATGCCCCGGTAGGAGGCGGCGGGCCCGCCGAGGAGCCGCCCCATCGCGTCGACCGACTCGGGGACGAGGACCACGATCCGGCCCGCCCAGTTCCCGTCCCAGGCCTCGCCGACCGCGGGCACGGCCCGGTCCGCGGCCGCCGCGATCTCGCGCAGCCGCTCCGTGCTCTGCCCCACCCCGAGGACGAGGCTGCGGGCGCCGGTCACCGTCTCCACGCGGCCCTGCTGCCAGAGCTGCTCCGGGGCGCCCTCGGCGGGGCGGTCGGCGGTGACGTACCAGCGGCCGTCCCGCTCGGTGAGGCCGATGACCCGCTCGGTGGTCGAGGGCCCGGAGTCGTACCCCTTGATGCGGTAGCCGAGCTCGGCGGTGGCGGTGGCCCGGCCCTCGCCGGCCATGTCGACGTCGGTGACGCGGTAGCGCACCCCGCCGAGCGGGACCTCCGCGAGCCGGTCGAACTCGGTGCGCGCGGCGGGCGCGAGGGCCGGGTCGAGGTCGGCGAGGTAGCCGGGCTCGTCCCGGTCGAGGAGCGCCTCGGCGTGCCGGTCCAGGAGTTCCTGGACCTCGTCGTGCGCCGGGCCGGACTCGGGCGGCGCCGCGCAGCCGCCGAGGGCGAGGAGCGCGGCGAGGAGGCAGGCGCCGCCGCCGCGCACCGCTCCGCTCCCCTGGTCCGCCACGCCCCCGATCGTACGGGGGGACGGCGCGGGGCCGCCGCCCGAGGACTCAGACCCGGGTCACCGTCACGTTCGACATCATGTTCACCGGGTCGTAGCGGACCCGCGCGCCCGGGTAGGGGGCGTGGATGACCTGGCCGTTGCCCGCGTAGATGCCGACGTGGCTCGCGTCGCCGCGGTACGTGACGAGGTCTCCGGGCTGCGCCTGGGAGAGCGGCACCTGCCGGCCGGCCGCGCGCTGCGCCGCCGAGGTGCGCGGCAGGCTGATCCCGGCCTGCCGGTACGACCAGACCATGAGGCCCGAGCAGTCGAAGCCTGAGGGCCCGGTCGCCCCCCACACGTACGGCTTGCCGATCTGGCTGCGCGCCGCGATGACGGCGGCGGAGGCCCGCGAGGAGGCGGGGCCGAGGTCGCCGAGCGGCGGCATCTCCTCGTCACGGCCGCCGGAGCGGGAGGACCGGTCGTAGTCGGCGCGCTCCTGGACGGTGAGGGAGGCGAGCAGGCGGCGGGCCGCGGCGAGCTTCCGCTCGACGGTCCGCTTGTGGCGGGCGACCTCGGTCCGGCTGCGCTCCAGCTCGGCGAGGGCGATCCGGCCCTCCTCGCGCTTCTGGTCGAGGCGCCGCTGCTCGCGCCGGAGTTCGCCGAGCGCGGCGCTCTGCCGCGCGGTGACGCGGTCGAGGGCGGAGGCGCGGTCGAGGTAGCTGTCGGGGTCGGAGGAGAGCAGCAGCGCGAGGGCGGGGTCGATGCCGCCGGAGCGGTACTGGGCCCCGGCGACGGAGCCGAGGGCGCCGCGCATGCGGTTGATGCGCTCCTGGCCGCGGGCGAGTCCGTCCTGCGCCCGGGTGACCGTCCGGCGCAGCCGGTCCGCCTTCTCGTCGGCCTGGTTGTAACCCTCGGTGGCCTTCTCGGCCTCCTCGAAGAGGCGGTCGACCGTGGCGCGGGTGGCCGCGGAGGAGGTCCCCGGGTCGGCGCTCGCGGGGACGGCCCCCAGGGACGCGGCCGCGGTGGCCGCGGCGGCGGCGGTCAGGACGGTGACCCTCGCGGGTCGGCGGTGGGACGCCACTAATCGCGCTCCGTTCGGCTCGACGGGGACTGGAGGGCCAGACGTTAGCCGCTGAGCACGCCGTCTCCAACGAAGCCGATGGACACACAAAGTGACGCCCCGCCGGAGAACACAGGTCACCGGCGGGGCGTCAGGTCAGTCAGTGGCCCGGCAAACCACCCGATTGGGGGGCATGCCGGAGCGGGTCGTGGCGGGGTCAGCCGCCGATGCGGACACCGAACTGGAAGGTGCCCATGTAGCTCATGGACTCGTAGCGGACGACGGCGCCCGGCTTGGGGGCGTGCAGGATCGTGTTGTTGCCCGCGTACAGACCCACGTGCGAGAGGCCGTTGAAGAAGACCAGGTCACCGGGCCGGAGCTGGCTGCGGCCGATCTTCACGCCGTCGTTCTGCTGGGTGTAGGTGGTGCGGGTGAGACGGACGCCGGCCTGGCGGTAGGCCCACATCGTCAGACCGGAGCAGTCGTACGAGTTGGGGCCCTCTGCGCCGGAGACGTACGGCTTGCCGAGCTGGGTGGCGGCGGCGCTCAGCGCCATCGCGCCGAAGCCGGAGGCCGGGGCCTCGTTGCCGAGGTCGACGCGGGAGGCGGCGGCGCGGCTGGCGCGCTGCTCCTTCTCGCGCTCCTGGGCCGCGAGGCGGGCGCGCTCCTCGGCGGTCAGGGTGTTGAGGAGGGCGCGGGCGTCGGCCAGCTTGCCCTGGTACTTCTTCTTCTTCTCGCCGAGCGTCTTGGTGACGTCCTCGAGGTCGGACAGCTTCGTGGTCGCCTCGGCGCGCTGCTGGGCGAGGGTCCGCTGCTTGGCCTGGATCGAGGTGAGCACGTCGGCCTGCTGGGCGCTCAGCTGGTCGATCGCGGACGCCTTGTCGAGGTAGGTGTCCGGGTCGGCGGAGAGGAAGAGCTGGATCGCCGGGTCGATGCCGCCGGAGCGGTACTGGGCGCTGGCGACCGAACCGATCTGGTCGCGCAGGGTGTTGAGCTCCTGCTGACCGCGGGCCACCTTGTCCTGGAGCTCGCCGATCTCCTTCTGGAGCTTGCCCCGGCGCTCGTCGGCGAGGTTGTACTGCTCCGTGGCCTCCTCGGCCTCGTGGTGCAGCGCGTCGACCTTGGCCTTGACCTCGTCGATCTTCGGCTTGGGAGCCGCCTGGGCGCCCGACTGGGCGGAGAGCGCGACGGCGGCGGCCGCGGTCGCGGTGAGCACGGTCACGCGGGTGCGGCTCGGCTGCTTGGGTCGACGGTGGGACGCCACGAAGGCGAGCTCCTTCTTCCTCAGAGCCGCCCAACCGGTGAAGGGCAGGCGGTTCCTCCGCCGCCACCCCGGATGGGTGAACTACCGCGCGAAGGTTCGAACCCCGACCCTAGTGACCAAGCTGTGATCAGTTCAAATCCCACCGGCAAAAATATCGCTCGGACGCCACTTTGTTTACCCACATCACACGGGCCGTGATGGCCTCTTGACGGTCTGCCGTCCAGAATTCGGGCATAACGCGCAGGGGTTACGAGAGGCGCGAAAGCCGCTTCAGCAACAAGGCGGACGCGACGGGCCGCGCACCGGCCTTCGCCACGCCGTCGGCCACCTCGCGGTCGGTGGAGACCACCACCACCGGACGGCCGGGCGGCTCGGCCCGCACCAGCTGGCGGATCAACTCGTCCGCCGTGACACCGGGCTTGGAGAACAGCACCCGCACCCCGCGCGGCGGCGCGAGCAGCACCGGCGCCGCGAGCTCCGCCCCGTCGAAGACGCAGGTGACCTCGGCGCCCGACCGGGCCGCGAGGGCCGAGAGGCCGCCGAGCAGCCGCAGCCGCTGCTTCTCCAACGGCATCGTCGGATAACCGGTCTTGGTGACGTTGTAGCCGTCGACGACCAGGTGCGCCTGGGGCAGTTCGAGGAGCTGGTCGAGGAGGGCCGGGTCGGTCTCGGACAGCGCGCGCGCCGCGATGTCCTTCGGCGACATCCGGCCCGGCTCCACCGCGTCCACGGTGTCGGCCGGGTGCGTCGAGACGGGCGGCAGCGCCAGTTCGCGGCGCAGCCCCTGGGCCGCGTCGAGGACCGTGTCGAGGAGCAGCCGCAGCCGCATGTCCTCCATCGAGCGGCCCTCGCGGGCCGACCTGCGGCTCGCCTCGAGCGCCGCCTCGACCTCGCCGAGCCGCGCCTTGAGGCGGCGGCTCTCGCTCTCGGCGGACGAGACCTGCGCGGCGGCCTCCGCCTTCGCGGCGTCGATCTCGCCCTGGACGCGGCGGAGCGCCGCCTCCCCGCGCTTCACGTCGCTCTGGGCGCTGCGCAGCTTGCGGTGAAGCGATTCCGCTTCCTTGCGGGCCGCCTCCAGGTCGCGCCGGAGCTGCTCGGCCTCGCTCCTGGCGCGCTCCTGAGCGGCCGTCAACTCCTCGCGCAGCCGCTCCAGCTCGCGCCGGCCGGCCTCGTCGGCCCGCTCGGCGTCCGCCCGCAGGGCCTCCTCGCCCGCGGCGGCGACGAGCTTGACCCAGCCGGCCGGCCGCAGCACGTAGGCCGCGGCGGCGATGTCGACCGGGTCGGCGGCGGCAGGCGGGGTGCCGGACTCGACGGCCCCGGCGAGTTCGGGCTCCGACTGCTTGAACCGCTCGCCGATCCGCTGCCGGAACAGCGGGTCGCTCTCCAGGGCCGCCGCCATGGCGTTCCCGGCGAACTTGGCGCGGCGACTGGCGGTGAAGCGGGCGTACTGCCGCAGGGGTGGCGGAAGCTCCGCGACGGTCAGGCCGCCGAAGGCGTCGGCGACCAGCGCGACGACCCGCCGACGTACACCTTCCGTCAGTGGGTGGTCGAGCGTCTCGGCAGCGTCACCTGCCGCGCCGGCCGGTTCACCACCGTGCGCGGGCTGCTCCACGATCCGTCACCCCTATGTCGTCCGCGCCGTCCTCAGGAAGCGGCGCCCGGCCTGTCCACCAGTTCGATCTGGTCCACCGCGTTGCACCAGCGGCAGCGGACCGACTCGATGGTCTCACTGACCACCTGCCGCTCCTCGACCGTCGGGTCGCCCGCGAGGTCCAGATGGACGTACTCGACGACCTTGGACGAGCGGGTCACGTCGAAGCGGGTCAGATTGCCGCAGAGCGTGCAGCGCCAGCGGGTCTCGTCGGTCGGCAGGGGAACCGTCGTCATCGGTCCGTCCTTCTTCCTGTCGGTGTCGTGCCAGGTGCGGGAGCCGCGGTGCGCCGTCGAACCGCTGTCGTACTGCCCGTTACCCTACGGCCTCCCGGCGCTCCGGTTGACGGCGAGGCACTCTGTCCACTTCGGCCCCGGTACGCGATGATCTGTCCGTGATCGACTGGCGAGCAGCGGCCCTCGGCGCCTGGCGCGGCGCGCGCGGCGGCCCCACGGTGACGTACTGCCTCATCGCCGCCTGCTGCCTGCTCTTCGTGACCGGCCCGGTCTCCGGGCTCAACCCGGTGTACGGCACGGGCGACGAGCTGCTGGCGGCGCAGAGCGCGTACTTCCGCCGCTGGGGCGTCATCCCGGCGGAGCTGACGGCGGGCGTGCCGGGCGCCCTGCTCACCCCGTTCACCGCGCTCTTCGTCCACGGCAGCTGGCTGCACCTGCTGGGGAACATGCTCTTCCTGTACGTCTTCGGCGCGATGGCCGAGGAGCGCATGGGTCCGGTCGAGTTCGCCCTCTTCTACCTGGGCACGGGCTATGTCGCCCTGCTCGGGTACGCGGTGGCGCACGCGAACAGCGAGCAGACGCTCGTCGGGGCCTCCGGGGCCATCTCCGGGGTGCTCGGGGCCTTCCTCTTCCTCTTCCCCCGGTCCCGGGTGACGAGCCTCTTCCCCTTCCTCTTCTTCCTGCCTCTGCGCTTCCCCGCCTGGATCGTGCTGATCTTCTGGTTCGTGCTCCAGTGGCTGGCGGCGCGGGCCGCGGGTCCCGGCCCCGGGGTCGCCTATCTGGCCCACGTGGTGGGCTTCTGCGTCGGCTTCCTCTACGCGTGGGGCCGTTTCCGGCGTGGGGCTAGAGTGAGGACACCAGCCGCGGCGACCGAGGGAGACAGCCAGCCGTGATCACCGCGATCGTGCTCATCAAGACCAGCGTGGACCGCATCCCCGAGATCGCCGAGTCCATCGCCGCGCTCGACAGCGTCAGCGAGGTCTTCTCGGTCACCGGGACCTACGACCTGATCGCCATGGTCCGGGTGTCGCGCCACGACGACCTGGCGGACGTCATCCCCGGCAGCATCAGCAAGATCCCGGGCGTCGAGGCCACGGACACGCACGTGGCGTTCCGCACGTACTCCCAGCACGACCTGGAGGCGGCCTTCGCCATCGGGCTGGAGTCCTAGGACGTTCCCGGACGCGCACGCGTCACGGCTGAAGGGGGTCTCCCGACCGGGAGGCCCCCTTCACCCGTACGAGTGAGTGGTCAGCCGCGGTCCGGGACGCAGCGGCCGTCCTCGGTGCGGTACTTCCACTGGGCGCCGTCCCGGACGAGCTCCTTCACGGCGCCGACGAACCGCTCCACGTGCTCGTCCGGCGTACCGGCGCCGAAGCTCACCCGGATGGCGTTGAGGGAGCGCTCGCCGGGGGCCGCCTCGGGTGCGCCGCACTCGCCCTGGGTCCCCGGGTCGCTGCCGAGCAGGGTGCGGACGAGCGGGTGGGCGCAGAAGAGGCCGTCGCGGACGCCGATGCCGTACTCGGCGGAGAGCGCGGCGGCGAAGTGGGAGCTGTTCCAGCCCTCGACGACGAAGGAGATGACGCCGACGCGGGGGGCGTCGTCACCGAAGAGGGAGAGGACCTTCACCTCGGGGACCTCGGCGAGACCCGCGCGGACCTTCGCGATGAGGTGCTGCTCGCGGGCGACGAGGCCCTCGAAGCCGGCCTCGGTGAGCGCCTTGCAGGCGGAGGCGATGGAGTAGACGCCGATGACGTTCGGGGAGCCGGCCTCGTGGCGGGCGGCGGTGGTGTGCCACTCGACGTCGACGCCGCCGTCGGCCCGGCGGGAGACCTTGCGGGAGGCCCCGCCGCCGGCGAGGTAGGGCTCGGCCTCCTGGAGCCAGTCGGCGCGGCCGGCGAGGACGCCGGAGCCGAAGGGCGCGTACAGCTTGTGGCCCGAGAAGGCGACCCAGTCCACGTCCAACTCCTTGACGGAGACCGGGTGGTGGGGCGCGAGCTGGGCGGCGTCGAGGACGATCCGGGCGCCGTGCGCGTGGGCGGCGGCGGCGAGCTCCTTCACCGGCCACAGCTCGCCGGTGACGTTCGAGGCGCCGGTGACGCAGACCAGGGCCGGGCCGTAGCCCCCGTCAATCGTCACCGTGCGGCCGGCGAGGGCGAGCTCCAGGGTCTCGACGGCCTGGGCCGGGGTGCGCGGCGCGTTGAGGTAGGTGACGCGGGCGTCCTGCCAGGGCAGCAGCGAGGCGTGGTGCTCGGTCTCGAAGACGAAGACCTCGCAGTCGGCGGGGATCGTCCGGGCGAGCAGGTTGAGCGAGTCGGTGGTGGAGCGGGTGAAGACGACCTGGTCGCCGGGGCGGCAGTCGAGGAACTCGGCGACGGTCTCGCGGCTGTTCTCGAAGAGGTCGGTGGAGAGCTGGGAGAGGTACCCGGCACCGCGGTGGACGCTGCCGTAGTACGGGGCGTACGCCGCGACGTCGTCCCACACGCGCTGGAGGGCCGGGGCGCTGGCCGCGTAGTCGAGGGCCGCGTAGGTCACTTCGCCGCCGGTGACGAGCGGGACGGTGACGTCCCGGCCGAGGACCGGGAGCGGGGCGGCGCAGCAGGGGTCGGCGGACTCGGCGGAGGCGGTCTCGACGGCGGAGGCGAGGGCGGCGGCGTTCGAGCATGCGGACATAGCGGTGTCTCCCGGCATAAAAGGGGCGCGAAAGGGCGTGAGGATCCCGTGGGGCAGCGCGAAGGCACAGGGGTGCCGCACACGGGTGAAGGGTGGAGAAAGGGGCCGGACAGGCCCTAGCGCATTCGCTTGCTCACGAGACACCGCTCCCTAGAGGACCAAGGACCCCAAGGTGAGACGCAGGGGTCCGCGCTTGCCGCAGGGCTTCTGCCGTGCGACCTGGTCTTCACCCGGGGCACCCCGCCACGGACGGAGGGTTGCCGGACAGTCAGCCGGGGCTTGAGGACTGTCACTCATGACCTGGCACAGAACGTAGTTCAGTGGATCGCCCACGCGCAACCCCGTCCGCATGCCGGACGGGGCCGCGTGTCGTGGACTAGCTGTTGCTGACCTCGATCCAGCGCTCCAGGGTGCGGCGGGCCGCACCGGAGTCGATCGACTCGGCCGCCTTCGCGATCCCCGCGGACAGCTGCTCCGCGAGGGTGGCGCCGGTCGGCTCCAGGGCGACGAGCGCCGCCGCCGCGTTGAGCAGCACCGCGTCCCGTACCGGACCGGTCTCCCCCGCGAGCAGCCGGCGGGCCACGTCGGCGTTGTACGAGGCGTCCGCGCCGCGCAGCGCGTCGACCGGGACGATCGGGATGCCGACCTCTCGCGGGTCGAAGGCCTCCTCGCGGACGGCCCCGTCGCGCACGATCCACACCCGGGAGGTGGCGGTCGTGGTCAGCTCGTCGAGGCCGTCGTCGCCGCGGAAGACCAGCGCGGAGGAGCCGCGCCCGGCGAGCACGCCGGCGACGATGGGGGCCATGCGCGCGTCGGCGACGCCGGTCGCCTGGGCGCGGACCCGGGCCGGGTTGGTGAGCGGGCCGAGGAAGTTGAAGACGGTCCGGATGCCGAGTTCCTTGCGGGCCATGGCCACGTGCCGCAGCGCCGGGTGGAACTTCACGGCGAAGCAGAAGGTGATCCCGGCCTCCTCGGCGACCTCGGCCACGCGCTTCGGGGTCAGCTCCAGGTTGACGCCGAGCTTCTCCAGGACGTCGGAGGCGCCGGAGGCGGACGAGGCGGCGCGGTTGCCGTGCTTGACGACCTTGGCGCCGGTGCCCGCGACCACGATCGCCGACATGGTCGAGATGTTGACGGTCTTGGCGCCGTCGCCGCCGGTGCCGACGATGTCGACGGACGGCCCCGGCACCTCGATCGTGTTGGCGTGCTCGTACATCGTCCGGACGAGACCGGTGATCTCGTCGACGGTCTCGCCCTTGGCCCGGAGCGCCACGACGAAGCCGGCGATCTGGGCGTCGGTGGCCTCGCCCCGCAGGATGCGGTCCATCGCCCACGCGGTGTCGTCGGCGCTCTGGTCGCGTCCGGTCAGCAGACCGTCGAGGACGACGGGCCAGGAGCGGCCCGCCGACGTGGGTCCTCCAGCGGGGGTCGCAGCGCTCATGGCAGCTCCTGATGATCGTGACGGGTACCGGACCCACCCTATCGATCCCCGGGGACGGCGAAGAGCCCCGTCCATCGAATGGACGGGGCTCCTCAGCGTGGCGACCTGGGTCGGAGGAAGGTCAGGTGATCAGTGGTGGCCGTGGCCGTCCTGGATCGCCTTGTACTCCTCGGCGGTGGGCTTGGCGATCTGGTTGTCGTCGCCGTAGTAGCCCTTGTTCAGCTTGACCCGGAGCTTCTCCAGGCGGCCGACCTTGCGCTCGACACCGTTCTCGTCGACGGCCGGCGGGAGCTCCGCGGCCGCGTACTGCTCGTGCGCCGTGAGGCGGTGCAGCTCGCCCTGGCTGAGCGGCTCGTGGACCTCGACGAACTCACCGTGCGGCAGGCGCTTGATGATGCCCGACTCGCGGCCGTGCAGCACCTTGTCCTTGTCGCGGCGCTGGAGGCCGAGGCAGATCCGCTTCGTCGCGATGAACGCGATGACCGGGCCGACGAAGAAGAAGATCCGCACGAACCAGGTGATCGAGTTGATCGACAGGTGGAAGTGGGTCGCCCAGAGGTCGTTTCCACCACCCACGAGCATGATCATGTACGCGGTGATCCAGGCGACACCGAAGGCGGTGCGCGTCGGAGCGTTGCGCGGGCGCTGCGCGATGTGGTGCTCGCGCTTGTCGCCGGTGATCCAGGACTCGATGAACGGGTAGACCGCGATCGCGGCGAGGACCGCCGGGAAGATCGCGAGCGGGATCATCACGCCCAGGACCAGCGTGTGGCCCCAGAGGTTGATCTCCCAGCCCGGCATGACACGGATCAGACCCTCGGCGAAGCCCATGTACCAGTCGGGCTGGGCGCCGGTCGACACCTGGTCCGGACGGTACGGGCCGAGCGCCCAGATCGGGTTGATCGAGGCGATCGCCGCGATGACCGCGATGACGCCGAAGACCAGGAAGAAGAAGCCTCCGGCCTTCGCCATGTACACGGGCAGCAGCGGCATGCCGACGACGTTGTTGTTCGTCCGGCCGGGGCCGGCGAAGTGCGTGTGCTTGTGGACGAACACCAGGATGAGGTGGGCGACCACGAGGCCCAGCATGATGCCGGGGAGCAGCAGCACGTGCGCCGAGTAGAACCGGGCGACGAAGTCGCCGCCGGGGAACTCGCCGCCGAACAGGAACATCGAGAGGTACGTGCCGACGACCGGCACGGACAGGATCGCGCCCTGCATGAAGCGGACACCGGTGCCGGAGAGCAGGTCGTCCGGGAGCGAGTAACCGGTGAAGCCGGTGAACATGCCCAGGAAGAACAGCAGGAAGCCGAACAGCCAGTTGATCTCACGCGGCTTGCGGAACGCACCGGTGAAGAAGACGCGCATCATGTGCACGAACATGCCGGCGAGGAAGATCAGCGCCGCCCAGTGGTGGATCTGCCGGATGAGCAGACCACCGCGCACCTCGAAGGAGATGTGCATGGTCGAGTTGAACGCCTCGGACATCAGCTGTCCCTGGAGCGGGACGTACGGTCCGACGTACTCCACCTCGTTCATCGACGGGTGGAAGAACATCGTCAGATAGACGCCCGTCAGGATGATGATGAGGAAGCTGTAGAGGCAGATCTCACCCAGCATGAAGGACCAGTGGTCCGGGAAGATCTTCCGCATGTTGGCCTTGGCCAGGGTGTAGATCCCCAGCCGACCGTCGGCCCAGTCGGCCACCCGCTCACCGGCGGGGGCTTTCTTCGTAGCGGTCACGGTGCTCATCCGCGCTCCCAGAAGGCAGGACCGACGGGCTCGTCGAAGTCGCCGAGCGCCTCGAGGAAGCCCTTGTCGTTCACGCCGATCCGCAGCTGCGGGAGGGCGTGGCCGGCCGGGCCGAAGATGACGCGGGCGCCGTCGGAGAGGTCGAAGGTGGACTGGTGGCACGGGCAGAGCACGTGGTGCGTCTGCTGCTCGTACAGGGAGATCGGGCAACCGACGTGGGTGCAGATCTTCGAGAAGGCGACGACACCGTCGTGCGACCACTCGAGCTCACGCTTGTCCTTGATGTCGTCCGGCTGGATCCGGACGATCATCAGGGCGGCCTTGGCGATCTCGGTCTGGAAGTCGTGGTCGTGCTCCGACATGCCCTCGGGCATGGCGAAGGTCAGCGAACCCACGGCGACGTCCTCGGGACGCAGCGGCTCGTGCGTGTTCATGTTGATGAGCTGCTTGCCCTTGGCCCACTTGGTGGTCCGGAGCTTCTTCTCGGGCAGCGGGCCCATGTCACGCAGGAGCATGACGCCGGAGAGCGGGACGAGCGCCAGCGCACCGAACATCGTGTTGCGGATGAGCTTGCGGCGGCCCATGCCCGACTCCGCGGCACCGGCCGCGAAGTCCGCCATGACCTTCGCCTTGACCTCGGGCGTGGCCTCCATCGGGTGACGCTCGTCGGCGACCTCGACGTCGGACATCAGGGTGCGGGCCCAGTGGACCGCGCCCGCGCCGATGAAGAAGAGGGCCGCGCCGAGGGTCAGACCCAGGGCGAAGTTGAGCGAGGACACCCGGCCGAAGGGCCAGATGTACACGATGTGGTCGACCGGGAAGATCACGTACGACGCGATGAAGCCGATCGTGGCCAGCATCGACAGCGTGAACATGAAGGCGACCGCGCGCTCGGACCGGCGGGCGGCCCGCTCGTCGATGTCCTGGATGCGCGGCTTGTGGGGCGGAAGGCCCGGGTCGGCGAACGGGTCGTCGGCGACCTTCACCGCGCCGTGCGCGGTGTCCTGCCCTGCCGGCAGGTTCTCTTCTGGATTCTCTTGGCTACTCATGACTTCTTGGCCTTAGCGGTGTGGGCCGCGACCCAGATGGCAACTGCGATCAGCGCGCCCAGACCGAAGATCCAGGCGAACAGGCCCTCGCTGACGGGACCGAGACCACCGAGCTTGAGACCGCCCGGGTTGTCGGCCTTGTCGCTGTTGACGGCCTGGACGTACGCGATGATGTCCTTCTTCTCCTTCTCCGGCATGGTCGTGTCCGGGAAGGAGGGCATGTTCTGCGGGCCGGTCTGCATGGCCTCGTAGAGGTGCTTCGGGCTCACGCCTTCGAGGCTCGGGGCGTACTTGCCGTTGCTCAGCGCGCCACCCTCACCGGTGAAGTTGTGGCACTGGGCGCAGTTGGTGCGGAACAGCTCGCCACCCTTGGCGACGTCGGCACCAGCCGGGTTGTACTGCTCCTCGGTCGGCGTGATCGGGCCGGCACCGAGAGAGGCAACGTACGCCGCGAGCTGATCGATCTCAGCCTGCGAGTAGATGACCTTCTTCTTCGGGACCTGGGCGCCCGGCTGCTGGGCCGGCATACGACCGGTGCCGACCTGGAAGTCGACCGAGGCCGAGCCGACGCCGACGAGGGGCGGGCCGTCAGTGGTTCCCTGACCGCCGGTTCCGTGGCAGCTGGCGCAGCCGACGGAGTAGAGCTTCTTGCCCTCCTCGATGGCGAGGGACTGGGCGGTTTCATCGGCCTTCGCCGTGCCCGCGGGCGCGAACGCGGCGTACAGCCCCCCAGTGGCCGCCAGCGCGAGAAGTAGGACGACGACCGCCGCCAGCGGATGGCGTCGTCGTGCGGAGAGCTTTTTCACGGATTACCCCGGTGTCAGGATCTTCTGCGTCGATGCTTGCTGGATGTCTCGGACCCGCCGTGGGGCGGGGCCCGATTACTTGATCATGTAGATCGTGGCGAAGAGGCCGATCCAGACGACATCGACGAAGTGCCAGTAGTAGGACACGACGATGGCGGCGGTTGCCTGCTCGTGGGTGAACCTCTTGGCGGCGTAGGTCCGGCCGAGGACCAGCAGGAAGGCGATGAGACCGCCCGTCACGTGCAGGCCGTGGAAGCCGGTGGTCAGGTAGAAGACCGAGCCGTACGGGTCCGACGAGAGCGAGAGGCCCTCGTGCTTGACCAGCTCGGTGTACTCGAACACCTGGCCGCCGATGAAGATCGCACCCATCACGAACGTGATGATGAACCACGTCCTGAGCTTCTTCACGTCGCCCCGCTCGGCGGCGAACACGCCGAGCTGACAGGTGAGGGAGGAGAGCACCAGGATCGTGGTGTTGGTCGCCGAGAACGGGAAGTTCAAGGCGTCTGCCTTTTCCGCCCAGAACTCGGGACCGGTCACCGATCGCAGGGTGAAGTACATCGCGAAGAGGGCCGCGAAGAACATCAGCTCGGAGCTCAACCAGATGATGGTTCCGACGCTGGTGAGGTTCGGCCGATTGACCGAGGGGTGCGCGTGCCCTGTTTCTACTGTCGTTACTGTCGCCACGACCGACATTATGTCGGTCGCTTATCCCGCCCTCACTCCGGGGGGTGCCGTTCGGAGTGTCAGGGGGGTGTGTCCAGCCCGAACGGCCCAGTGCCGACCCCTTCGAACAGGTGCTGAACGGGTGTTGACGGGGTGTGGACCGGAGTAGCATCCCGCGCATCGATCGACGACCTTCCCAGACCTTCCCACGGACTTGCCCCACGGAGGAACGATGCAGTCGAGCGCCACGGTCCTGGTCTACAGCGACGACGCGAACACCCGCGCGCAGGTGCGCCTCGCCGCGGGGCGCAGGCCCGCGGCGGACGTGCCCCCGGTCGAGTTCGTGGAGTGCGCGACGCTCCCGGCGGTCCTGAAGGCCCTGGACGAGGGCGGGATCGACGTGTGCGTCCTGGACGGCGAGGCGGTGCCCGCCGGCGGCATGGGCGTCTGCCGGCAGCTCAAGGACGAGATCTTCCGCTGCCCGCCGGTGCTGCTGCTCATCGGGCGCCCCCAGGACGCCTGGCTGGCCACCTGGAGCCGCGCCGACGCCGCGATCACCCATCCGGTGGAACCGGTGGAGTTCGCGGCGTCCCTGGCGGCCCTGCTGCGCTCCCGCCTCTCGATCGAAGCGTGACCCCGGGCGCGTCGCCCCCGTCCGGGGGGGCGGCGCGGCCCCGAGGGGTGTCCCGCTCCCTAGAGCGACGGCCTCAGACGGGCCTTGGCGTCCTGCGTGGCGGTCGGGTCGCCGGTCTTCTCCACCAGGGCGCTGCCCTGGCGCCACTTCTCCCAGGACAGGTTCCAGTCGCCGAAGCCGTTCCCGAAGGTGTCCATCGTGTCGCCGTAGCTGTTGACGGTCCTGACGATGTCGCCGGGGCGGACGGTCTCGTAGAACCAGGCCGCGTTCCCCGTCGACATGCCGACGCAGCCGTGGCTGACGTTCGCCACGCCCTGCGAGTCCACGGACCAGGGCGCGGCGTGCACGTACTCGCCGCTCCACGTCACCCGGGTGGCGTAGTAGACCGGCAGGTCGTACGACTCCGAGGTGCCCTCGGAGATGCCGATGCTGGTGCCGCGCATCCGGACGTAGTACTCCTTGCCGAGCACCACCTTGATGCCGTTTCGGGTGGAGAAGCCCGGTTTGCCGGTGGTCACCGGAATGGTGTTGATCACTTCTCCGTTGCGCCGCACGGTCATGTAGTGCGACTCGGCGTCCGCGACCGCCTCGATCCGGTCGCCGATGGAGAGCTTCAGGGGCTTGGACGCGCCGCCGTAGAGCTTGTCGCCGACCTTGAGGCCGTCGAGGTTGGCCGAGGCGGTGACGAGCGCTCCGGCCGGCCAGTACTCCTTGGGCCGGAAGTGGAGTTCCTTGTCGTCGACCCAGTACCAGGAGCCCTCGACGGAGGGCGTGGAGCGGACCTTGAGGGCCCGCTCGACGACCGCGCGGGCCGCCCTGTCCTTCACCGGGAGGCTGAGCTCGGCGGTGAGGGGCTGCCCGACGCCGTACGTGCCCGCCTCCGGCCCGAAGGTGACGGTCAGGGCCCTTTTGGCCGGAGCCGTCTCGAAGGTGTACGTACGGGCGCCTGGCGCGCCGTCCTCGTCCTCGGTGGCCACCCGGACCGTGTAGCGCGCTCCTGCCGCGAGCGCGGCCGTGGAGCGCCACCGCCGCCCGTCCGCGGTGAGTTCGCCCGCGAGGCGCCGTCCCGCCGCGTCGACGGCGGTCACGTCGGTGATCCGCCCCTCGCCCTTGGCGGAGACCTCCAGGGGCTTCTCGGGGTTCACCCTCGCCCCGGCGTCCGCCGCGCTGAACGCGAGCTGGTCCACCGCGTCGTACGGCCTCGCGGACAGCGGATGGCCGTCGGATCCCGCGCACGCCGTGGCGGCCGCCGTGACGGTCACGACCAGGAGGGTGCAGCTCAGAACAGTCCGAATGCGCGGCGTGTCGTTCATGACCTCACCGTAAGAACATTCCCTTCCGGCAGCGCGCCCTGATGCTGCAAAAGAGGGGCCCGGACACTTCGGTGACGAAGTGTCCGGGCCCCTCGGGTGCTCCGGTGGCGGTCGCCCGCCGGGGAGGAGGTACCGCTACTGGTTCTGGTTCTCGCCGCGGTAGAACTCGAAGACCCAGCCGAACAGGCCGACGAGGATCAGCGGGGCGGAGAAGTACAGCAGCCACCAGCCCATCGCGACGGCGAGGAAGGCGAGCGCGCCACCGATGGCCAGCGAGAGCGGCTGCCAGCTGTGCGGGGCGAAGAAGCCCAGCTCACCGGCCTCGTCCGCGACGTCGGCCTCCTTGTTGTCCTGCGCCATCGCGTCGACACGCTTGGCCGTGAAGGCCAGGTAGTAGCCGATCATGATGGACAGGCCGAAGGCGAGGAAGAGCGCCGTGGTGCCGACCGGCTCCTTCGACCACACGCCATACACGATGGCCATGGCCAGGATGAAGACGCTCAGCCAGATGAACATCTTGCCTTGGATCTTCACTTGCCGGCCTCCTTGCCGCTCGTGAGGGCCTCGGCCACGTGCCCCTTGTTCTCCAGCTGGTCGACAGCGGCGATCTCGGGGTGGTGCAGGTCGAAGGCCGGCGACTCGGAACGGATCCGCGGCAGGGTGAGGAAGTTGTGCCGCGGCGGCGGGCAGGACGTCGCCCACTCGAGCGAACGGCCGTAGCCCCACGGGTCGTCGACCTCGATCTTCTTGCCGTACTTGGCGGTCTTCCAGACGTTGTAGAAGAACGGCAGGATCGACAGGCCGAGCAGGAACGAGGAGATCGTCGAGATCGTGTTCAGCGCGGTGAAGCCGTCGGCGTCCAGGTAGTCCGCGTAACGACGCGGCATGCCCTCGGCACCGAGCCAGTGCTGCACCAGGAACGTGCCGTGGAAGCCCACGAACAGCGTCCAGAACGTGATCTTGCCGAGGCGCTCGTCGAGCATCTTGCCCGTGAACTTCGGCCACCAGAAGTGGAAGCCGGAGAACATCGCGAAGACGACGGTGCCGAAGATGACGTAGTGGAAGTGCGCCACGACGAAGTACGAGTCGGAGACGTGGAAGTCCATCGGGGGCGAGGCCAGGATGACGCCGGTCAGACCACCGAAGGTGAAGGTGATCAGGAAGCCGACGGCCCAGAGCATCGGGGTCTCGAAGGACAGTGAGCCCTTCCACATCGTTCCGATCCAGTTGAAGAACTTCACGCCTGTCGGTACGGCGATGAGGAACGTCATGAAGGAGAAGAACGGGAGGAGCACGCCACCGGTGACGTACATGTGGTGCGCCCACACGGTCACGGAGAGACCGGCGATCGCGATGGTCGCGGCCACCAGACCGATGTAGCCGAACATCGGCTTACGGCTGAAGACCGGGATGACCTCGGAGATGATGCCGAAGAACGGCAGCGCGATGATGTACACCTCTGGGTGGCCGAAGAACCAGAAGAGGTGCTGCCAGAGCAGCGCTCCACCGTTGGCCGCGTCGAAGATGTGCGAGCCGAACTTGCGGTCCGCCTCCAGGGCGAACAGGGCGGCCGCCAGGACCGGGAAGGCGAGCAGGACCAGGACACCGGTCAGCAGCACGTTCCAGGTGAAGATCGGCATGCGGAACATCGTCATGCCCGGAGCGCGCATGCAGATGATCGTGGTGATGAAGTTGACCGAACCGAGGATCGTGCCGAAGCCGGAGAAGGCCAGACCCATGATCCACATGTCGGCGCCGACACCCGGCGAGCGGACGGCGTCCGACAGCGGGGAGTAGGCGAACCAGCCGAAGTCGGCGGCACCCTGCGGGGTGAGGAAGCCGGCGACCGCGATGATCGAGCCGAAGAGGTAGAGCCAGTAGGCGAACATGTTCAGCCGCGGGAACGCCACGTCGGGCGCGCCGATCTGCAGCGGCATGATCCAGTTCGCGAATCCGGCGAACAGCGGCGTCGCGAACATCAGCAGCATGATCGTGCCGTGCATCGTGAACGCCTGGTTGAACTGCTCGTTCGACATGATCTGCGTACCCGGACGGGCCAGCTCGGCGCGCATGAAGAGCGCCATGAGTCCGCCGATGCAGAAGAAGACGAACGACGTGACCAGGTACAGCGTCCCGATCGTCTTGTGGTCGGTGGTGGTCAGCCACTTGATCACGACGTTGCCGGGCTGCTTGCGGCGTACGGGAAGCTCGTTCTCGTACGAGTCCTCAAGCGAGGCGGCACCCTGGGTTTCGTTGTGGATGCTCACAGCTGGTGCTTCTCCGCATTCCTAGCCGGGTCCGTCTGCTCGATGCCGGACGGAATGTAGCCGGTCTGCCCCTTCTCGGCCAGCTCCTTCAGGTGCTGCTGGTAGCGCTCCGGAGAGACCACCTTGACGTTGAAGAGCATCCGGGAGTGGTCGACACCGCACAGCTCGGCGCACTTGCCGAGGAAGGTGCCCTCCTGGGTCGGGGTGACCTCGAAGGAGTTCGTGTGACCCGGGATGACGTCCTGCTTCATGAGGAAGGGGACCACCCAGAAGGAGTGGATGACGTCACGCGAGGTCAGGACGAACCGGACCTTTTCGCCCTTCGGCAGCCACAGGGTCGGGCCCGGGTTGCCGGTCTGCGGGTTGCGGTCGCCGGGGATGCCGGCGTCGTAGACACCGCCCGCGTTCTCCGGGAACGCGTCCAGGAACTTGTCCGGGATCGAGGCGAGGTTCTTGTCCGTCTTGGCGTCGCCCTCGACACCGGGCACGTTCTCGACGTAGTTGAAGCCCCAGCTCCACTGGTAGCCGACCACGTTGATGGTGTGGGCCGGCTTGGGGGAGAGCTCGAGGAGCTTCGACTCGTCGCGTGCGGTGAAGTAGAAGAGCACCGAGACGATGATGAGCGGGGTGACCGTGTACAGAGCCTCGATGGGCATGTTGTAACGGGTCTGCGGAGGTACCTCGACCTTGGTCCGGCTGCGCCGGTGGAAGATGGTGGCCCAGAGGATGAGGCCCCACACCAGGACGCCCGTGATGAGCGCGGCGGCCCACGAGCCCTGCCACAGGGAGAGGATCCGGGGAGCCTCTTCCGTGACGGGGGTGGGCATGCCAAGGCGGGGGAAGTCTTCCCAGTTGTACGAGCAGCCCGTGGCTGTCGCCAGGATCAGGCCCGCAGTCAGCACCTGCGGCAGCTTCCGCCGCATCGGGCGCCGCGACGAGCGGTCGGAGCCGTTGGGACTCACGTAGCGCCTTCCCGAGAGTCTCGGCCCGCGTTTGGTCGGCCACGGCCGTCCGTCTCGCTGGTCGGTCGCCGCCCCGGCCGCGGGCAGGGGTTTGGATGTTTATGCGGACCAAACCCTACTGGACGCTATTTGGGGTCGCGCGGGGAGGGTGCCCAACGCGCCGTCCGAGTCCCCGAAGGGGTGGATTCCCGCCTTCCGGAGGGGGGTCCTGAACGCCCGTTCGGCGGGCTGGGGGCGTGGCGGGGCCGGGTTCTGACGGGGCCTCACGGGTGACGGAAGGGCGGACGGGGGTCCGGGCGTGTCGGCCCCTCCCCCGGGCGGTGCCGTCCCGGGGCCTACCGTGGGCGGATGCCGTACTTCGACGCCGCGTCCGCCGCACCCCTCCACCCCGTCGCCCGTCAGGCGCTCCTCGCCTCCCTGGACGAGGGGTGGGCCGACCCGGCCCGGCTCTACCGGGAGGGGCGCCGGGCCCGGCTGCTGCTCGACGCGGCGCGGGAGGCCGCGGCGGAGGCCGTGGGGTGCCGTCCGGACGAGCTCGTGTTCACCCCTTCGGGGACGCGCGCGGTTCACGCCGGGATCGCGGGGGCGCTCGCGGGGCGCCGGAGGGTCGGGAACGGGCTCGTCGTCTCGGCCGTCGAGCACTCCTCCGTGCTCCACGCGGCCGAGGGCCACGCGGCGGTGGGGGGCTCGGTCACCGAGGTGCCGGTGGGCCGGACCGGGGCGGTCGGGGCCGGGGCCTTCGCGTCCGCGCTGCGCCCCGACACCGCCCTCGCCTGCCTCCAGTCCGCCAACCACGAGGTGGGGACGGTCCAGCCGGTGGCCGAGGTCGCCGAGGCGTGCCGGGCGGCGGGCGTGCCGCTCCTCGTCGACGCGGCGCAGTCCCTGGGCTGGGGTCCGGTGGCGGGCGACTGGTCGCTGCTCGCGGCGAGCGCGCACAAGTGGGGCGGGCCGGCGGGCGTCGGCCTCCTGGCCGTGCGCAAGGGCGTCCGTTTCGCCCCGCAAGGCCCGTCCGACGAACGGGAGTCGGGGCGGGCGCCCGGCTTCGAGAACCTCCCGGCGATCGTCGCGGCGGCGGCCTCGCTCAGGGCCGTGCGGGCGGAGGCGGAGGCCGAGGCGGCGCGGCTGCGGGGGCTCGTGGACCGGATCAGGGCGCGGGTGCCGGAGCTGGTGGCGGACGTGGAGGTGGTGGGCGACCCGGTGGACCGGCTCCCCCACCTGGTCACGTTCTCCTGTCTGTATGTCGACGGGGAGACGCTGCTGCACGAGCTGGACCGGGAGGGTTTCTCCGTTTCGTCCGGTTCGTCGTGTACGAGTTCCACGCTGACGCCCAGCCATGTGCTGCGCGCGATGGGGGTGCTGAGCGAGGGGAACGTCCGGGTGTCGCTGCCGGCGGGCACGGCGGAGACGGACGTGGACCGCTTCCTGGCGGTGCTGCCGGGGGTGGTGGCGGGGGTGCGGGAGCGCCTCGGCGCCCCGGCGGGCGCGCCGGCGGCCGCCCCCGCTTCCGGTCCGCTCGTCGTGGACGCCCTGGGGAAGCGCTGCCCCGTCCCGGTCATCGAGCTGGCGAAGGTGTTCGGCGAGGTGCCGGTGGGCGCGACGGTGACGGTCCTGTCGGACGACGAGGCGGCCCGTCTGGACATCCCGGCGTGGTGCGAGATGCGCGGCCAGGAGTACGTGGGCGAGTCGCCGTCCGCGAAGGGCGGGGTCGCGTACGTGGTGCGGCGCGTGTCGTAAGCCGCGCGCGCGGGAGCCGGGCGGAGGGTCTCCGCCCGGCTCCCCGTGGGTCACTTCAGGTAGGACTGGACCTCGGCGGCAGCGGTGTCGCCGTACGCCTTGGTGAAGCGGTCCATGAAGTTGGCGCGGGCCAGGGTGTACTCCTGCGTGCCGAGCGTCTCGATGACCAGGGTCGCGAGCATGCAGCCGAGCTGCGCGGCGCGCTCCAGCGAGACGCCCCACGACAGGCCGGTCAGGAAGCCGGCGCGGAACGCGTCGCCGACGCCGGTCGGGTCGACCTTCGCCGTCTCCTCCGGGCAGCCGACCTCGATCGCCGGCTCACCGACCCGCTCGATGCGGACGCCGCGCGAGCCGAGGGTGGTGATGCGGTGGCCGACGCGGGAGAGGATCTCCTGCTCGGTCCAGCCGGTCTTCGACTCGATGAGGCCCTTCTCGTACTCGTTCGAGAAGAGGTACGTCGCCCCGTCGAGCAGCGTGCGGATCTCCTCGCCGTCCATGCGGGCGATCTGCTGCGAGAAGTCGGCCGCGAACGGGATCGACCGCGAACGGCACTCCTCCGTGTGGCGGAGCATCGCCTCGGGGTCGTCCGCGCCGATCAGGACCAGGTCCAGACCGCCGACCCGGTCGGCGACGGCCTTGAGCTCGATCAGCCGGGCCTCGCTCATCGCGCCCGTGTAGAACGAGCCGATCTGGTTGTGGTCCGCGTCCGTCGTGCAGACGAAGCGGGCCGTGTGCAGGACCTCGGAGATCCGGACCGCGGACGTGTCGACGCCGTGGCGGTCGAGCCAGGCGCGGTACTCGTCGAAGTCGAAGCCGGCCGCGCCCACGAGCAGCGGGCTGCTGCCCAGCTGGCCCATGCCGAAGCAGATGTTGGCCGCGACGCCTCCCCGGCGCACGTCCAGGTTGTCGACGAGGAACGAGAGGGACACCGTGTGGAGCTGGTCGGCCACGAACTGTTCGGCGAATCGGCCGGGGAAGGTCATGAGGTGGTCGGTGGCGATGGAGCCGGTGACTGCGATACGCACGGCTGGATGCTCCTGCGGGAAGGCGGTAATGACAGTTCACGCTACCGGGTGAGGACGCCACTTCCGAACAGTGGAAACTACCCCAGAGTAGGTCTTTTCCCCGATGCGCTGTGGTGCATACGGTGCCGCCATGACCATGTACCCCGCTCCTCGCGAGCGTCACGAGTCCGAGTGGAGCCTCGCCGAGCTGCGCGGCGACGGCGCTCGGATGGCCCCCCACTGGGTCACCCCGGTCGCCCCCGCCCCCGCTCCGGTCTCCCCCGCGTCGATCCACGGCGTCGTCGTGCCGGCCGCCTCCGCGCGCCTCATCGCCGCCACCGCCGAGTACGGCGGCTGACCCGCCGACGCGGCCGACGGAACCGTCCGCCCCTCCGTTCCGTCCCATTGCCGTCCGGTCGACTCGATCGAGGGAGCGTGCGGTGAGCAGCGACACGGAGAACGGGAAGCGGCGGCGCCGAGGAGTCACCGCCGCGGTGGCGGCCGGGGCCGTCCTCGCCATAAGCGGCGGGGTCTACCTCTCCTTCGCCGCGACCGCGCCCGGCGAGGGCGCCCCTCTCGCGGCGGCGCCCGCGAGCACCCCGCCCGTCCTGGACGCGGGCGGCGGTACGGGGAGCGGTGCCGGCATCGCGCCCGGCGAGCCCGATCCCCACGGCGGTCCCCACGGGATCGTCTACACAGCCAAGGGCCCACTCCCCCAGGGGCCCTCCTCGGCCGCGGTCCACCGGCCGCAGGGCCTGGTCACCTCGGCGGAGGTGACCAGGCTGGCCGAGGCCCTCGGTCTGCCCGGCGCCCCCGCGCTCGTCGGCGACGTCTGGACGATCCGGCCCGAGAAGGACGGCTCGGGGGCGCGCCTCGACGTCGCCCGGAAGGCGCCGGGGAACTGGACGTACTCCTGGTACGACGGCGGGCCCGTCGACGACACCTGCCTCAAGGGCAAGGCCTGTCCCCCGCCCGGCGAGACCAAGCCCTCCCCCGGCGGCTCCCCGGTGAGCGAGGCCGCCGCGAGGGCGGCCGCCGCGCCGGTCCTCAAGGCGGTCGGGCAGGACGACGCCAAGGTGACGGCCACCCAGGTCGTGAACGGGTCGGTGCGGCTCGTGAACGCCGATCCCGTCGTGGGCGGGCTGCCCACCCACGGCTGGTCCACCGGCTTCCAGATCGGGCCCGACGGCAGGACGGTCGCCGCCAGCGGGATGCTCAAGGAGCCGGCCGAGGACGCCGCGTACCCCGTCGTCGGGGCGGAGAAGGCCCTCGCCGAGCTGAACGAGGCGTCGAAGGGCACGGGGCCGGTCGGGATCGGGGGGTGTGCCACCGACCCGCCCGCGGGGGCCGCCGTGGAGCCCGTCGCGCCCGTGGAGCCGATCGCGCCCGGCAACCCCACGGAGCCTCAGGGCTGCCCGACCGCCGCCTCGGCCCCGCCCGAGCAGGTCCCCGTCACGGACGCGGTCTTCGGGCTCGCTCCCCGGGACGTGGAGGGCGAGCGGCTGCTCGTGCCCTCGTGGCTCTTCACCGCCGACCCGGCGGGCACCGCGCCCTACACGGTGGCGCAGAGCGCCCTCGTCCCCGGCCAGGGGGTGGCGCCGGGCGAGCCCGCGCCCACGTCCACGCCGGCTCCCGCGCGGCTGATCCAGTCGTACCGGGCCGACGCCGACGGCCGGAAGCTGACCGTCACCTTCT
The DNA here is from genome assembly GCF_040641575.1 of Streptomyces sp. NPDC020807. Taxonomy (NCBI): domain Bacteria; kingdom Bacillati; phylum Actinomycetota; class Actinomycetes; order Kitasatosporales; family Streptomycetaceae; genus Streptomyces; species Streptomyces sp. NPDC020807. The sequence goes on from NZ_JBFADU010000004.1 coordinate 114,817, forward strand.
GGGGCGGGGTGTGCAGCGACTACGCGGTCACGGCCCAGGAGAGCGCCGACCGGGTCACCGTACGGATCAAGGAGACGCCCCGCGATCCCGACCGGGCCTGCGTCGCCATCGCCGTCGAGGTGACGAAGACGGTCGCCCTCGACCGGCCGCTCGACTCCCGGACCGTGGTGGACGGGGCCAGCGGGGAGGGCGTCCCCCGGAGCTGACCGCGGGGGCGGGGGAACGCGTGAGGGCGGCGGCCCGGGGAACCGGACCGCCGCCCTCACGGACGTACAGCTACGGGCTCAGCTGAACGAGTCGCCGCAGGCGCAGGAGCCCGTGGCGTTGGGGTTGTCGATCGTGAAGCCCTGCTTCTCGATGGTGTCCACGAAGTCGATCGAGGCACCGCCCAGGTACGGGGCGCTCATGCGGTCGGTGACGACCTTGACGCCGTCGAAGTCCTTCACGACGTCGCCGTCGAGCGAACGCTCGTCGAAGAACAGCTGGTAACGCAGGCCGGAGCAGCCACCGGGCTGAACGGCGACGCGCAGGGCCAGGTCCTCGCGGCCTTCCTGGTCGAGGAGGGCCTTGACCTTGGCCGCGGCGGCGTCGGACAGGAGGATGCCGTCGCTGACAGTGGTCTGTTCGTCCGATACGGACATCTGCTTCTCTCCCGGTGTGTACGGAGACTGCTTGCCAACGGTGGAACCGTCGGTGCCCCGGATTCATTCCGGGCCGCGTGGGGTCTTTCCTCTTTCATGCTCGCACACCCGGCACCGGAGCGGGGACGGCGAATTCGTCACATCGACACTATGGACATCGTCATGCTGACGCGAAGCGGTTATGATAGATAGCGTCATTTCGACGAAAAGCGTTGCCGAAGACCCTCAGCAGAAGACCCTCAAGAAAGGGTGCGTGACGTGACCACCGCCCAGCCCCGTCCGGATCTCGACGTCCAGCCGACTCCCCTCGCCCTCCTCCTCCTCGGCCGCGAGGCCGACCCGAAGAGCGAGCGCGGTGTGGAGTGCCCGGGCGATCTGCCGTCGCCCTCCGACCCGGACCTCGTGGAGCGCGCCCGCGCCGCCAAGGAGAAGCTCGGGGACAAGGTCTTCGTCCTCGGCCACCACTACCAGCGCGACGAGGTCATCCAGTTCGCCGACGTCACCGGCGACTCGTTCAAGCTCGCCCGCGACGCGGCGGCCAAGCCCGAGGCCGAGTACATCGTCTTCTGCGGCGTGCACTTCATGGCCGAGTCGGCCGACATCCTCACCGGCGACGACCAGAAGGTCGTCCTGCCGGACCTCGCGGCCGGCTGTTCGATGGCCGACATGGCCACCGCCGAGCAGGTCGCGGAGTGCTGGGACGTGCTGACCGAGGCCGGGATCGCCGACCGGGTCGTGCCGGTCTCGTACATGAACTCCTCGGCCGACATCAAGGCGTTCACCGGCAAGCACGGCGGCACGATCTGCACCTCGTCCAACGCCGAGCGGGCGCTGAACTGGGCCTTCGAGCAGGGCGACAAGGTGCTGTTCCTGCCGGACCAGCACCTGGGCCGCAACACCGCCGTCCGCGACATGAGCATGTCCCTTGACGACTGCGTGCTCTACAACCCGCACAAGCCGAACGGCGGGCTCACCGTCGAGGAGCTGCGCGCCGCGAAGATGATCCTGTGGCGCGGGCACTGCTCGGTGCACGGCCGCTTCTCGGTGGACTCGGTCAACGACGTCCGCGAGCGCATCCCGGGCGTGAACGTCCTCGTCCACCCCGAGTGCAAGCACGAGGTCGTCGCCGCCGCGGACTACGTCGGCTCGACCGAGTACATCATCAACACCCTGGAGGCGGCCCCGGCCGGCTCGAAGTGGGCGATCGGCACGGAGCTGAACCTCGTCCGCCGCCTGGCGAACCGTTACGCCGACCAGGACAAGGAGATCGTCTTCCTCGACAAGACGGTCTGCTTCTGCTCGACGATGAACCGCATCGACCTGCCGCACCTGGTGTGGACGCTGGAGTCGCTGGCCGAGGGCAACCTCGTCAACCAGATCCGGGTCGACGAGGAGACGGAGAGCTTCGCCAAGCTCGCGCTGGAGCGGATGCTCGCCCTGCCGTAACGGTTCCTCACGTACGGAGAAGGGGTGCCCCACCGCGGTGGGGCACCCCTTCTCCGTGTCGGCGGGCCCGTGGGCCGGCGTCAGCGGGTCAGTCGAGCACGTCGAGCAGGGAGGCGGTCACCGGGTCCACGTCCGCCTGCTGCGGCATGTCCACGATGTCGTCGCCCTTCTCCTTCCCGGCCTTCTCCTTCCCGGCCTTCTTCGCCGCCTTCTTCTTCGCCCGGCGCTCCTTGCGGAGCTCCACCATCGCGTACAGCGTCGGCACGAGGAGGAGGGTCAGCAGTGTCGAGGTGATCAGGCCGCCGATCACGACCACGGCCAGCGGCTGGGCGATGAAGCCGCCCTCGCCGGTGATGCCGAGGGCCATCGGCAGCAGCGCGAAGATCGTCGCCAGGGCGGTCATCAGGATCGGGCGGAGCCGGTGGCGGCCGCCCTCGACCACGGCCTCGACGACCCCCAGGCCCTGGGCCCGGTACTGGTTGATCAGGTCGATCAGGACGATCGCGTTGGTCACGACGATGCCGATGAGCATCAGCATGCCGATCATCGCCGGGACACCCATCGCGGTGTCCGTGGCGACGAGCAGGCCGAGGGCGCCGGTGGCCGCGAACGGGATCGAGACCAGCAGGATCAGCGGCTGGATCAGCGACCGGAAGGTCGCCACGAGCAGCATGAAGACGATCGCGACGGCCGCGAGCATCGCCAGGAAGAGGTTGGTGAACGCCTCGGACTGGTCCTCGGAGACGCCGCCGATGCTGACGGTGGCGCCCTCGGGCAGGTCGAGGGCGTTGATCTCCGTCTGGAGCGCCGCACTCACCGCGCCGGTGTTGTCGCCGGTCGGCTTGGCCGAGATCGTCGCCGCGCGGGCGCCGTCGATCCGGGTCATGGAGACCGGGCCCGGGACGAGTTCGACGGTCGCGACGTCGCCCAGCTTCACCGGGCCGAGCGGCAGCGCCTTCAGCTCGGCCAGGGTGGTGGTCGGCTTCGCCGAGGTGATGAGGACGTCCCGCTCGGTGTCGTCGAGGATCGCCTTGGCGGCCGGGGTGCCCCGGACGGCCTGGGCGACGATCATGCCGAGCGAGCCGGAGTCGAAGCCCGCGTCGGCGGCCTTCTCGTTGGCCTTCACGGAGATCCGCGGGACGGACTGGGCCAGGTCGCTCTGGACGTCGGTGACGTCCTTCATCCCGGCGACGGCCGCGCGGACCTGCTCGGAGGCGGCCTTGAGGACGTCCGCGTCGGCCGCCTTCACGACCACGCTCAGGTCCTGGCTGCCGAAGCCGTCACCGGCCGCGATGGTGGTGTCGCCGATGCCGTCGAGTCCGGCGAAGGCCTTCTCCAGGGCGTCGCGGGTCTTCTCGTACGCGTCGGAGCTCTCCAGGCCGACCTTGTACGAGGCCTGGTTGGAGCCCGTACCGCCGCCGAAGGCCGCCATGAAGCCGGAGGAACCGACGGTGACCTGGTAGTCCTTGACGCCCTCGGTCTCCGCGAGGATCTTCTCGATCTTCTTCGCGGCCTCGTCGGAGGCGCTCAGGCTGGTGCCCGGCGGCAGCTCCTGCTGGACGCTCAGCACCTCCTGCTCGCCCTGGTCGAAGAAGTTCGTCTTCAGGAACGGCGTCATGCCGAAGGTGACGACGAGGACGGCGACGGCGATGGCCAGGCTGGTGAGGCGGCGCCGGGTCGCGAAGCGCAGCACCGGCACGTACGCGCGCTGGAGACGGCTCCTCTCCTCCTTCGCCTCGGCCAGGCGGCGGGCCTCCTCCAGGTCCTCAGGGGTGCCCTTGGGGGCGCGGAGGAACCAGTACGAGAGCACGGGGACGACCGTCAGGGAGACGAGCAGCGAGGCGAGCAGGGCCGCCGTGACCGTCAGCGAGAACGAGCCGAACAGCTCGCCGATCATGCCGCCGGTCAGGCCGATCGGCAGGAAGACGGCGACGGTGGTGAGGGTCGAGGAGGTGACCGCTCCGGCGACCTCGCGGACGGCGGTGATGATCGCCGCCTGGCGCTCCTCGCCGTAGCCGAGGTGCCGCTTGATGTTCTCCAGGACCACGATCGAGTCGTCGACGACCCGGCCGATGGCGATGGTGAGCGCGCCGAGCGTCAGCATGTTCAGGGACAGGTCGCGGGTCCACAGCACGATCAGGGCCAGGACGACCGAGAGCGGGATGGAGACCGCGGTCACCAGGGTCGAGCGGATCGAGGTCAGGAAGACCAGGATCACCAGGACGGCCATGACGAGGCCGAGCGCGCCCTCCGTGGTCAGGCCGGAGACGGCCTTCGCGACGGCCGGGCCCTGGTCGGAGACGACGGTCAGCTCGGCGCCGTCGCCGAGGTCGCGGCGGAGCTCGGGGAGCTTCTCCTCGACGGCGTCGGAGATGGCGACGGCGCTGCCGTCCTTGTCCATGGTCGCCATGACGGCGAGGCTGGGCTTGCCGTTGGTGCGGGTCAGGGAGACGGCCGGCGACTCCTCCTGGCGGACCTCGGCGACGTCGCCGAGGCGGACGGCCCTGCCCTTGCCGGGGACGGCCGCCGGGATGCGCAGGTCCTGGATCTGCTCGATCGAGGTGTAGCCGCCGCCGACCTGGATCGTGCGGCTCCTGCCGTCCTCGGAGAACGAGCCGGCCGGGATCGTGCCGCCGCCGGAGCGGAGGGCCTCGGCGAGCTTCATGGTGTTCAGCCCGGCCGCGGCCAGCTTGCGCTGGTCCGGGACGACGGAGATCTGGAGGTCCTGGACGCCGCTGACGGACACCTGGCCGACGCCCTCGATGCCTTCGAGGGCGGGGACGACGGTCCGCTCCAGCTGGTCGGCCAGGGCCTGCTGGTCCTTGCCGGAGGAGGCGGCGAGGACGACGGTCGGCATGTCGTCCGTCGAGCCGGCGATGACCTGCGGGTCGACCGCGTCGGGCAGCTGGGCGCGGGCCCGGTTCACGGCCTGCTGGACGTCGGCCACGAGCTGCTTGGTGGAGTCGTCGCCGTAGTCGAAGGAGGCCATGACGACGGCCATGCCCTCGGAGGCGGTGGCGGTGACGCCCTTCAGCCCGTCGACGGACTTGAGGCTGCTCTCCAGGGGTTCGACGACCTGCTTCTCGACCACATCGGGAGAGGCGCCCTGGTACGGGGCGAGGATCGAGACCATCGGCAGCTCGATCGAGGGGAACAGCTGCTGCTTCAGCTGCGGTATCGCGATCGCGCCGAACACGATCGCGACGATGGACATCAGCCCGATCAGGGCCCGTTGCGCGAGGCTGAATCTGGACAGCCAGGACATGGGGTCTCTCTTCTGTGGCGTACTCGGCGACGAACGGGAGCAGCCAGGACCTGATGCGCTCCCCCCGGCCCCTACCCTCTGCCATCCGGGGCCGGAAGTCCTCGGCCCCGAGGTCCACATCCTTATGCCGCGCATACCGCGTCTGGAGTACGCGGCAGCTACTCCGTCCTCGGACGCACCAGACCCGACTCGTACGCCGTGACCACCAGCTGGGCCCGGTCGCGGGCGCCGAGCTTGGCCATCGTGCGGTTGACGTGCGTCTTCACGGTGAGCGGGCTGACGTCGAGCCGCTCCGCGATCTCGTCGTTGGAGAGCCCGCCGCCGACGAGGACGAGGACCTCCCGCTCGCGGGCGGTGAGCGCGGCGAGCCGCTCGGGGTACGGCCGTCCGGCGTCGCCCGCCGGGTCGAGCCCGCCGCCCTGCGCCAGGAAGCTGGCGATCAGGCCCTTCGTGGCGGCCGGGGAGAGCAGCGCCTCGCCGGCGTGGGCGATCCGGATCGCGCCGAGCAGCTCCTCGGGCTCGGCGCCCTTGCCGAGGAAGCCGGAGGCTCCGGCGCGCAGCGACTGCACGACGTACTCGTCGACCTCGAAGGTCGTCAGCATGACGATCCGTACGTCCGCGAGCTCGGGGTCGGCCGTGATGGCACGGGTCGCGGCGAGGCCGTCCGTACCCGGCATGCGGATGTCCATGAGGACGACGTCCGGCCGCTCCGAGCGGGCCAGGGCGAGGGCCTGCTCGCCGTCGGCGGCCTCGCCGACCACCCTCATGTCGGGTTCGGAGTCGACGAGGACCTTGAAGGCGCTGCGCAGCAGGGCCTGGTCGTCGGCGAGCAGCACCCGGATCACCGGCGTCACGCGTCCTCCCCCTCTCCGGTACGGGTCGTGGTCACCGGCAGTATCGCCTGCACGCGGAAGCCGCCGCCGTAGCGGGGTGCGGTGGTCAGGGTGCCGCCGAGGGCGCTGACCCGCTCCCGCATGCCGAGCAGGCCGTGACCGCCGGAGTCGGACCGCGGTTCCGCCGGGGTCTGCGGGGTGCCGTTGTCGAGGACGGTGATCTCGACCGTACGGCCGACCCTGACGACGCTCACCTCGGCCACGGCGTCCGGTCCCGCGTGCTTGCGGACGTTGGTCAGGGCCTCCTGGACGATCCGGTACGCGGCGAGGTCGACGGTCGCGGGGAGCGGGCGGTCGTGCTCGCTCTCGGTACGGGCCAGGGTGACCGGCAGGCCGGCCTTCCGGAAGCTGTCGAGGAGCCCGTCGAGGACGGCGAGGCCGGGGGCGGGTTCGGTGGGGGCCTCGGGGTCGCCGGACTGGCGCAGCAGGCCGACGGTGGCGCGGAGCTCGTCGAGCGCGGAGCGGCTCGCCTCGCGGACGTGGGCGAGGGCCTCCTTCGCCTGGTCGGGGCGCCTGTCCATGACGTGGGCGGCGACGCCGGCCTGGACGTTCACCAGGGCGATGTGGTGGGCGACGACGTCGTGGAGGTCGCGGGCGATCCGCAGCCGCTCCTCGGCGACGCGGCGGCCGGCCTCCTCCTCGCGGGTCCGCTCGGCGCGCTCGGCGCGCTCCCTGATGGCGTCGACGAAGGCCCGGCGGCTGCGGACGGCGTCGCCCGCGGCGGCGGCCATGCCGGTCCAGGCGAAGACGCCGAGGTTCTCCTGCGCGTACCAGGGGGTCGGGCCGAAGACCATCGCGGCGGCGGTGAGCAGGGCCATGGTGACGAGGCCTACGCGCCAGGTGGTGGGGCGGTCGGTGCGGGAGGCGACGGTGTAGAGCGCGACGACGACGCTCATCGCGATCGGCGCGGGGCGGGTGTCGTTGACCAGCTCGACCAGGCAGATCGTCACGGTGAAGCAGAGCACCGCGAAGGGGCTGCGGCGGCGGAGCACCAGCGCGGCCGCCCCCACGACCATGATCAGCACGCTCCACGGGTCGGGGGCCCGGTCCCCGAAGGTGGGGCCCTCGGGGCTGCCGTGGGGGTCGGTGAAGGAGGCCGCGACCATGCAGACGAGGGTGCCGGCGGCGATGGCGGCGTCGAAGGCGAGCGGGTGCGCGTGGAACCAGGCGCGGAGGCGGGCGGCGGGGGTCACGTGGCGAAACGGTACGGGGTGGGCGGGGCGGCGCGGGTACGGGGCGCCTGCGGCGGGGGGGCGCGGGTGCGGGGGGGGCGGTGGGGGTGCGGGGGGCCGTCTCCCGCCTGCGGCGGGCCTTCTCCCCCACCCCGCCCCTTCCCGAAACCGGGGCTCTGCCCCGGACCCCGCGCCTCAAGCGCCGGCGGGGCTGGATTCGGCTCTGTCCCGGACCCCGCGCGCCGAACGCGGCGGGGCTGGATTCGGCTCTGTCCCGGACCCCGCGCGCCGAACGCGGCGGAGCCGGATTCGGCTCTGTCCCGGATCCGCGACTCGGACGCGGCGGGGTCGGGGGCGGTCGGCGTTCAGCCTGGGATCAGGCCGTCGTCGGTGAGCATCGCGCGGACCTCGTCCAGGGACGCGTCCGGGGAGGGGAGGATCAGCTCCGAGGGTTCCAGTGCCTCGTCCGGGAGCGGTTCGCCGAGGCGGCGGACCTCGTCGAGGAGGGCCGCGAGCGTGCGGCGGAAGCCCTCCTCGTCACCGGACTCCATTTCCGCGAGCAGCTCGTCGTCGAGCCGGTTCAGCTCGACGACGTGGCTGTCGGCCAGCGTCCGCTGGCCCTCCCCCATGATCCGTACGATCATGACGCGTCCTGTCGGTCGGGGTTGCTTGTCTCGCCGTTACTTCTCGAAGCGCGGGCGCTGCTGCTCCGTGCCGCTGCCCTCGATCGCCTGCTGCTGCGCCGACGAGCCGCCGGCCAGCTCGGCCTTCATCCGCTGGAGCTCCAGCTCGACGTCCGTGCCGCCCGAGAGCCGGTCCAGCTCGGCCTGGATGTCGTCCTTGCCGAGCCCCGACTGGTCGTCGAGCGCGCCCGAGGCGAGGAGCTCGTCGATCGCGCCGGCCCGCGCCTGGAGCTGCGCGGTCTTGTCCTCGGCCCGCTGGATCGCGAGGCCGACGTCGCTCATCTCCTCCGAGATGCCGGAGAACGACTCGGCGATGCGGGTCTGTGCCTGCGCCGCCGTGTAGGTCGCCTTGATGGTCTCCTTCTTCGTGCGGAAGGCGTCGACCTTGGCCTGGAGGCGCTGCGCGGCCAGGGTGAGCTTCTCCTCCTCGCCCTGGAGCGTCTGGTGCTGCACTTCCAGGTCGCTGACCTGCTGCTGGAGCGCGGCCCTGCGGGACAGCGCCTCGCGCGCCAGGTCCTCGCGGCCGAGCGCCAGCGCCTTGCGGCCCTGGTCCTCCAGCTTGGCGGACTGGCCCTGCAACTGGTTCAGCTGGAGTTCGAGCCGCTTGCGGGAGGTGGCGACGTCGGCCACGCCGCGCCGCACCTTCTGCAGCAGCTCCAGCTGCTTCTGGTAGGAGTAGTCGAGCGTCTCGCGCGGATCCTCGGCCCGGTCAAGGGCCTTGTTCGCCTTCGCGCGGAAGATCATCCCCATACGCTTCATGACACCGCTCATGGGCTTCGCGCGCCCCCTTCTGACGGACTTCGGCTCCAGCTCTCCAACAGGATCCACACTACGGGCCCTGTCTCCATTACCGCACTGTTCGGGGCGGGATGCGCTCCTCCCCAAGGACGAGTTGGACGTGGCCCGTCCTCCCGCCCAGGGAGTAGGGGGGACCCCGGGGGAACCCCCTCCCGCCCCGTGTGCGTACGTCACAAGACGCCGTCCGTTAGCGGATCGTTCCCGGGCGGCATCGGGTTCCCGGCCACCACCCCGTACCCTTGGGTTTTGTGTTCCGTAGCCGTTCGAAGGATGAGAAGGCCCCCACCGACAAGGTGACGGCGGACCTCTCCAAGCAGCCCCGCGACCCCGAGGCCCCCAAGGGCCGCCCGACACCGAAGCGGAGTGAGGCGCAGACCCAGCGCAAGCGCGCCGCGACGGTGCCGACCGACCGCAAGGAGGCCGCCAAGCGTCAGCGCGAGGCGCGTCGCTCGGACCTGGCCCGACAGCGTGAGGCGCTGGCGAGCGGCGACGAGCGTTATCTGCCGGCCCGCGACAAGGGTCCGGTGCGCAAGTTCGTCCGCGACTTCGTGGACTCCCGCTTCGCGATCGCCGAGTTCTTCCTGCCGATGGCCGTGGTGATCCTCGTGCTGTCGCTCTTCGGCAACGCCAACCGGGCGCTGCAGAACATCTCGCTGCTGCTCTGGCTCGGCGTGATCGTTCTGATCGTGATCGACTCGATCGGCATCTGGATCCGCCTCCGGAAGCAGCTGAACGAGCGCTTCCCGAACGAGCCGAAGCGTGGTGCCGTGGCCTACGGCCTCATGCGTACGCTCCAGATGCGCCGACTGCGGCTGCCGAAGCCGCAGGTCAAGCGCGGAGAGCGGCCCTGAGCGCCTTCGGCGTCGACGCGTCGGTGACGGGTGGCCCCGTGCTGCCCGTCGTCGTGCACTGGCCCGCCGGGCACGGCGGGCTGCGCGACACCATCCGTCAGGAGCTCATCGCCCGCCAGCTCGACGAGCAGATATCCGCCCGCTATCCCGTCGGACAGCGGCTGCGGATCCTCGACGCCGGGATGGGGCAGGGCACGCAGGCGCTGCGGCTGGCCCGCGCCGGGCACACGGTGACGGGCCTCGAAGCCGACCCCGAGCTCCTGAAGGCGGCCCGCGAGTCGCTCGCGACGGAGCCCGCCGGGATCCGCGAGCGGGTCCGGATGATCGAGGGCGACGGCCGTGAGACCGGCGTCCACTTCCTGCCGGGCAGCTTCGACGTGGTCCTCTGCCACGGCGTCCTCATGTACGCGGACGAGCCCGACGCCCTGCTCGCCGGCCTGGCGCGGATGCTCGCGCCCGGCGGCCTGCTCTCCCTGGTCGTGCGGAACGCGGAGGCGCTCGCCATGCGCCCGGGGCTCGCCGGCGACTGGTCAGGGGCCCTCGCGGGCTTCGACACCGATGTCTACACCGACGACGACGGGGTGAAGGTGCGGGCCGACCGGCTCGACGCCCTGACGTCCACCCTCGCGGGCATCGCCGCGCCGCTGCACGCCTGGTACGGGGTGCGGGTCTTCACCGACGGGGTCCCGCCCGAGACGGGCCTGCCGGCCGCCGAGGAGCTGGACCGGCTGCTCGCCGCGGAGGAGCGGGCGGGGCGGACGGAGCCGTACCGCCGCGTCGCGGCCCTGCTCCACCTGTGCGGTGTGCGGGGCTGAGGCCCCGGCCCGGGCCGGGGGCCCGGTCGTGGGGTCCGGGCCGCTGCCGGGACCTGATCGGGTGCGCTCGGCGCGCCCGCGGACCCGGGCGAATCGATACTCCGGAGCATGGACCTCTCCCCTGCCCGCACCCGTGCCCGGCGTCTCCCGCTGCCCCTGACCGCGGTGGTCTGTGCCGCCGCGCTGGTCGGCGGCTGTTCCGCCGGCGGCGACCCGGCCGGGCCCGCGCTGTCCACCCAGGCGGCGGCGCCCCTCGCCGCCAACGACCTCCAGGACGACTACCAGGCCGTCATCAAGGAGGTCCTGCCGTCGGTCGTGCAGATCGACGCGGCGAGCAGCCTCGGCTCCGGGGTCGTCTACGACGACAAGGGGCACGTCGTCACCAACGCGCACGTCGTCGGCGAGGAGAAGACCTTCAAGGTCACGGCCGCGACGGGCGGGCAGCCGGTGGAGGCGCGACTGGTCTCCTCGTACCCCGAGCAGGACCTCGCGGTGATCAGACTCACGACCGTGCCGCAGGGGCTCAGGGCCGCGCGGTTCGGCGACTCCGCCGCCGTCGACATGGGGCAGATCGTCCTCGCGATGGGCTCCCCGCTCGGGCTGTCCGGCAGCGTCACCCAGGGCATCGTCTCGGCGACCGGCCGCACGGTGAGCGAGGGCCGTACGGGCGGGGGCACGGGCGCGACCATCGGGAACATGGTCCAGACGTCCGCGGCGATCAACCCCGGCAACAGCGGGGGCGCGCTCTTGAACCTCGACAGCGAGGTCATCGGCATCCCCACGCTCGCGGCGACCGACCCCGCGCTGGGCGGCGGATCGGCGCCCGGGATCGGCTTCGCGATCCCCGCGTCCATGGTGAGGACGGTCGCCGACCAGATCATCAAGGACGGGAAGGTCACGGACTCGGGGCGGGCGGCGCTCAACATCACCGGGCGCACGGTGCTCGACGACGACTACAACCCGGCCGGGGTGGCGGTGGTCGAGGCGCCGGCGGACGGGGCGGCGGGGAAGGCCGGTCTGAAGCCGGGCGACGTGATCACCCGCTTCGGCGACACCGACATCACGACGATCACGTCCCTGTCCGAGGCGCTGGCCTCGCGGCGGCCGGGCGACGTGGTGACGACGGTGTACGTCCGCGGCACGGAGAGCCACAAGACGGACATCACCCTCGGCGAGATGTAGCCCGCCGCCCGGGGAGGGCGCCGCGCCCGGGGAGGGCGCCGCGCCCGGGGAGGGCGCGGCGCGGCGCGGTCAGCCCTCCGCGTCCAGGGGCATCGGGCCGTAGATCTTGGTGCCGTCCTCCGAGAGGGTCACCTGGTCGGCGCCGCCTCCCAGGAGGTCGCGCCAGTTCTCGCCGATCCAGTTCTCGGCGTCGCCCTGCGTGCTGAACTCCTCGGGCGTCACCGAGGGCTCGACCTCCGTGCCGTCGGACTTCTCGAACCGCCACGTCCATGCCATGTCCGCCTCCAGGCGCTCACCGGTGATCGGTTTCCTGCCCGCAGCGTAGCCGGGCGCGCACGGCTCGCGGTGGCGCGGGAGGATCTGAGGGTGGAACTGACTCTGCTCGGCACCGGCGCCCCGCTCGGGCTCCCCCGCCCCGAATGCCCCTGCGCCGTGTGCGCGCTCTCCCGAGGGACCCGTACGCGGGCCGCCACCGCGCTGCTCGTGGACGGGGCCCTGCTGCTCGATCTGACGCCGGGGGCCGCCCTCGCCGCCGCCCGTTCCGGACATTCGCTCGTCGGCGTACGGCAGGTGCTGCTCACCCATCCGCACGACGGGCCGGCCGTCGAGGTGCCCGCCGGGCTGCCGACCGCCGGGCGGGTGCCGGACGGGCGGGAGCTGACGCTGATCAGCGGGCACCGGGTGCGGGCCGTCGCGATGGACGCGCCGGGGACGGGGTACGAGGTGACCTCGGCCGAGGGGCTGCGGCTGCTGTACCTGCCGCCCGGCGGCGCTCCGGCCGGGCTGCCCGACGGGCAGGCCGTCCCGTACGACATGGTCGTCGCCGACGTGACCGGCCGGCCGGACGGGCTCGCCCGGCTGCGGGCGACCGGTGCCGTCGGTCCGGCGACCGAGGTCGTCGCCGTGCACCTGGACCACGACGTGCCCACCGGCGCCGAGCTCGACCGGCGGCTCGCGGCGGCGGGGGCCAGGGCCGTACCGGACGGGACGACGCTGTACGTCGGCGACTACCACGAGGTGCCCGACGTGCCGCGGCGCACCCTCGTGACGGGCGGGGCCCGGTCCGGGAAGTCCGTCGAGGCCGAGCGGCGGTTGGAGAGCTTCCCCGAGGTGCTGTACGTGGCCACCGGGGGCACCCGGGAGGGGGATCCCGAGTGGGACCAGCGGGTCACCCTGCACCGGGAGCGGCGGCCCGGGGTGTGGCGCACCGCCGAGACCACCGAGATCGTCCCGCTGCTGCGGGAGGACGACGGGGGCGCGCTGCTCATCGACTGCCTGTCGCTGTGGCTGACGCACGTCATGGACGAGGTGGGTGCCTGGGACGACGCCCGGTGGGCCGACGGCGGGCAGGCCGCGCTGCGGGAGCGGACGGCGGAGCTCGTCGCCGCCGTGCGGGCCACCCGGCGGACCGTGGTGGCGGTGACGAACGAGGTCGGGTCCGGCGTGGTGCCCGCGACCCCGGCCGGGCGGCGGTTCCGGGACGAGCTGGGGCGGCTCAACGCGGCCTTCGCCGACGAGTGCGAGGAGGTTCTCCTCGTGGTCGCCGGACAGGCGGTCGTCCTGCGCGGGTAGGGTTCGATCACCTGTGCCGCCGACGGCACCCATGGCACCGACGGCCCTTGCTCATGTCACAAGGTGGGACCCCTTGAACCTGGACGACTTCTCCGATCTGATCGAGCGCCCCGACGGCGGGATCCGGCGTGACGCCGAGGAGCGCCGCGAGCGGCTGAGCGTGCCGCCGGGGGCGCTCGGGCGCCTCGACGAGCTGGGCGAGTGGCTGGCGGCGGCGCAGGCGACGGTCAAGGTGCGGGCTATCGAGCAGCCGCGGGTGGTGCTCTTCGCGGGCGACCACGGGGTCGCCGCGCTCGACGTGTCGGGCCGGGCGGCGGGGACGGCGCACGAGCTGGTGCGCGCGGTGGTCGACGGGTCGAGCCCGGTGGCCGTGCTCGCCCGCTCGATGAACGTGCCGGTGCGGGTCGTGGACGCCGGTGTCGACTGCGAGCCGGAGCTGCTGCCCGCCGACGTGGTGCGCCACCGGGTGCGGCGCGGCAGCGGCCGGATCGACGTGGAGAACGCGCTGACGGCCGAGGAGACCGAGGCGGCGGTCCGGCTCGGCATGGCGATCGCCGACGAGGAGGCGGACTCGGGCACCGACCTGGTGGTGCTCGGGGACCTGAGCGTGGGCGGGACGACCCCGGCGTCGACGCTGATCGCGGCGCTGTGCGGGACGGACGCCTCGGTGGTGACCGGCCGGGGCGGCGCCGGGATCGACGACCTGGCGTGGATGCGCAAGTGCGCGGCGATCCGGGACTCGCTGCGGCGGGCCCGGCCGGTCCTCGGCGACCAGCTGGAGCTGCTCGCGGCGGTCGGCGGCGCGGACCTGGCGGCGATGACGGGCTTCCTGCTCCAGGCCTCGGTGCGGCGGATGCCGGTGATCCTGGACGGTGTCGTCGGCGCGGCCTGCGCGCTGGTGGCGCAGCGGGCGGCGTTCCGCGCGCCGGACTGGTGGCTGGCGGGGCAGGTGAGCGGGGAGCCGGCGCAGTCGAAGGCGCTGGACCGGATGGCGCTCAACCCTCTGCTCGACCACGGCGTCCATGTGGGTGAGGGAACCGGGGCTCTGCTCGCGCTTCCCCTCGTCCAGGCCGCCGCGGCCCTCGCCGCGGAGCTGCCCGAGCGACCGGATCCGACCACTCCGGACGCGGAGGCGGCCGAGGAGGCCTGACCGGGGGAAAGGACCTGACTGCTCCGGAGGCGGCTGTGGGCGCGACGCGCGCACAGCCGCCTCCGGCGTCTGCGCACGGCCATCGGTGCCCCATATGATCGCTTTTCATGGGAGAGGTCCGTTTGTCCGCCGAAGCAGCGCCCCGAGGCTCAGCCCCCCGGGACCCGGCGCCCCGGGGTTCCACCGTCCGTTCGCGGCGCAGCGCCGCGTTCGCCGTCTGGTACCTGCGCGTCGTCACGTTCATCAACTTCCTGAGCGCCGTCTGGGTGTCGTTCGGCCAGGACCTGCGCCGGCACAACGAGGACGACTTCTTCACCCCGTACATGCTCACGGCCGGCTTCGCCTCCGGCGTCTTCACGCTCTTCCTGGCGATCACCATGCGCCGCAGGAAGCGGGCCGCGTGGATCCTCAACCTGGTCCTCAGCGGGCTCTTCCTGCTGCTCTTCGCGCTGGTGATGTTCTTCCCGGAGATCCGGGAGCACGCGCAGAACTGGGTCTCGCTCGTCCTGACCGCCGCCTTCGTCCTGGCGCTGCTGCTCGGCCGCAGGGAGTTCTACGCGAAGGGCGACCGCTCCAACCCGCTGCTCGCCGCGGTCGTGGCGGTCCTCGGACTGCTCGTCACCTCGCTGGCCGCCGCCGTCCTGGTCACCGTCACCAACACCTCGACGGAGCACTCGACCTTCCTGGAACGCTGGCGGTACGGCGTGATGCGGCTGGTCACCCTGGCCGTGGACGACTCGGGGTTCGCCGGGATCAGCACCCCCGGCTGGGTCGACGTCACCATCAACGTCCTGTCCACGCTGCTGCTCTTCGCGGTCCTCTTCGCCGCCTTCCGCTCGCGCCGGGCCGTCGACCCGCTGACCGAGGCGGACGAGGAACGGCTGCGGACACTGCTCGACAAGTACGGCGACCGGGACTCGCTCGGCTACTTCGCGCTGCGCCGCGAGAAGAGCGTCGTGTGGTCGCCGAGCGAGAAGGCCGCCATCGCCTACCGGGTCGTCGGCGGGGTCTCGCTCGCCTCGGGAGACCCGATCGGCGACCCCGAGGCCTGGCCGGGGGCGATCGAGCCGTGGCTCGCCGAGGCCCGCGAGCACGGCTGGATCCCGGCGGTCATGGGCGCGAGCGAGGAGGCCGGCGTCATCTACGCCCGGCACGGCCTCGACGCCCTGGAGCTGGGCGACGAGGCGATCGTGGAGACGGACGAGTTCACCCTGGACGGGCGGGCGATGCGGACGGTCCGGCAGGCCTTCAACCGGGTCAAGCGGGCCGGGTACGAGGTCAGGATCCGGCGCCACGAGGACATCCCGGCCGAGGAGATGGCCGAGCTGCTCCGCAAGGCCGACGACTGGCGGGACGGGGCCACCGAGCGCGGGTTCTCGATGGCGCTCGGCCGGCTCGGCGACCCGCGCGACGGCCGCTGCGTGATGCTGGAGTGCACGGACGACAAGGGCGACCTGCGGGCGCTGCTCTCCTTCGTGCCGTGGGGGCCGAAGGGGCTGTCGCTCGACCTCATGCGCCGCGACCGGGACTCCGAGAACGGCCTGATGGAGTTCATGGTGATCGAGCTCCTCCAGCGCGCCAAGGAGATCGGGATCACCCAGGTCTCGCTGAACTTCGCGATGTTCCGCTCCGTCTTCGAACGTGGCTCGAAGCTCGGGGCGGGACCCGTGCTGCGCGTGTGGCGTTCGCTGCTCAGCTTCTTCTCCCGTTGGTGGCAGATCGAGTCGCTGTACCGCGCCAACGCCAAGTACCGACCGATCTGGGAGCCCCGATTCATGCTCTTCGAGAAGAGCGCGGACCTGCCGCGCATCGGCCTCGCCGCCGGGCGGGCCGAGGGCTTCCTCGAAGCCCCGGGCCTTCCGAAGTGGCTCCACCGCAAGCATCTGGAGGGCGGCCGTTGAGCAACGCCGTGGGCGCCTTCGCCCGGCGCGAGTGGGGTCCGCTCTTCGGGACCGTGCGGGCGGGCCTCGCGGAGCGGGGGTGGCGGGCGGTCCCGATGACGCTCGCCGCCGTCTGCCTGACGGCCGCGTTCCAGGTGGTCCAGAACCAGGGCTGGGGCTATCAGCCGGTCCAGGACATCGGCTCCGTACGCGCCGAGGACCCGCTGTGGCTCGCCCTGCTCCGTACGCCCCTCTCGCTCTTCGTCCCCGCGCTCGACCTGCCCGTCTGGGGCGCGCTCGCGCAGGTCCTGCTCGTGTTCGGGATCGCCGAGATCTGCCTCGGCCGGTGGCGGACGCTCGCCGTCGCCTACCTGGCGACGCTGTGCGGGACGCTGTACGCGCGCGTGGGCATCGCCCTCGGGCCCGACAGCGTCCTCGGGCTCCCGGCCTCCGACGCGCAGGTCGTCGACACCGGCCCGTCGGCGGCCGTCGTGGGCCTCGCCGTCTACGTCTGCTGGCGCTACCGGGCCTGGTGGACCGGGGGCGCGGTGGTCGTGGCCATGGTCGTCGAGGTGATCGTCAAGCCGAACCTCGCGGGCAAGGAGCACCTCGCGGCCATCGCGGGCGTCCTCGTCCTGATCGCCGTCCAGTCCTGGCGCGAGCGGGGTCAGGAACGGGTGGAGCCCCCGCCGGGGACGCGCTCCTGGAAGCCGCCGATCAGGTCCTGAAAACGGCGCCGGAGCTTCGTCCAGCGCTTGTCGTGCCGGTAGGCGCGGAGTATCGAGCGGGCCCGGGCGTGCTTGCGGCGGCCGTAGAACCGGCGGGCCCACCAGGAGCCGGGACGGGCGACCCGTACGGCTCCGAAGAGGGCGACGAACGGGATCAGGGTGCCGAAGACGGCCGTCCGGAACTTCCCCTTCACCAGAGCGGTGAGGACGAAGAGGAAGTTCACCAGGAGGGTCAGCAGGAAGGTGGCCCGGTCCTGGCGTTCCTCGCTGGTCACGTCGTCGACGCCGAGGGGCGAGAAGCCGCTGAGGGCGAGGCCGACGAGGGCGGCGGTGAGCACGACGACCTCGACGCTCTTGCGGCCGTCGTCCGTCCAGTACACGTCGTCGAGGTGGAGGATGAGCGCGAACTCGTCGAGGACGAGCCCCGCGCCGATCCCGAAGACGACGGCGAAGACGGCGGCGCCGACCCCGTGCCGGCCGCTGCCCACCGCACCGAAGCCGCCGATGACGGCGAGGACGACGCCGGGGACCACGTGATGGATGTGGAGCCCTCCCGAGGAGACGTTCCTGAACGGGCCCTTGCCCGCCCTGATGAGGCGGGTGACGGTCCGGGTGACCAGGAATGTCAGGACGAAGGACGTCAGAGCGAGCAGCGTCGGGAGCTTTCCCGGCTCGACGATGTTCCGGGTGAACCAGTGACCCATGCCACCCCGTTCCGATATGTGCGGTATGGGCAATCTACCGTCCTTGATCGCCCATTACCCTGCCCGGATGGACGGCCTGCGTTTCGCCTTCGGCACCCTGACGGTGTTCCCCGCCCGCATCACCCGCTGGGACCGCGGCGCGGCGCGCGCCGGCATGCTCTGCGCGCCGCTCGCGGGACTGGCCGTCGGCCTCGGCGCCGCCGCGCTCGGCGGGACGCTCCTGCTGCTCGGCTCGGGACCGCTGCTCGCCGCCGTCGCCGCCGTCGCCGTCCCCGCCGTCCTCACCCGGGGCCTCCACCTCGACGGACTCGCGGACACGGCGGACGGCCTCGGCAGCGCGAAGCCGGCCGAGGACGCGCTGCGCATCATGAAGCAGTCGGACATCGGCCCGTTCGGCGTGATCGCCGTCGTCCTCGTCCTGTTCGCGCAGGTCGCCGCCCTGTACGCGCTGTACGGGGAAGGCTGGGCGCAGGGCACGATCGGTGCCGCCCTGGCCGCGACCGTCGCCCGGCTCGCCCTCACCCACGCCTCCCGCCACGGGGTGCCGCCGGCCCGGCCCGAGGGCCTCGGCGCGATCGTCGCGGCGACGGTCCCGGTCCGCTCGGCGACGCTCGTGACCGGCCTGACCCTGGTCGCGGCCGCGGCGGCGGGCCTGCTCCTCTCCCCCTACGACGCCGTCCGGAACGTGGTGGCGACCGGCGCGGCCCTGGGGGCGGCGGCCCTGCTGCTCCGGCGCTGCGTACGGCGGTTCGGCGGGGTGACCGGGGACGTGTTCGGCGCGCTGGAGGAGACGGCGGCGACCGTCGCGCTGGTGGCGCTGACGCTGGGACCGGGTCTCTAGCAGGGCTTCCGCCAGACCCCGAGTTCCTCCTTCTTGCTCATCGAGCTGAGGCCCAGTTTCCGTGCCTGCGGGCAGAACTGGTCGTTCGTCAGTTCGTACTCGACGTGGAACACCGCCTTGCCGGCCGCGACGAACGGCGCGAGGCGGCCGCACTCGTCGTACTCGGCGCACTGCTCGTTCACCGCGAAGTCGACGTTGGCGAGGAGCTTCGGGATCTGGTCCAGGTCGTTCTTGAGGCCGACGGCGAGGCCCCGGTCGTGGGCCATGCGGGCGATCAGGCGGTTGTAGCGGAGCTGGTCGGCGGCGGTGAGGGGGAAGCCGGTCGGGTTGAGGTAGCCGTCCATGTTGTCGGGCTCGACGGCGTCGAAGCCCTTGTCCCGGCACATGTCGAGCCGCGCCGCCATGAGCGGCTCCAGGACGTCGACGCGGCGGATGTCGAGCCAGCGTTCGCCCTTCCAGCCGTTCCCCTTGCCGAGGACGGCCTTCGGGAACTTCCCCGCGTCCGGCCGGAGCTCCTCCCAGGCGCCGGTGGAGAGGTAGCAGATGACCTTGCGGCCCCGGTCGTGCAGGTCCGCCACGGTCGCGGCCGGGTGGTCGAAGCCGTCGATGTCGTAGACGGGGACGTCGACCGTCGGGTCGAGGCGGCCGCTGAGCTGCCACTGCCAGGCCAGGCCGGGCTTCGGCCGCCAACGCGCGTCCTCCGGTTTCGGGTCGTGGTCGGGGGCGGCCGTACAGGCGGTCGCGAGGAGTAACAGGGCCGCGAGGAGCGGGAGGCGGCGTCTGGTCCGGGCGGGTCTCATCGGGCGGGCTCCAGGAGGTACGGAAGGGTGCCCCAGGGGTGCGCGCCCGTGCCCGGGACGGCGCAGTGCACCGGGGTCGCGGGGCGGACGCCGGGCGGGGCGGCGTAGACGAGGTGGCAGTAGTGCGGGGCGACCGGGAGGTCGAGCGTGCGGTACGTGTCCCAGGGACCCTCGAACGTGACGAGGAGGTCGGCCAGTCGCTCGTACCCCGGGTCCGGGTGCGTGCCGTGGTTGAGGACGAGGGTCGCGGCCCCGGCCGCCCGCGCGGCGACCGCGATCCGGCCGTAGTGGGCGAGGGCGGCGGGCGCGGTCGCGACCTGGTCGAGGAAGGCCCCGTCGGCGCCGTACCAGTCCCGGTGCCGGAGCAGGTCGGCGACGACCTCGGCGTGCGGGCGGCGGCCGTAGTCGGTGTCCACGTACCCGAGGACCCGGACCCCGGCCTCCCGCAGCCGCGCCGCGGCCTCGGCGAAGGCGGGGTCGGCCGCCTCGCCCGCGCCGCTCGCCGGGTTGAGGACCACCCCGTACAGCGAGGGCGCGGCCCCGAGCAGGGCCGACCAGGCCTCGGGACGGTCGGCGGGGTGCTCGTAGAACGGCACCAGGAGGGATGCGGGCACGGTTGCGGTCTCCTCCTTACGCGCGGTGCGCGGTCGGTCGTACCAGCAGAGCACAGGTGAGCAGGCCGAGCAGGGCGGCCGCTCCCCCGGTCGCGAGCGGCCCCGCGGCGGGCGCGGCCAGCTGCGCGGCCGAGGCGAGCAGGCAGACGGCCGCCGCGCTCGCGACGGCGCCGAACGCCTGGAGCAGCAGTCCCAGCCAGAGCACGGTCCCGATGAGGAGCAGGGTGATCACGCGCGGGAGCGTGGGCATCGGCACGCCCGGCCAGGCGAGGGTCGCGGCCAGGGTGAGGCCGACGAGCACGGTGAGGTAGCCGCCGAGGCAGAGGACGAGGGTGCCGGTGACCGCGCGGCGGAACTCGCGGGCGGTCGTCAGGGTCCGCAGCCGGACCAGGCTCTCGGTCCGGAAGCGGTGCAGCAGCCACTCGGCCGGGCCCATGGAGACGGTGAGGGCGACGACCGCGCCCGCCCCGCTGACCAGGGTGTCGCCGATGCCCGCCTGGAGGACCAGCAGCCCGCTGCCGAGGCCGAAGAGACCGTACGGGAGCGAGGCCGCGCGCGGCGGCCCGCCCCGGCCCGCCGCGCCCCGCGCGAGGCCCGGCCCGAGCACGCGCGCGGCGAAGGCGACGGCGGCGGTGAGCGAGGCGAGGAGCAGGGCCGTGCGGAGCGGGGCGGGGAGGTCCCAGCGGAACGCGGGGAAGGCCCCGGCGAGCGGCGACAGGGCGCAGAGCAGGGCCCGTTCGCGGCCGAGGACCAGGAGGACGGTCGCGGCGGCGAGGTAGAGCGCCTGCCCGGCGGCGAAGAGGGCGGCGGGCGCCTCGCCGGGCACGGAGGTCGCGAAGGCGACGACCGTGCCGGCGAGGGCACCGGCCGGGGCACCGGTGAGCAGGGTCCGGGCGGCGGCGGCCCGGTCGCCGAGGCCGAGCCAGGTGTAGGCGCGGTGCGACAGGACCTGGTTCCACACCCAGCCGGTGACCGCGCCGGCGAGGAGGGGGACGGTGCCGCCGGGGAGCCCGTACCGCCCCTGCTCCCCCGCGAGGAGCGGGGCGGCGAGGACGTACGCGAGGCCGGGCAGGGCGAAGACGAGGCCGCGCAGGAGGCAGCCGGCGAGCTCGGAGTGCCAGGGCCCGGTGTCGGGCGCCTCGGGCGCGGTGTGGCGCCGTTCGACGCGCGCGTAGAGGTCCTCGGCGAGGGCGAAGGAGTCGGCGCGGCCGTAGGTGAGGCGGATGTGGTCGTCGGTCATGCCGTCGGATTCGAGGAGCGCGGCTATCTCGTCGGGGTGGACGGCTCCGGCGACGAACTCGTCGAGGCGCTCGGCGAGTTCGTCGACGGGGTCGGCTGCGGTGGCCGCGCCGGCGCGCGGGGGCGGGACCGACGGGAGCGGGGCCGCCGCCGCGGCGGGCGGCTTCAGCCAGAGCGAGCCGCTCATGCGGGGGTGCCTCCTGCGACGAGAGCGGGTGCGGGCGCCTGCGGGGGAACGGCGGCCGCCTTCGGGGTGCGCCTCGGGGACGGGATCGTCAGCTTCGGGGCGACCTCCGGGAGGCAGGGTTCGCCCGCCAGCTCCCGGTAGATCTGGCGGAATCCGTCCACCGAGCGGTTGAGCGTGAAGCGGTCGACGACCCGCTGCCGGGCCTGGCGGCCCAGTTCGGCGCGGCGGGCGTCGTCCCGCAGGAGGGCGGTGACGGCGGCGGCCATGACGGCCGGCTCGCGGGGCGGGACGACGAGTCCGGCGTCGCCGACGGCCTCCCGCACCCCGCCCACGTCCGTGGAGACGGTCGCCCGGCCGCAGGACATGGCCTCGATGAGGGAGAAGGGGAAGCCCTCGCTGATGGAGGAGAGCATGACGACGTTGCCGGCCGCGTAGGCGGAGGGGACGTCGGAGACCCGGCCCTCGAAGGTGACCCCGTCGGCGACGCCGAGTTCGGCGGCGAGCTTCTCCAGGCGGGTCCGGTAGTCCTCGTTGCCGGCCGGGACCGGTCCGAACAACCGGAGCCGGAGCGCCGGGAGTTCGGCGCGGCAGATCGCGTACGCCCTGATCAGGGTCTCCAGGTCCTTGATGGGGTCGACGCGTCCGCACCAGCTGAGGGTGGGCGTCCCGGGCTCGGGTCCGGCCTCGGGGAAGAGGGCGGGGTCGACGCCGTTGTAGACGGTGCGGATGCGTTCGGCGGGGGCGCCGCCGCGCTCCTCCCAGCGCCGGTTGTACTGGTTGCAGGGGGTGATGAGGTCGGCCTTGCGGTAGCCGAGCGTGTTGAGCTCGCGGTAGAAGCCGAGCATGAGGGCCTTGACGGGCCAGCGCTGCGCGTCGGTGCGGTAGCCGAGGTAGCGCTCGCGGAGGTAGATGCCGTGTTCGGTGAGCAGGAAGGGCACCCCTTCGAAGTGCTGCGCGGTGAGCGCGGGCAGGGTGGCGAGTCCGCTGGAGACCGCGTGCGCCACACCGCCGGGGGCTATCCGGGCGGCGAGCGGTCGCAGGGCGTGTTCCAGCAGGTCGGTGGCGGTGAGGGCGTCGTGGACGGTGGGCCTGGCCGCAAGCGTCGGCAGGTGCGGCATGGTCCAGATCCACATGAGGGAGCGGAGGGCCGGCTCGGAGCGGAGGGCGGCGGTGAGCCGGCCCTGCCGGGCGAGGACGGCGAGCTCGTACAGGCTCGTCCCGAAGTCGTAGCCGGCCTCGGGGTCGAGGAGCGCGAGCAGCAGACGTTCGTACGCGTCGAGGAAGGCCCGGTGTTCGCGCCCCCGCAGGGGCCGACGCGCTCCGGCGAACCGGGCGGACGTCGGCCCCTGCGGGTGGCCCCAGAGGGGGAACGCGGTGTGCCGGGTGATGTTGGGCGGCAGCTCCCAGGTGACGGGTTCGCGGCCGGAGCCCGTCAGGGCGAGGATCTCGAAGTCGACCTCGGGCATGCCCCGGACGAGCTGGTCGCACCAGGTGCTGACGCCGCCGTGGACGTGCGGGTAGGTGCCTTCGGTGAGCATGGTGACGTGACGGCCACTGCTCGGCATGTGCGTGTCCCCCCAGAACGTGCTGGTCAGGCCGTCAGGCGGTCGGGAGCGTGAGGGTGATGGCGGTCTGGAGCAGTTCGGGCGCCGTCCAGGCGGAGCGGGTGCCCGCGTAGGCCGTGCCGAAGACGGTGGAGCCGAGGAGGAGTTGCTTGCGGGTGCCCTCGGGGGCGGTCACGGGCGCGGTGACGCCGGAGGGCGCCTTGACGGTGACCGTGTTCCCGACGCGGTACGCGGTGACCTTGCCCTCGGCGAGGGCCTTGTCCCAGGCGGCGCGGCGGCTCAGCTCGGTGCCGACGTCCTTCTGGCGCGGGTTGACCAGGGGGGTGTTGGCCGCGAACAGGGCCCGGTAGTCGGCCAGGACGCGGTCGAGGACGGGGTAGAGGATGCGCTCCTCGGCCAGGTTGGACTGGTGGACGTAGTGCGGTCGCGGGTCGTTGCCGAGGACGTGCGAGAGGGCGGTGCGGGCCTCCTGCGGGACGATGTGCTCGGCGTAGCCGGTGGCGGTGTCCAGGGGGGCGGGCAGGCAGGTGGAGGCCGGGTTGGACTCGCAGATGCCGCTGCCGCCGTCGGCGCGGGAGGTGTAGATCCAGTTGTACTCGTCGGCCATCTCGGCGGCGGTGCCGACGTTGTAGTACACGTTCATGGGGTGGCGCGGGACGGTGAGCGCGGCGCCGACCGCGCGCTGCTGCGGTTCGCGGGAGTTGTCGCTCGCCAGCCACTTGACGCCGTTGTCGGCGAGGGCTCCGGCGAGGTTGGGGTTGTCGACGGGCTGCTGGGGCAGGGTCCTGAGGCCGGAGTGCTCGCCGGTGACGAGTTCGGTGCGGTCGACGGAGATCCCCTTGCCGACGGCCCAGTTGTGGTTGTTGCGGATCTGGCCGGAGAGCTCGGAGCGGCTGACCCAGAGGGTGTTGCCGGAGGTGTCCTTGGCGCACCGCCAGGGGACGGTGGTGTTGTCCTGGACGCAGCCGAGGAAGGGATGGGTGTACGTGTGGTTGATCCAGCGGTACTGGGCGCGGTCGGCGACCAGTTGTGCCGTGAGCGCGTCGGTGCCGCCGTGCTCGGTCTTCCACTGCTCGCCCTGGCCGCCGTTGTAGACCATGTCGAGGGTGAAGCCGGAGGACTTCTGCCAGGCGGCGGCGTACTGGGCGTCGGCGGCGGTCATGCGGACGGGGTTGACGCCCTCGCCGTCGTCGCCGACGCAGTCGAAGTCGCCGGGGGTGCAGTTGAGGGCGGTGTCCCAGCGGGCGTCGGGGGCGAAGACGTCGTCGACGTGGACGGAGAGGTAGCTGCGGTTCTGCCCGAGGTGGACGCCCTGGGTGAGCCATTCGACGATGCCGCGTGCGAGGGCGCGGAACTGGCGCTGGTACTGGTTGTAGGCGAAGGTGACGACGAGTTCGCGGCGGCCGTCGGCGGCGTACTCGCCGACGAGGCTGGCCCGGCCGCCGCCCTCGACCGGCATGTCGAGGAAGCTGGTGTAGCCGGCGCGGGGGCGGCCCGCGTAGCCGTAACCCTCCGCGATCGAGGGGTCGTTGTCCTCGAAGGTGACGGCCCCCTTGAGGTAGCCGAAGGGCCCGGCCTGCCCGGCGGCGGTCACGCCGGCGGTGGTGCCGTCGAGGACACCGGACCAGCCGCCCTGGTCGGTGTAGTCGAGGCCGACGCCGGGGTGCGACCAGGTGTAGGCGTCGACCTGCGGGATGCCGAAGGTCCGCTCGTACGCCTGGAGGGCGGTGTGCTCGGCGGAGTCCGGGCCGAAGGCGGTCTCGTGGGGCAGGACGACGCCCTGGTACTTGGCGCGGGGGCGGCCGTCGACCGTGTCGCTGAGGAAGGCGGTGTCGAGGACGGGGCGGTTCGGGTCGTTGAGGTCGATCCGGCGGAACGGGACGCCGGAACCCTTCAGCTCGGCGGCGATCGCGCCGACGGCGCTGCCGCCGTCGTCGACGACGAGCACGGTGAGATCGATCCGGGGCGCCGTCGCGGCGACCGCCTGCGCGGACGGGACGACGGTGGCGAGCAGCGCGGCGGCGGCGAGGGCCGCGATCTTGGAGGCGTTTCTGGGCGTACGGATTCGGTCGGAGTCCATGGCGGATGTCCCCCCTCGACAGGCCCCCGCCCGGACCGGCGGAACCTGTGGAGATGTCGCAGATGAGGCGAAGGACGGCGTGGCGTCCTTGCGTGAATGAGGCGAGTGTGACCGGGCGCGACGAGCCGGAAGGGTAAACATGAAAGAGACACCACGGATGAGTGAATCCCTGCCGCCGTGAGCGAACGCGGTGAGCGAGCGTAGGCTCGTTCTCGGCGCTCTCCGGGCCGAAATACGATGCGGCGGGCACGGTCGGCCCATCCCTCGACCGCCACAGAACTCAATGGAAGCGAGATTTCACCACCGTGACTGCTCTCACTCTCAGCACTGCCGGCGCGGCGACGCTGCGCGCCGACGCCCTCGTCGTCGGCGTCGCGAAGTCCGGGAAGGCGCTCGTCGTCGCCTCGGGCGCCGAGGCCGTCGACAAGGCCTTCGACGGCCGGCTCGCCGCCGTCCTGGAGACCCTGGGCGCCTCCGGTGCCGAGGGTGAGGCGACCAAGCTGCCCGCCCCCGCCGGCCTCAAGGCCCCCGTCGTCCTCGCCGTCGGCCTGGGCTCCGCCCCCGAGGAGGGCGAGTCCTTCGACGCCGAGGTGCTGCGCCGCGCCGCCGGTGTCGCCGCCCGCGCCCTGACCGGCACGAAGAAGGCCGCGTTCGCGCTGCCCGTCGGCTCCCCCGAGGACGCCGCCGCCATCGCGGAGGGCGCCCTGCTCGGCGCGTACGCCTACACCGCGTACCAGGAGAACGGCGACGCGAAGAAGCCGCTGGCCGAGGTCGCCCTGCTCGGCGCCAAGCCGCGCGACAAGGCCTACAAGGCCGCCGCCGAGCGCGCCCAGGCCGTCGCGGACGAGATGAACCGCGCCCGCGACCTCATCAACATGCCGCCGAACGACCTCTACCCCGCGTCCTTCGCCGCCGCCGTCCAGGCCGCCGGCAAGGAGCACGGGCTCAAGGTCCAGGTCCTCGACGAGAAGGCCCTGGAGAAGGGCGGCTACGGCGGCATCCTCGGCGTCGGCAAGGGCGCCGTCCGCGGCCCGCGCCTCGTCCGCGTCGCCTACACCCACCCGAAGGCGGAGAAGACCCTCGCCCTGGTCGGCAAGGGCATCACCTACGACTCGGGCGGCATCTCGCTCAAGCCGGCCGGCCACAACGAGACGATGAAGTGCGACATGGCCGGCGCCGCCGCCGTCTTCGCCACCGTCGTCGCCGCGTCCCGCATCGGCCTCGCCGTCAACGTGACCGGCTGGCTCGCCCTCGCCGAGAACATGCCGTCGGGCAACGCCACCCGCCCGGGTGACGTCCTGCGCATGTACAGCGGCAAGACCGTCGAGGTCCTGAACACCGACGCCGAGGGCCGTCTCGTCCTCGCCGACGCGCTGACCAAGGCCTCCGAGGAGCACCCGGACGCGATCGTCGACGTGGCGACCCTGACCGGCGCCATGGTCCTCGCGCTCGGCGACCGCACCTTCGGCATCATGTCCAACGACGACGACTTCCGTACCGCGATCCACGAGATCGCCGAGGAGGTCGGCGAGCAGTCCTGGCCGATGCCGCTCCCCGCGGACATGCGCAAGTCCATGGACTCCTCCACCGCCGACATGGCGAACATGGGCGTCCGCATGGGCGGCGGCCTGGTCGCCGGTCTCTTCCTGCAGGAGTTCGTCGGCGAGGGCATCACCTGGGCCCACCTCGACATCGCGGGCCCGGCCTTCCACGAGGGCGCCCCGTACGGGTACACCCCGAAGGGCGGCACCGGTTCCTCGGTCCGCACCCTGGTCAAGCTGGCCGAGCTCACCGCCGCCGGCGAGCTCTGAGCCTTCCCGGCAGTGGCGTGACGGTACGGCCCCGGGCATCGCGCCCGGGGCCGTCCCCGTCTGTTCGACATCTGTTCGCCCGCGACGAAATCCGTACCTTCGTACGCCGCCACGACCCCGCCGTACGGACGATCGGCCGTCTCAGAGCACGGCCCCGCGTCCCGTCGTCCGTCAACAAGTGCGAAGATGGGTTCTCGGCAGGACAGGGCCCCCACCACAGGGCCGAAATAAAGCGGCCGGACACCAGCCGCCGCCCGGTCATGGAAGACCGGCGACGAGCGCACATGCATGGAGGACGTGACGTGGCGAACGACGCCAGCACCGTTTTCGACCTAGTGATCCTCGGCGGCGGTAGCGGCGGTTACGCCGCGGCGCTGCGCGGAGCGCAGCTGGGCCTGGACGTCGCACTGATCGAGAAGAACAAGCTCGGCGGCACCTGCCTGCACAACGGCTGCATCCCGACGAAGGCCCTGCTCCACGCCGGCGAGGTCGCCGACCAGGCGCGCGAGGCGGAGCAGTTCGGTGTCAAGGCCTCCTTCGAGGGCATCGACATCAAGGGCGTGCACAAGTACAAGGACGACGTGATCTCGGGCCTCTACAAGGGTCTCCAGGGTCTCGTCGCCTCCCGCAAGGTCACGTACATCGAGGGCACGGGGCGCCTTTCCTCCCCGACCTCGGTCGACGTCGACGGCCGCCGCGTCGAGGGCCGTCACGTCCTCCTCGCCACCGGCTCCGTGCCGAAGTCGCTCCCCGGCCTGGAGATCGACGGCAACCGGATCATCACCTCGGACCACGCGCTGAACCTGGACCGGGTCCCCGAGTCCGCGATCATCCTCGGCGGCGGTGTCATCGGCGTCGAGTTCGCCTCGGCGTGGAAGTCCTTCGGCACCGACGTGACGGTCATCGAGGGCATGAAGCACCTCGTCCCGGTCGAGGACGAGAACAGCTCGAAGCTTCTTGAGCGCGCTTTCCGCAAGCGCGGCATCAAGTTCAACCTCGGCACCTTCTTCCAGGGCGCCGAGTACACCGACAGCGGCGTCAAGGTCACCCTGGCCGACGGCAAGACCTTCGAGGCCGAGGTGCTGCTCGTCGCGATCGGCCGCGGCCCGGTCTCCGCCGGTCTCGGTTACGAGGAGCAGGGCGTCGCGATGGACCGCGGCTACGTCCTGGTCGACGAGTACATGCGTACCAACGTGCCGACGATCTCGGCCGTGGGCGACCTCGTCCCGACGCTCCAGCTCGCGCACGTGGGCTTCGCCGAGGGCATCCTCGTCGCGGAGCGCCTCGCGGGCCTGAAGGCCGTTCCGATCGACTACGACGGCGTGCCGCGGGTGACGTACTGCCACCCCGAGGTCGCCTCCGTCGGCATCACCGAGGCCAAGGCCAAGGAGATCTACGGTGCGGACAAGGTCGTCGCCCTGAAGTACAACCTCGCGGGCAACGGCAAGAGCAAGATCCTCAAGACCGCGGGCGAGATCAAGCTCGTCCAGGTCAAGGACGGTGCCGTGGTCGGCGTCCACATGGTCGGTGACCGCATGGGCGAGCAGGTCGGCGAAGCGCAGCTGATCTACAACTGGGAGGCGCTGCCGGCCGAGGTCGCGCAGCTCATCCACGCCCACCCGACGCAGAACGAGGCGCTCGGCGAGGCCCACCTGGCCCTCGCCGGCAAGCCTCTGCACTCCCACGACTGACGACTCCCGTCATCACAGGGCGCGACGACCACTTTCCGCAATTCGTTAGGAGCAACTGAAACCATGTCGGTTTCCGTAACCCTGCCGGCGCTCGGCGAGAGCGTCACCGAGGGCACCGTCACCCGCTGGCTCAAGGCCGAGGGTGAGCGTGTCGAGGCCGACGAGCCGCTGCTCGAGGTCTCGACCGACAAGGTCGACACCGAGATCCCCGCCCCCGCCTCGGGCATCCTGGCCTCCATCAAGGTCGCCGAGGACGAGACGGTCGAGGTCGGCGCCGAGCTGGCCATCATCGACGACGGCACGGGTGCCGCGGCCCCCGCCGCGGCTCCGGCCGCCGAGCCCGCCGCCGCCCCCGCCGCCCCGGCCCCCGTGGCCGAGGCCCCGGCCGCCCCGGCGCCGGCCGCCGAGGCGCCCGCCGCTCCGGCCGCCCCGGCCGGTGGCGCCGCCTCCGGCACCGACGTCGTGCTGCCCGCGCTGGGCGAGTCCGTCACCGAGGGCACCGTCACCCGCTGGCTGAAGTCGGTCGGCGAGACCGTCGAGGCCGACGAGCCGCTGCTCGAGGTCTCCACGGACAAGGTCGACACCGAGATCCCCGCGCCGGTCTCCGGCGTTCTCCTGGAGATCGTCGTCGCCGAGGACGAGTCCGCCGAGGTCGGCGCCAAGCTCGCCGTCATCGGTGCCGCGGGTGCCGCTCCGGCCGCCCCCGCCGCCCCGGCTCCGGCCGCTCCCGCCGCCGCTCCGGCTCCGGTCGCCGCGCCCGCCCCGGTGGCTCCGGCCGCTCCGGTCGCCGCGCCCGCGCCGGTCGCCCCGGCCGCTCCCGTGGCCGCCCCGGCCCCGGTCGCCCCGGCCGCCCCGTCCATCGCTCCGGCGCTGGTCACCCCGGTTCCGGCCACCCCCGCCGAGGACGGCGCGTACGTGACCCCGCTGGTCCGCAAGCTCGCCACCGAGAACGGTGTCGACCTGTCGGCCGTCAAGGGTTCCGGCGTCGGCGGTCGCATCCGCAAGCAGGACGTCCTCGCCGCCGCCGAGGCCAAGAAGGCCGCCGCCGTGGC
Source organism: Streptomyces sp. NPDC020807 (assembly GCF_040641575.1). Classification (NCBI taxonomy): domain Bacteria; kingdom Bacillati; phylum Actinomycetota; class Actinomycetes; order Kitasatosporales; family Streptomycetaceae; genus Streptomyces; species Streptomyces sp. NPDC020807. Next base: position 144,477 of record NZ_JBFADU010000004.1, read on the forward strand.
CCCGGCCGCTCCGGCCGCGGCCCCGGCCGCCTCTGCGTCTTCGCGGACCCCGGCCCTGGAGGTCTCCCCGCTGCGCGGTCAGACCGTCAAGATGACCCGCATGCGCAAGGTCATCGGCGACAACATGATGAAGGCGCTGCACGGCCAGGCCCAGCTGACCTCGGTCGTCGAGGTCGACATCACCAAGCTGATGAAGCTGCGCGCCCGTGCCAAGGACGCGTTCGCGGCCCGTGAGGGCGTCAAGCTCTCCCCGATGCCGTTCTTCGTCAAGGCGGCGGCCCAGGCGCTGAAGGCCTACCCGGTCATCAACGCCCGGATCAACGAGGACGAGGGCACGATCACCTACTTCGACACCGAGAACATCGGTATCGCGGTGGACTCCGAGAAGGGTCTGATGACCCCGGTCATCAAGGGTGCGGGCGACCTCAACATCGCCGGCATCTCGAAGAAGACCGCGGAGCTGGCCGCCGCCGTGCGCGCCGGCAAGATCACGCCGGACGACCTCGCCGGTGCGACCTTCACCATCTCCAACACCGGTTCGCGCGGCGCGCTGTTCGACACGATCATCGTGCCCCCGAACCAGGTCGCCATCCTGGGCATCGGCGCCACCGTGCGCCGTCCGGTCGTCATCAACCACCCGGACCTGGGTGAGACGATCGCGATCCGCGACATGACGTACGTCGCGCTCTCCTACGACCACCGTCTGGTGGACGGCGCGGACGCCGCCCGCTACCTGACGGCCGTCAAGGCGATCCTGGAGGCCGGCGAGTTCGAGGTCGACCTCGGCCTCTGAGCCGTGACCTCGTACGGCCATCGAGGCGCAACGTAACGAGCCTCACCTGCGGCGCCCCCGCCCGGAAGTGTTTCCGGGCGGGGGCGCCGCCGTATTGTCTAAGGGTCGACCCTCCCCGAGGAGCTTTCATGACCGTCCCCGTCGTCCACTCGCTGCGCGAACAGATCCGCGAGCACATCGTGGAGGGGATCGTCAGCGGCCGCTGGAAGCCGGGCGAGCGCATCGTGGAGCGCCGGATCGCGACCGAGCTGGAGGTCAGCCAGACCCCGGTCCGCGAGGCGCTGCGCGAGCTGGAGTCGCTGCGGCTGATCGAGTCGGCGCCGAACAAGGGCGTCCGGGTCCGCAACCTCACGGCGGCCGACCTGGAGGAGAGCTACCCCGTCCGGGCCGGTCTGGAGCAGATCGCGGCCGAGCTGGCCGCCGGACGGCTCGCGTCCGACTGCTCGACCCTGGAGCCGCACGTGGCGGCCCTGTACGAGGCCGACGCGGCCGCCGACGGGACCGCGCAGGTCCGGCACACGGTGGCCTTCCACCGGGAGCTGGTGAAGGCGGCGGGCAACGCCGTACTGCTGCACACCTGGGAGACGCTCGGCATCGAGGTCTTCACGGCCCTGTCGATCCGCTGGCTCGGCACGGTCCAGAAGTCGTACGCGGAGGAGCACCAGGAGCTGGTGGAGGCCTTCCGCAGGGGCGACCCGAACATCGGGGCGCTCGTGAAGGCGCACGTCCTGGGCTGCGCGCCCCGGGCCTGAGCCCCGCACGCCCCGCATGGCATTACTCACAGTGAGCGGGCTCGTCTTCGGACGGGCCCGCTCATCCGTGCGCGGATCCGCTCCGTACGGCCCTCCCGACCTGCGAAAACGGGACGAAATCGCGGCACCGGGTGCCCTTCGCGCTGGCACCCTGTGCCGACTTTCTCGATTTGAAGAGGTTTCTCTCTTCAACCCTTTGATCGATCATCGATCGTCGGTTTACAGTCTTCGGCGGGCCGTCACCCGGCCCCTTCGCCCTGTCCTGCCAGACATGGCCCCCCTTATCTCCACCCCACCTGTCCGGAAGGCGGCGATCATGACCGATCCCGTAGGCAAGATTCCGAGCGAGCTCGACCAGCTCCCGGACCGTGACACCGAGGAGACCGCCGAGTGGGCGGCCTCCCTCGACGCCGTCACCAAGGCCGCCGGCCCCCACCGGGCCGCCTACCTGATGCGCCGCACGCTCCAGCACGCCGAAGGCGCGGGCCTCGCCCTGCCGAAGCTCCTGGAGACGGACTACGTCAACACCATCCCCACCTCCGCGGAGCCGTCCGTCGACGCGTTCGGCGGCGACGAGGAGATGGAGCGGAAGATCACCGCGTGGAACCGCTGGAACGCGGCCGCGATGGTCACCCGCGGCTCCAAGTACGGCGTCGGCGGCCACATCGCCACCTTCGCCTCCGCGGCCTGGCTCTACGAGACCGGCTTCAACCACTTCTTCCAGGGCAAGGAAGCCGACGGTTCCGGCGACCAGCTCTACATCCAGGGCCACGCCGCACCCGGCATCTACGCCCGCGCGTTCCTGGACGGCCGCCTGAACGAGGGCCACCTCGACAACTTCCGGCAGGAGTCCGGCGGCAACGGCCTGCCCTCCTACCCGCACCCGCGCCGCCTCCCCTGGCTGTGGGAGTTCCCCACCGTCTCCATGGGCCTCGGCCCCCTCTCCGCGATCTACCAGGCGCGCTTCAACCGCTACCTGACGAACCGCGGCATCAAGGACGTCTCCGCGTCCCACGTCTGGGCCTTCCTCGGCGACGGCGAGATGGACGAGCCCGAGTCGACGGCGGCACTCGCACTCGCCGCCCGCGAGGGTCTCGACAACCTGACCTTCGTCATCAACTGCAACCTGCAGCGCCTCGACGGCCCGGTCCGCGCCAACTTCAAGATCGTGCAGGAGCTGGAGGCCCAGTTCCGCGGCGCCGGCTGGAACGTCGTGAAGTCGCTGTGGGGCAACGCCTGGGACGAGCTCTTCGCGCTCGACACCACCGGCGCCCTCGTCCGCCGCCTCCGCGAGGTGCCGGACGCGCAGGTCCAGACGTACCAGACCCGCGACGCCGCCTACATCCGCCAGGACTTCTTCGGCAAGGAGCCGGCGCTCGTCGAGATGGCCAAGCTGCTGTCCGACGACAAGATCCTCGAGTGCTTCCACCTCTCGCGCGGTGGCCACGAGCCCCGCAAGGTGTACGCCGCGTACAAGGCCGCCCTGGAGTTCAAGGGCGCGCCGACGGTCATCCTCGCGCAGACCGTCAAGGGCTTCACCCTCGGTGAGGGCTTCGCGTCGAAGAACGCGAACCACCAGATGAAGAAGCTCACCACCGACGAGTTCAAGAACATGCGTGACCTTCTCGAACTCCCCATCTCGGACGCGCAGTTCGTCGACGGCCAGGTGCCCTACGGCCACCCGGGCGCCGACTCCCCCGAGGTCCGCTACCTCCAGGAGCGCCGCGCGGCCCTCGGCGGCCCCGCCCCGGCCCGCCGCACCCACGCGCTCGCGCCGCTGCCGGCCCCGGCCGAGAAGGCCTTCGCCGCGTTCGACAAGGGCTCCGGCTCGCAGTCGATGGCGACCACGATGGCGTTCGTGCGTCTCGTCAAGGACCTGATCCGCGACAAGGAGACCGGCAAGCGCTGGGTCCCGATCGTCCCGGACGAGGCCCGTACCTTCGGTATGGAGTCCCTCTTCCCGTCGCTCGGCATCTACTCGCCGAAGGGCCAGACGTACGAGCCGGTCGACCGCGACCAGCTGATGTACTACAAGGAGGCCGTCAACGGCCAGATCCTCAACGAGGGGATCACCGAGGCCGGCTCGATGGCCGACTTCATCGCCGCTTCCACCGCGTACTCCACGCACGGCGAGGCGATGATCCCGTTCTACATCTTCTACTCGATGTTCGGCTGGCAGCGGACCGCCGACCAGATGTGGCAGCTCGGCGACCAGCTCGGCCGCGGCTTCCTCGTCGGCGCGACCGCCGGCCGCACCACCCTGACCGGTGAGGGCCTCCAGCACGCCGACGGCCACTCGCCGGTGATCGCGGCCACCAACCCGGCGGCGCTGACCTACGACCCGGCGTTCGCCTACGAGGTCGCGGTCATCGTCAAGGAGGGTCTGCGCCGCATGTACGGCGAGGCCGCCGAGGGCGAGGACCAGAACGTCTTCTACTACCTGACGGTCTACAACGAGCCGATGCCGCAGCCGGCCAAGCCGTCCGGCATCGACGAGGGCATCGTCAAGGGCCTCTACCGCTTCAACACGGCGGAGTCGGCCGGTCTCGACCTGCCCGCCAACGCCGCCCGCATCCAGCTGCTCTCCTCCGGCACCGCGATCCACTGGGCCCTGGAGGCCCAGAAGACGCTGGCCGAGGAGTGGGGCGTGGCCGCCGACGTGTGGTCCGCGACCTCCTGGACGGAGCTGCGCCGGGACGCCCTGGAGGCCGACGCGGCCCTCCTGCGCGGCGAGGAGCAGGTCCCGTACGTCCGCAAGGCGCTGGAGGGCATCACCTCCCCGGTCCTCGCGGTCTCCGACTACATGCGCCAGGTCCCGGACCAGATCGCGCAGTGGATCGAGCAGGACTACACCTCGCTCGGCGCCGACGGCTTCGGCCTCTCGGACACCCGCGAGGCGGCCCGCCGCCACTTCGGCGTCGACGCCCCGTCGATCGTCGTCGCGACGCTGGCCCAGCTGGCCCGCCGCGGCGAGATCCGCGCGACGGCCGTGAAGGAGGCGCGCGAGCGCTACGGCCTGTAAGGGTCCTTGCTTCACCGGGGCGGGCGGCACGCATGATGGGTTCATGCGTGCCGCCCGCCTCATCAAGATGGTCCTGCTCCTCCAGTCGCGTCCCTCGATGACGGCGGCCGAGCTGGCCGGGGAGCTGGAGGTGTCGGAGCGGACCGTCACGCGGGACGCGCTCGCGCTCTCGGAGGCGGGGGTGCCGGTCTACGCGGAGCGGGGACGGTCCGGCGGGTACCGGCTCGTCGGCGGGTACCGTACGCGGCTCACCGGCCTGGCCCGGGGTGAGGCGGAGGCGCTGTTCCTGTCCGGGCTGCCGGGCGCGCTGCGGGACATGGGGCTGGACGACGCGGCCTCGGCGGCCCGGCTGAAGGTCTCCGCGGCGCTGCTGCCGTCCCTGCGGGACGCCCCCGAGTCGGCGGCCCGGCGCTTCCACCTCGACGCGCCCGGCTGGTTCCAGGAGCCGGAGGTCCCGGAGCTGCTCGCCCCGGTGGCGGAGGCGGTCTGGGCGGACCGTCGCCTCGCGGCCCGCTACCGGCGCGGGGGCGGCGAGGAGGTGGAGCGTGAGCTCGAACCGTACGGCCTCGTCCTGAAGGCCGGCGTCTGGTACCTCTGCGCGGACGCGGGCTCCGCGTTCCGCACGTACCGCGTGGACCGCTTCACGGCGGTGGCGGTGGGCGAACCCTTCGTACGGGACGGGGGCTTCGACCTGGCGGAGTTCTGGTCCGACCGGGCGGCCTCGTTCGCCCGCTCCCTCCTCCGCGCGGAGGTGGAGCTGCGCCTCACGGAGGCGGGCGCGCGCAGGCTCCCGTACGTGACGGACCGGCCGGCGGCCGAGGAGGCGCTGGCCGCCGGGGTCACGGAGCCGGACGGGCGACTGCGCGTCACCCTGGCGGTGGAGAGCGAGGAGGTCGCCCTCGCCCAGCTGCTCGGCCTCGGGCCGGAGGCGGAGGTCCTGGCCCCGGCGACGCTGCGGGAACGGTTCGCGGAGGCGGCGCGGGGGCTCGGCACGCTGTACGGGTGACGGCACCGGGTGACGTGTACGGGTGACGGGCCCCCGGGCGCCTTCAGCGGTAGTCCGCCGCGTCCGGCTGCCCCGTCTCTCCCGCGACGATGAATCCCCACGCGTCCGGCCGCGAGCCGTCCGCGTCCGTGAAGCCGTACTCCCCCGCCAGCTCGGCGCTCGACAGGGACCGGCCGTTCCAGCGGTGGCGGTCGGGGTCGGCGGCGAGGGCGGCGACCGCGCGCCCGACGTACACCGGGGACTCGGAGATCGCGAAGTCGGGAATCTTCTCCACGGCGTCCCGCCAGGTCTCCTCCGTGACGCCGAAGGTGGTGAGCATCTGCTCGGACCTGAGCCAGCCGGGGGTGAGCGCGACCGCCGTGCCGCCGTACTCCTCCAGCTCCTTGCCGAGGCCGAAGGCCATCCGGATCGGGGCGTTCTTGGCGAGGTCGTAGAAGAGGTTCTCGCGGAAGCGGGTGGCGTTGTACGCGGCGGTGCCGTCGGTGACCTCGACGACGAGCCCGCCCGGGTGGCGGACGAGCAGCGGCAGGGCGGTGTGCGAGGTGACGGCGTGCGTCCGGACGCCGAGTTCGAGCATCCTGAGCCCGGCGGCGAGGTCGAGCTCCCAGGTCTTCTTCCCGAAGGCGGAGCCGATGAGGTGCTCGCCGCCCCACACGTCGTTGACGAGCACGTCGAGCCGGCCCCGCTCGCGGTCGATCCGCCCGACCAGGGCGCGGACCTGCTCCGGGTCCAGGTGGTCGGTGGGGACGGCGATGCCCTCGCCGCCGGCGGCCGTCACCAGTTCGGCCGTCTCCTCGATGGTCTCGGTCGCGCGGCCCACCTCGCTGATCTTCTCGCGGGTGGTGCGCCCGGTCACGTACACCGTGGCCCCGGCCGTGCCGAGCTGGACCGCGATGGCCCGCCCCGCGCCCCGGGTGGCCCCGGCGACCAGGCAGACACGACCGGCGAGTGATGTGTTCTCCGTCGTCATGGCTTCCACCCTGACAGGAAAGTACGACATCTTCTGTCCGGATTCCGTCCGGTCATTCCGGGTGCGCCGCGCCCCCCGACCCACGATGCTGGTCCCGTGATGGACGAGACGGAGTTCTGGGAGATCATCGACGCCACCCGCGAGGCCGCCGAGGGCGACCCCGAGGATCAGGCCGATCTGCTCGTGGAGAGGCTGACCAGGCTGGATCCCGACTCCGTGCTCGACTACGCCCGCCACTTCGAGGCGCGCTACAACCGCGCGTACCTCTGGGACCTGTGGGGCGCGGCGGCCCTGATCCTCGACGGGACCGGCGAGGAGGCCTTCGACTCCTTCCGCTGCTGGCTCATCGGCCAGGGCCGGGAGGTCTTCGAGGGCGCGGTGCACGAGCCGGACGCGCTGGCGGAGCTGCTCCTCGACTTCGACCTGGAGATCGACGGGGACGGCGAGGAGATCGGGTTCGCGGCGGACGAGGCGTACGAGCAGCTGACCGGCGCCGAGACGCCCGACCTGGGGATTCCGATGCCGGGCGGGGAGCCGCTGGGCACGCCCCTCGACCTGTCGGACGACGACGCGCTCGCCGCGCGCCTGCCGAGGCTGTGGCAGCGCTTCGGGACGTCGTAGCGGTACGGGGAAGGGCGCGGACCCCGGTGGGTCCGCACCCCTCGCCGGCCGTGCTCAGCCCGGCTGGAGCCGGGGGTTCTCCTGCGCGAGGATCATGTCCGTGCGCGGCTGGAGCGCCGGGAAGAGCTGTTCCGGCTGCGGGATCGCCCAGTACTTCCCCTCGGCGACCATCCGGAAGACCCGCCCGGCGTGCTCCTCGGGCGTGAGCCCGTGCTCGTCGGCGAGGTTCTGGAGGTGCTCGCCGAAGGCGGTGACCTCCGGGGGCGCGGTCGTTCCCGGCCTGGCGGCCGAGAAGATCTCGCTCCTGACCGAGCCGGGCGTCACGACGGACACCTGGATCGGCGCCTGCTTCATCCGCATCTCGTGGTACAGCGACTCGGTGAGCGCGAGCGTGCCGAACTTGGTGACGCTGTACGGGGCCATCAGCGGGCTCGGCAGCAGGCCGCCGACCGAGGACACGTTGACCACCCAGGCCTTCTCGCCGCGCTCCAGCATGCGCGGGACGAAGGCGCGGATCCCGTTGACGTACCCGCCGATGTTGACGCGGAGCATGGCGTCCCAGCGCTCGGCCGGGATCTCCCAGGAGTAGCCGAGGGCCATGATCCCGGCGTTGTTGACGAGCAGGTCGACCGTGCCGAAGCGGGTGTACGCGGTGTCGGCGAGCGCCTCGACGGAGGCGGGCACCGACACGTCGGTCACCACGGACTCGACCTCGGCGCCGCCGGCCCGCAGTTCCTCGGCGAAGAGGGCGAGCCGGTCGGCGGCGATGTCGGCGAGGACGAGCTTCATGCCGAGCCGCGCCGCCTCGCGGGCGAGCCCGGCGCCGATGCCGGAGGAGGCGCCGGTGATGACGGCGGTCCGTCCGGCGAACACCTCGGCGGCGGTGACGTCAGCGGCGGCGGTCATCAGAAGTGCGTCCCGCCGTCGACGCGGACCTCCGTGCCGGTGATGAACCTGCCGTCCTCGGAGGCCAGCATGGCGACGACGCTCGCGACGGTCTCCGGGCCGGCGAAGCCCTGGCCGAGGGCGGGGGCCAGCTTGGCGAAGAGCGACCAGTCGGTGTCCTCGGGGAGGCCGGGGCCCACGGACTGCTTGCTGGCGCCGGAGCCGTCGGTCATGCCGGAGGAGATGGAGCCGGGCTGGACGGCGGTGAAGCGGATGCCCTGCTTGGCGTACTCGGCGGCGAGGGCGTGGGTCATGGACTGGATGCCGCCCTTGCTGGCCGCGTAGGCCGCCATGTAGGGGTGGGCGAACATCGCGGAGGTCGAGGAGAAGTTGACGACGGCCGCGTCGTCGCCCTCCAGGAGGGCGGGGATCGACTCGCGGATCATGAGGAAGGTGCCGGTGAGGTTGATCCGGAGCACCTGCTCGAAGGAGTCGAGGCTCGTCTCGTGGGTGTGCGAGGAGCGGAGGATGCCGGCCGCGTTGACCAGGACGTCCAGGCCGCCGAGGGCCTCGACGGCGGCGGCGACGCCGGCGCGCACGGACTCCTCGTCGGCGATGTTCACGACGACCGTGGTGAGGCGGTCGGCGGCGTCGCCGGCCTTGGCGACGGTGTCCTTGAGGCCGTCCTCGCTGATGTCGGCGGCGACGACCCGGCCGCCCTCGGCGAGGAGGCGCAGGACGGTGGCCTGGCCGATGCCGGAGCCGCCGCCGGTGATGAGGGCGCGGCGTCCTTCGTAACGGGTCAGCTGGGTCATGGCGACTACCTCTCGGGAGAGCGTTCGGCGGGAATTGCTGCCACCGTACGCCCAAGTGGCACGTTTTGCCATAGCTGCATATCGTGCACTTTGGGCATTCGGGGGCGTACGCTTCGTGGGTGAGCACCAAGCCCGAGGGCGCCACGCCCCCCACCCGGACCCTGACGGAGCGCCGCAAGGCGGCCACCCAGCTGGACATCGCGCGCGCCGCCGCCGAGCTCTTCACCGAGCACGGACCCGACGGCACCACCGCCGAGGACATCGCGCAGCGGGCGGGCGTCGCGCTGCGCACCTTCTACCGCTACTTCCGCTCGAAGCAGGACGCGGTGGCCCCCCTCCTCGCGGTGGGCGCCGAGCGGTGGCGGGAGCGCCTCGCCGAGCACCGGGCCGAGGCGGCCGGCGGACTCCCGGCCGTCCTGGAGCGCTCGATCGCCGAGTCCCTCGCCGCCGAGGACGAGACGGCCGCCGAGGGGCTGCGCTGGACGCGCGGCCTCCTGCGGGCGGCCGTCGAGGACCCGGCCCTGCGGGCCGTCTGGTACCGGGTCAACCAGGAGTCGGAGGAGCGGCTGCGCGAGGTCGTCGCCGGGCTCGCGGGGCCGGACGCCGACCCCCTGGAGGTACGGCTCGCGGCGGCGGCGGCCACGGACGCGATCCGGATCGCGCTGGAGAGCTGGGCCGAGACGGACGCACCGGTCCGCGGCCCCGGCTCGCCCTCGGAGCTCGCGGTCCGGTGCCTGCGCGAACTCATGGGCGGGATGAGGCTGTTGGGGGACCCGGCGGGAGCTTAGGGCCTGTCCGACCCTGATCCGCCGGACAGCCCCCGGGGGGCGTCGAGCAGGGAGCGGCCCATGAGGACGTCGTCGACGTACTCCCCCGCGATGAGCATCTCGCCCGGCAGCACCCCCTCGACCACGAAGCCCTCGGAGGCGTACAGCGCACGCGCGGGCGCGTTGTGCCCGAGGACCCGCAGGGTGATCCGGCGCGCGCCCTCCGCGCGGGACCGGTCCATGACGGCGCGCAGCAGCGCCCGCGCCACCCCTCTGCCCCGTGCGGACTCGGCGACGACGAGGCCCTGGATCTGGCGGACGTGGGCGGTGGCGGCGAGCGGGGTCGGGTTGACGGCGCGCACGTACCCGACGGGCTCGCCCTCGTGGACGGCGACGAGGTAGTCCCCGGGCACGTGGCGCTGGTCGAAGAAGGGCCCGTACGGCTCCGTCGGCCGCGGCAGCACGGCGTGGAGCGTCGACCAGGTGTCGGCGTCGAGCGCGGCGAGCGCGGCGTCGTCGTCCAGCACGGCGGTACGTATCTGCGTCTCCGGCACGATCATGGCGGCCACTGTGCCATGCGGCGGAGCGGACGGGGCAGGATGGGGCCATGCAGCCTTCCGCCACCCGCAAGCGGGTCGCCGTCACCGGAGCCTCCGGGCTCATCGGCGCCGCCCTCGTCCGCTCCCTGCGCGCCGACGGCCACGACGTCCTCCGGCTGGTCCGGCGGCCCGCCGCGACCGCCGACGAGGTCGAGTGGGACCCGAAACGGCTGTACGTGGACGCCGCCGGGCTCGTCGGCGTGGACGCGGTCGTGCACCTGGCGGGCGCGGGCGTCGGCGAGCGCCGCTGGACCGAGGCGTACAAGCGGGAGATCCGCGACAGCCGCGTCCTCGGCACCACCGCGATCGCCCAGGCCCTCGCCGGACTCGCGAACCCGCCGGAGGCGCTGGTCTGCGGCACGGCGCTCGGCTGGTACGGGGACACCGGCAGCCGCGCGGTGGACGAGAGCGCCCCGGCCGGCACGGGCTTCCTGCCGTCGGTCTGCGTGGAGTGGGAGGCCGCGGCGGCCCCGGCCGAGGCCGCGGGCATCCGGGTCACGTACGCCCGCACGGGCCTCGTGGTGGCCCGCCAGGGCGGCGCGTGGGGACGGCTCTTCCCCGTCTTCCGCGCCGGGCTCGGCGGGCGGATGGGCGACGGGCGCCAGTACTGGTCCCACATCTCGCTCCACGACGAGGTGGCTGCCCTGCGGCACCTCGTCGACACCCCGTCCCTGTCGGGCCCCGTGAACCTCACCGCCCCCGAGCCGGTCACCAACCGGGAGGTGACGGCGGCGATGGGGCGGGTCCTCCGCCGCCCGACGGTCTGCGCGGTGCCGGCACCGGCGCTGCGGCTGGTGCTCGGCGACTTCGCGCAGGACGTGCTGGGGAGTCAGCGGGTCCTGCCCTCCCGGCTCCTGGAGTCCGGGTTCACCTTCGCCTTCCCGACGATCGACGAGGCGATCAGGGCCGCGGCACGCTGACTCCACCCCGCCTCGAGGCGCTTGTGCTCCCCCGTGCTGCGTGAACCCCGGTGCGCGCGGGACCACTTCCGTGGGAGCGCTGCCTACGCTCGATGCCCATTGCGTGAAACGACCGCGAACTCGGGCATTCCGGGGGCCGGTTGGGGGCATAACGCCTCCCACCGGCGGCGCCGACCTGGGGAGGGGCACGTGCTCAGTACCGCAAAGACCTCAAGTACCGCACAGCGAAAGGACGTCACGGAGACCGTCGACGTCGTCATCGTCGGAGCCGGGATCGCGGGACTCGCGGCGGCCCACCGGCTGGTCGGGGCCGGACTCGACGTCCTCGTCCTGGAGGAGGAGCAGCGGGTCGGCGGCCGGATGGCCACCGACGCCGTCGACGGCTTCCTCCTCGACCGGGTGGGCCCCCTGCTCACCCTCTCGGCCGAGGAGCTGCGGGCCACGCCGGGCCTCGACGGGCTGCCCCTGCGCCCGTTCGCGCCCGGGGTGCTCGTGCACAGCGACGGGCGGCACGCGCGGTGGGGTGCGTCGCACACGCGCGCCCGGAGCGTGGGGGGAGCGTTGAACGTGGCGCGCGCCCTCGCGAGCGCCCCCCGGCGGCCTGCGGCGTCCCTGGACCAGGCGCGGCTGGGGGCCTCCCTGGTCCGCCTGGCCGCGACGCCGTCCCCACGGCTCCTCGCCCGCCCCGAACGGACCGCCCGCGAGGCGCTGTCGGCGCGGCTGCCCGCGCGGACCGTCCAGGGGGTGCTGCGGCCGCTGCTCGCGGCGCTCCTCGCCGACCCCGACCTGGGGACGTCGAGCCGCCGCGCCGACCTGGCACTGCGGGCCTTCGCGCGGGGGCGGCTCGCCGTACCCGAGGGGGGCTCGTCGGCGCTCCCCGAGCGCCTGGCGGCGGCCCTCCCCACCGGGACGGTCCGCACGGGCGTCCGCGTCACCGACGCGTCCGTCTCGCGGGTCACCACGGCGGAGCACGGGGTGTTCGGCTGCCGGGCGATGCTCCTCGCGACGGGGGCGCGGTCGGCGGCGGGACTGCTGCCGGGGCTGCGGACGCCGGGCTTCCACCCGGTGACGGTCCTGCACCACACGGCGCCGGCGGCACCGACCCCGGACCCGTCCCTGCTCCTGGAGTCCGACCCCGGGGGGCCGGTGGCCCACACGGCGGTCATGAGCGCGGTCGACCCCACCCGCGCCCCCGCCTCCCGGCCCCTGATCACCTCCGTCGTCCTGGGGCCGCCGCCGGACGACGCGGACCGGCGGGTACGCAAGCACCTGGCGACGCTGTACGGGACGTCGACGGACGACTGGGAGCTGCTCGCGCTGCACCACACCCCGGACGCGGTGCCGTCGATGCCGCCGCCGCACGACGGGAGCCGGCCCGTCCGCCTCCTGGCGGGCCTGTACGTGTGCGGCGACCACCGCGAGACGTCCACTCCCCAAGGCGCCCTCGCCTCGGCCCACCGGGCCGCCGAAGCCCTCCTCAAGGACCTGGGCCTCCCGACCACCCGCCTCCGCACGGAAGAGGCGGCCTGACCGCCCCCACCGGGCGGGCACCTGCGGGCCGCCGACCCCCGGCCCGCCGGGACGGGGGCTGCGGCGTGCCGCCCCGGGCCGGCGGGCCGGTCGGGCTCGCCGCCCGAGCTGCGGCCCCCGGTTGTGGGCAGACGTTCCGCGCGGCCGGGGGTCCCCCCTGCTCGCCGAGCACGGGGGCGGGTGGGCACAACCCACCACGGCGCCGCACGCGGGGTGCGGGTCCAGGCCCGGAAGCCTGGGCCCGGCAAGGGGCGTCGTCCCGGATGGCGGGCGCCGCCCCGCGCAGGGGCGGGTCCTCCGGGCCCCGGCCCGGATCACGGGTACCGCCCCGCGCAGGGGCGGGTCCTCCGGGGCCCGGCCCCGATCACGGGCACCGCCCCGCGCCGGGGCGGGTCCTCCGGGTGACGCCCGGATGGCGGGTGCCGGCCCGCCAGGGGCGGGTCAGTTCAGGGTGGCTACTCGGTCTCGGTAGGTGCGGGCCGCCGCCGCGTCCCGGTAGGGCTCCAGGCGGCGCTCGAAGTCGCGTACGTACTCGACCGCGCGGGCCGACCGCATCTCCGACGCCTGCTGCGCCGCCTCCGCGCCCAGCGCGCACGCCTGGTCCAGCTCGCCCAGCGCGAGGCGGGAGGTGGCCAGGACGACACGGCAGAAGAGGCGGCTGCGGGCGAAGCCGGGGGCCCTCAGCTGGAGGGCCCGCTCCGCGTGCTGCGCGGCCGGCCGGTACTGCTGGAGGTCCCGGTGGCAGTGCCCCAGCTCGTCCGCGAGCTGGGCCTCGTCGAACATCCGGGCCCAGTACGGCACCTCGTCCCCCGGCCGCGCCGCCTCGAGCGCCCGCTCCGCCCGTACCAGCGACGCGCTGCACACCCGCGCCTCGCCGAGCACCGCGTGCCCCCGCGCCTCGATGGCGTGGAGCATCGCCTGCACCGCGGGCGGCGCGCCGGGGCCCACCCCCTGCTGCGCGACCCGCGCGAGCTGCACGGCCTCGCGCCCGTGGCCCAGGTACACCGCCTGGCAGCTCATGGTGAGGAGCACGTACGACCCGTACGCCCGGTCCCCCGCCGCCTGCGCGAGCCGCAGCGCCTGGACGAAGTACCGCTGCGCGAGGCCGTGGGCCGCGATGTCGTAGGAGGTCCAGCCGGCGAGCCGGGTGAGGTCGGCGGCCGCGGCGAAGAGGCGGCGGCCGACGGACTCCCCGTACGTGCCGCGCAGCATCGGCTCCGTCTCGTGCTCCAGGTACCTGACCAGCGCCTGGCGCGCGTGCCCGCCGCCGTACGCGTGGTCGAGCGTCCGGAAGAGCTCGCCGACGGAGCGGAGGGCCGCGATGTCGCCGCTGGAGACCCGCTGGCCGGGGCCCCTGTCCGTACCCCTCTGGCGGGGGACGGAGAAGCGGCCCTGGGGCGGGACCCTCGGGTCGAGGGAGGAGGCGGGGGTGCCGGGGCTGCGGGGTCCGTGCGACGGGCGGGGCTCCGGGGGCGGCCCCTGACGCGCCGCCGGGGCCGGCTCGCCCCGTGCCACCCGCTCGTCCGCCCTGCCGATCAGCCAGTCCCGGCTGGGGACCACCAGGCCCGCCGGGGTGAAGGCGATCTTGCGGAGCTCCGCGTGGCTGCCGGAGTCCTTCCGCCACAGCCCGCTGACGATGTCCACGGCCTCCTCGGGCGTCGCCGCGAACTCCAGGCCCGCGTAGACCGGCGCGCAGGCGTCGAGTCCGAGGTCCTGGGCGGAGAGCCGGCGGCCGAGGCGCCGGGTGAAGACCTCGGCGATGAGCGCGGGGGTCGTGCCGCGCGGCTGCTGGCCGCGGAGCCAGCGGGTCACGGAGGTCTTGTCGTACCGCAGGTCGAGGCCGTGCTCCAGACCGAGCTGGTCCACCCGTCTGGCGAGGCCCGCATGGGAGAACCCGGCTTCGGCGATGAGCGCGGCGAGCTGGCGGTTCGGGATGCGCTGCGGTGGTCGTTCCGTCATCAGCTGTGCGGTCTCCTGCCTTCCGGGCCCAGGTGCAGCCCGTTCGGACCCTCATGGAACGGCGTGAATTTAGCGGCCCCGACCGCCCGTACCGCCACCTTCGCCCCACATTCATCCGATCGTGTGAGGATTGACGGCATCGCTGACGTAGGCCTCCCCGTCAACCTGCCGGAGGGGTGTCCCGCGCGCCGCCGTACAGTGGCATGGGCGCGAATGACGCATGGTGCCGCACCGGCCCGGGACGACCCCCGGGGACCGGCCGCGGCATCCAGGAGGAGGCATGGCCGTGAGTGAGCTGCGATTCGTCCGCCTGGGGTTCGGCGAGGAAGCCGTCGAATACCAGGAGGCCTGGGACAAGCAGCGCGAGGTGCACGCCGCCCGCTTCGCCGACCAGACTCCCGACACCTGTCTGCTCCTGGAGCACCCGCCGGTCTACACGGCGGGACGGCGTACGGCGGAGAGCGAGCGCCCGCTGGACGGGACGCCGGTCGTCGACGTGGACCGCGGCGGCAAGATCACCTGGCACGGTCCGGGCCAGCTGGTCGGCTACCCCATCCTGAAGCTGCCCCGCCCGGTGGACGTCGTCGCGCACGTCCGCCGCCTGGAGGACGCCCTGATCCGCACGGCCGCCGAGTTCGGCGTCGAGACGACCCGGGTCGAGGGGCGGAGCGGTGTGTGGGTGCTCGGCGACCCGGTCGAGCAGCGGCCCTCCTTCGGCGGGCTGAACCTGGACTTCGACCCCCGTCTCACGGACGAGGAGTTCGACCCGCGCCTGAACGGGCCCGAGTACGCGCCGTCCAACGCCGGCCAGCGCCGCGAGGACCGCAAGCTGGCCGCGATCGGCATCCGGGTCGCCAAGGGCGTCACGATGCACGGCTTCGCGCTGAACGTGAACCCGGACAACGCCTGGTTCGACCGGATCATCCCCTGCGGAATCCGCGACGCGGGCGTCACCTCGCTCGCCAACGAGCTGGGCCGCGACCTCACGATCGCGGAGGTGCTGCCGGTGGTGGAACGCCACCTGCGGGACGTCCTGGAGAACGCGGAGCTCAGGCCCCGCGAGATCGAGCGTCCGGCGGAAGCGGCGCCCGCCTCCGTCTGAGGAATGCAGGGCGCTGGCCAGAGGTTGGCCAGACGTAGTAAGGCATGGGAAGCAACGGCGTACCCTGGTGTGCGCCGAAGAATCGAAGCTACAGGAGCCGATGTGTCCGCAGTCGCCCCCGACGGACGCAAGATGCTGCGCCTGGAGGTCCGGAACGCCGAGACCCCCATCGAGCGCAAGCCCGAGTGGATCAAGACCCGCGCGAAGATGGGTCCGGAGTACACGAAGATGCAGAGCCTCGTGAAGAGCGAGGGCCTGCACACGGTCTGCCAGGAGGCGGGCTGTCCCAACATCTTCGAGTGCTGGGAGGACCGCGAGGCCACCTTCCTCATCGGCGGTGACCAGTGCACCCGGCGCTGTGACTTCTGCCAGATCGACACGGGCAAGCCCGAGGCCCTCGACCGCGACGAGCCCCGTCGCGTCGGCGAGTCGGTCGTCACGATGGACCTGAACTACGCCACCATCACCGGCGTCGCGCGCGACGACCTGGAGGACGGCGGCGCCTGGCTGTACGCGGAGACCGTGCGCCAGATCCACCAGCAGACGGCGGACCGCGCCGAGGGCCGCACGAAGGTCGAGCTCCTCGCCCCCGACTTCAACGCGGTGCCGGAGCTCCTCAAGGAGGTCTTCGACTCGCGCCCCGAGGTCTTCGCGCACAACGTCGAGACCGTCCCGCGGATCTTCAAGCGGATCCGTCCCGGCTTCCGCTACGAGCGCTCCCTCGACGTCATCACCCAGGCCCGTGACTACGGTCTGGTCACGAAGTCGAACCTGATCCTCGGCATGGGCGAGACCCGCGAGGAGGTCAGCGAGGCGCTCCGTCAGCTGCACGAGGCGGGCTGCGAGCTCATCACGATCACCCAGTACCTGCGCCCCTCCGTCCGGCACCACCCCGTCGAGCGCTGGGTGAAGCCGCAGGAGTTCGTGGAGCTGAAGGAGGAGGCCGACGCGATCGGCTTCTCCGGTGTGATGTCGGGCCCGCTGGTCCGCTCCTCGTACCGCGCCGGCCGCCTCTTCCAGCAGGCGATCGAGAAGCGCGGCACGGTCGACAACGCCACGCAGGCCGTCTGACCGCACCTCGCGCACACCACGCGGCTCGCACGCCTTCGCAGGTCAGCGGAGGGGTACGGGCCGCGTCGCCGTCCCGGGGGCACCCCTGCCCCGCAACGACACGCCGGAGGGGAACCCCTGTTCGGCGGCCGGCGCCGCGTCCACGCTTCACCAGTGTTTGACCCTCGGGTCACGCCCTGGTAACACCAGACGGTGAGCCTGGTTTCACTCACCGCCATCGTCCCCGGGAGGACCCCGCCATGTCGGCCGCATCGACGCACCACGTCCGCGTCAGCGCGATCCCGTCCGTCACCGACGCCCTGCGGGCGGTGGAGGCCCTGCTGCTCGGCGGCGGGCAGCGCACCGCGCGCCGCAACGCCTGGACCTCCGTCCTGGAGGACCGGCGACACGCCAGGGACCGGGTCGAGGCCCTGCATGTGATGGAGGCCGCGTCGGGCCGTGCCTCGCGGGCCACGTAAACTTCAGGACATGGCGAGGAAGGCAAACACGAGCAGCGCTGACGCTGCGAACCAGGGGCGGCTCAAGCAGATCGCCCTCACGTACAAGATGACCCGGAAGGCCGACCCGAAGGTCGGACTTGTCGTCGCTGGCGTGGGCATCGGCGTACTCGGTGTCCTCCTCGCGATCGGCTTCCTCATCGGTCACCCGGTCTACCTGGGCATCCTGGGCTTCGTCCTGGCGCTGCTCGCGGCGGCCATCGTGTTCGGGCGGCGCGCCGAGCGCGCGGCCTTCGCGCAGATGGAGGGCCAGCCGGGCGCGGCGGCGGCGGTGCTGCAGAACGTCGGGCGCGGCTGGACGACGACCCCGGCGGTCGCGATGAACCGCAGCCAGGACGTCGTGCACCGCGCGGTCGGCCGGGCCGGCATCGTGCTCGTCGCCGAGGGCAACCCGAACCGGGTGAAGTCCCTGCTCGCGGCCGAGAAGAAGCGCATGAGCCGCGTCGTGGTGGACGTGCCGGTGCACGACATCATCGTCGGCGACGGCGAGGGCCAGGTGCCGCTGAAGAAGGTCCGCACGACCATGCTGAAGATGCCCCGCGTCCTCACCGGCCCGCAGGTGACCGCGGCGAACGACCGGCTTCGGGCCATGGGTGACCTCATGTCCAACATGCCCCTTCCGAAGGGTCCGATGCCGAAGGGCATGCGGATGCCGCGCGGCGGAAAGATGCGCTGACCCACGACGACGTGACGAGGAAGGCCCCGGACCGATGATCTCGGTCCGGGGCCTTCCTCGTCCGCGTGTGCCGCTCAGCCGCGGACCTGGACGGCGCCCGAGAGGCGGTCGTGGAGGCCGCGGCCGTCGCGGTCCCAGATGAGGGCCGGGATGGCGAGGCAGACGAGCGCGGAGCGGAGCACGACGCGCAGGACGCCGAGGCGGCCGCCGCGCACGGAGACGACCCGCAGGCCGAAGAGGCGCTTGCCGGGCGTCGAGCCGACGGTGCCGACCGTCAGGACGCTCATGACGAAGAGGAGCCCCAGGGCCCAGTTGCTGGTCGCCTGGCCGTAGCTGTCGGTGACCAGGCCGTATGCGATCAGGAGACAGAGGGCCCAGTCGACGGCGAGGGCGCCGAGCCGGCGTCCCGGGCGGGCGATCGACCCGGGCCCCTCCTCGGGGAGGCCCAGCTGCTCACCCCGGTAACCGAAGTCCACGCCTGCTTGCTCCGCCGCGGCACGGGGGCCGGAGAGCCACGATCCGAGTGCTTGCCTGTTGTCCACCCGACCACGGTACTGTGCCCGTTTTCGATCACTTCGGCCCGGGTAGGCGCACGCCGCCGCACCGGTGTCGGATCGAGGAACGTCACCGGGTCCGGTTAACTTGGACGAAACAATTGGGTCACGCCGGAGAAATCCCGTCTGCCTAAGGTCGGGACCAGCGTGTGCCAACCGCAATTGGCCGCACGACCGAGCTGCAACCCCGCCCCTCCCCGGGCCGGGAGTAGGAGGAGTGGGATGTCCCAGACGCACGGGTTCCAGAACGCCGACGAGGTCCAGAAGTTCATCAAGGACAACGACGTCAAGATGGTCGACGTCCGGTTCTGCGACCTTCCGGGTGTGATGCAGCACTTCACGATCCCGGCGACGGCCTTCGACCCGTCCGAGGAGCTCGCGTTCGACGGCTCGTCGATCCGCGGCTTCCAGGCGATCCACGAGTCCGACATGGCGCTCCGCGCCGACCTGTCGACCGCGCGCGTGGACCCCTTCCGCCGCGACAAGACGCTGAACATCAACTTCTTCATCCACGACCCGATCACGGGCGAGGCCTACAGCCGCGACCCGCGGAACATCGCGAAGAAGGCCGAGGCGTACCTCGCCTCCACCGGCATCGCCGACACCGCCTACTTCGGCCCCGAGGCGGAGTTCTACGTCTTCGACTCGGTCCGCTTCGAGACCTCGGCGAACCAGGGCTTCTACCACATCGACTCCGAGGCCGGCGCCTGGAACACCGGTGCGGAGGAGAACAACCGCGGCTACAAGGTCCGCTACAAGGGCGGCTACTTCCCGGCCCCGCCGGTCGACCACTTCGCCGACCTGCGCTCGGAGATGTCCCTGGAGCTGGAGAACGTCGGCCTCCAGGTCGAGCGCCAGCACCACGAGGTCGGCACCGCCGGCCAGGCCGAGATCAACTACAAGTTCAACACGCTGCTGGCCTCGGCCGACGACCTGATGCTGTTCAAGTACATCATCAAGAACGTCGCCTGGCGGAACGGCAAGACCGCGACCTTCATGCCGAAGCCGATCTTCGGTGACAACGGCTCGGGCATGCACGTCCACCAGTCGCTCTGGTCCAACGGCGACCCGCTGTTCTACGACGAGACCGGCTACGCGGGCCTCTCGGACACCGCCCGCTACTACATCGGCGGCATCCTCAAGCACGCCCCGTCGCTGCTCGCCTTCACCAACCCGACGGTGAACTCGTACCACCGCCTGGTCCCGGGCTTCGAGGCGCCGGTCAACATGGTGTACTCGCAGCGCAACCGCTCCGCCGCCATGCGCATCCCGATCACCGGCTCGAACCCGAAGGCCAAGCGCGTCGAGTTCCGCGCGCCGGACCCGTCCTCGAACCCGTACCTCGCCTTCTCGGCGCTGCTCCTCGCGGGCCTCGACGGCATCAAGAACAAGATCGAGCCGGCGGAGCCGATCGACAAGGACCTGTACGAGCTGGCTCCCGAGGAGCACGCGAACGTCCAGCAGGTCCCGACCAACCTCGAGGCCGTCCTCCGCGCCCTGGAGGACGACAACGAGTACCTCCAGGCCGGTGGCGTCTTCACCTCGGACCTCATCGAGACCTGGATCGACTACAAGCGCACCCACGAGATCGCCCCGATCCAGCTGCGCCCGCACCCGCACGAGTTCGAGCTCTACTTCGACCTCTAAAGCGGTGCGGCTCGCCTGAGCCGCGGAGACACACGGAACGGACCCCGGGTCGGCACCACGCCGACCCGGGGTCCGCTCGTCTCAGCCCATGGTGCGGAAACGACGGCGCCATTCGTGGATCAGGACCACGGCGGCGCCGAGTACGACCAGCCCTCCGCCCGACACGGCGAGGAACCAGAGCACGCCGGAGCTGCCGGTGGAGGCGAGCTCCGAGTCTCCGGCGCCGCCGGTGGCGGCCGCTGCCGAGGCCCCCGCCTCGGCCGAGTGCGTGGCGTCCGGTGTGACGCCGGGGGCGGTCGTGGCCGTCGGCGCGGTCGTGGCCGTCGGTGCGGTCGTCACGCTCGTCGCGGTCGGGGAGACGGACTGGCTCGGGTCCGGGCTCGCCGAGCCGCTCGGGTCGGCCGTGGCCGTTGGCGCGGGTTCGGTCGTGGCCGTGGCCGTAGGCGCGGGTGTGGCCGTGGCAGTGGCCGTAGGCGTGGGCGACGGCGAGGTGGCGGCGGTCCAGCTCGCCTTCATGTGCGCGGTGACCGGAACGCTGTCACCTCCCACCAGAGCCAGGGCCTGGCTGCCCGTACTGACCAGCTTGTGGCCCAGCGGGACCGGGACGAAGGACATCGCCGAGACGGTCGCGTCGATCTGCCCTGCCTCGGCCGGGGCCTTCACGAACACCGACTCACCGTCCAGGGCGGCTTCGATCAGCCTGCCGCTGTCGTCCGAGACCACGTTCCCGTCCCGGTCGGTCAGCACCACGCCGGCCGTGACGGCCGCTGGGTCGAGGGAGACGCCGGTCTGATCGCCGGTGGAACCGATGGTGATCGGCCCGAGTACCGAGCCGGCGGGCCCGGTCACCGTGTCGGGGGCGAGGGCCAGGGAGGGGGCCGGTTCCTCGGTGTCGGCGGCGTGGGCCGCCAGATAGTCGGCGAGCTCGGCTCCCGCCGGGTCCCACGGGACCGCCTTGACGTGGTTGGTGAGGCGCCAGATGGCGGCCTGGGTCGCACCGGCCGCCGCGTTCTTGGAGAGCTCGGCGCCGATCTGTTTGCCGAGCACCTTCTCGGACACCGCCGGATAGCCGTGTCGCAGGATCCAGTCGACCTTCCCCGCGTCCGGGTTGTCCTTCAGCGTGGGCACCTCGGACCGGCCTGCCTCTCGGTAGGCGGCGCCTCGCTTCAGCGCGGTGCCGGCATCGAGGCAGTACACGAACAAGGTGGCGCCGTCGCTGGTCGTCACCTTGATCAGGCCACCGGGCAGTCCGTCGTCCTGGCCCTCGGGCTCCGTGACGTGCGCGATGTAGTCGTTCTCGGCGAGAGCGTTCGTCTCGACGACCAGACCCCCGTCGACCCCTTCTCCGGCACGGTCGTCGGCGGCGACGGCCGTCGCCGCCGCACCGCTCGCCAGCATGCCGCTCGCGAGCACGCCGATCACCGTCAAGGCCGTGCGTTTCCGCCTCACTGTCGCTCTTCTCCTGTGTCGGTTCAGGGCACCGCGGCCCCCTTCATCCGGGGCGACGGCCTCGGGGGGCGTCGCCACGGACCCGACCCAAGCTATGAGCGGCCGGGCCAGGTTCCGGGCCGGAGACGAGGGCACTCCCTGCGGGGACCGACCGCAGGTTCCTGCAGCCCCGCCGTCCGCCCGCGGGCAGGTCTATGGCCCCATAAATCCGCTCTATGGGCCGTCAGGCGAAGCGGGCGCGTCGCGTCGCCGCCGACGCGGGGCCGGGCGGCGTCGAACTCCTCCGGCAGGCAGCTCCTTTGGCGACCCGCAGGCGCGTGCCGCGTCGGCGCGACCGGCTCCCGGTCGCCCGGGAGCACGGGTACGGGGCCGGGCCGATGGTCCCGCCGGGAACGGCCTTAGGTCCCTTGGGGACGCGCCGGACCCGTTGAAGGATCTCCATCCGGCACAGGCACCGACAGGAAGACGGGTGGACATGGACGCGGTGGAGGGCAACACGCTCGCCCCCTTGGGCGTGAGTGCGGGCGAGGAGGCGGTCTACCGGACGACCCTGCGGTCACCGGGGATCGGCATCGCCGCGATCGCCGTGGAGTGCGGGATCGACCAGGAGGCCGCCGGAGCCGCGCTCGGCAGGCTCCGGGACCTCGGCATGGTGGCAACGGCCGACCAACGGACGTTCAGCGGTGCGGATCCGGCGTCCGTGGTCGACCGGCTGACGCGGATACGGATCCACGGGCTGCAGGGAGAGATCCGGCGCGTCGCCTCCTCGCGCCACCTGGTGGAGAGTCTGGCCGAGGACAGGCGAACCGGGAGGCGGGGGCAGCTCACCGAGCTGCAGTACGTCGAGGGGCTCGACCAAGTGGTCGCCTGTGTCGACGAGTTGTCGTTCTTCTCCCGCGAGGAACGGCTGACCACGCACCCGGGACCGATCCTCGCCGCGGCCTTCGACGCGGTCAGGAGCTCCGACCTGAAGTACCTGCGCCGGGGCCTGCGGATGCGGACCCTCGTCCACGCCGACGCGCTCGAATCCCCGAAGGTCGGCCGCTTCGTGGCGGAGCTGTCGGCGCAGGGCGCCCAGGTGCGAGGGACGAGCGGGCCCCTCGAACGGATGGTGGTCTTCGACCGGCGGACCGCCCTCGTCGCGACCGACCCGGCGGACATCACGCAGGGGGCCCTGGTCGTCCGCCAGCCCGGTCTGCTGTCGCACCTGCTGGCCGGCTTCGAGTCCCGCTGGTCACGGTCGTACGGGGTCGTGGACGACCTGCCGAGCGACACCGAGCTCCGCGTCCTGCGCGCCATGGCGCGGGCGAACAAGGACGAGGCCGGCGCACGCGAGCTCTGCATGTCCCTCAGGACCTACCGGGGTCACGTCGCCGCACTCATGCGGCGTCTGGGTGCGCCCAACCGCTTCCGGGCCGCGCTGGCCGCCCGGGAACGCAACTGGCTCTGACGGCCGCCCCGTCCCGCGTCCTCCGCGCCACGGGCATGCGAAGAGGTGACGAACTCCCACCCCTACCCACGGGTAAAGGGTTCGCTCTCCGCGACCGGGCGATAGCGTGTCGTCGTCGCTGCCGCCACACCCGGAGCACTGGGCTCCGCTGGGACTAGCTGGCGCGATGAGGACTGCCTACGTGACTCAGGCGGCTTTCGCCCCTGCAGAGACGCTCCGGCTCCAGCCGTACACCGACCACTGCCGTGTCATCGCCGAAGAAGGCGCACACGTGGTCATCGGCGTCTCCCCGGGAAACAGTTATTTCACCGCCCAGCGGCTCCACGAGCTGACGCGCTGGGGCACGGACCACTTCGACCAGGTCGATCTCGTCTACACCGACCTGCACGTCGCCGACATGTACGAGGCCCTGGGGTACGGGCCCGACGAGGCGCGCCGCAAGGCCGTCAAGAACCTCCGGGGGGTGCGCGCGAAGGTCGGCGCCGCCGCCGCGGAGGCGGATCCCACGGGCTTACGGGTACGGGCCCGCGGGATGTCGGAGTTCCGGGACCTGCCCGCGTACCAGGAACTGCACCGTCAGGTCGTGGCGGCCGTCGACGGGGATCCGGTGGTACGCGAGACCTGCGACGCGCTCACCGGGATCTTCCTCGCCGGAAAGCTGGCGCCGGGGCAGGAGGCGACCACGCTCCAGAAGGCCGTGTGCCGGGCGTACATCTGCGCCGAGGTGCCGCTCTTCCTCGACACCCCCGCGATCCTCGGGGTGCCCTCCTCGCTCAACTGCTACCACCAGGCCCTGCCCCTCGCCGACCTGCTCTACGCCCGGGGCACCGGGCTGCGTGCCTCCCGCAACCAGGGGCACGGCATCCTCACGCCCGCCGAAGGAGACGCGCGATGACCGCGGTCATGACGAACGAACCGCCCGCCTTCCCCTTCGACTGGGACGGCACCCGGCTGCCCGCCGAGATCGGCGCGCTGCGCGCCGAGCCGGTCCGGAAGGTCCGCACGATCGCCGGGGCCGACGCCTGGCTGGTCTCCTCGTACGAGCTGTGCAAGCAGGTCCTGGAGGACCCGCGGTTCAGCCTCAAGGACACCTCGGCCCCGGGAGCGCCCCGGCAGTACGCGCTGACGATCCCGCCGCACGTCGTGAACAACATGGGGAACATCACCGGCGCCGGGCTGCGCAAGGCCGTCATGAAGGCCATCAACCCGAAGGCGCCCGGCCTGGAGGAGTGGCTGCGGGCGCGGGCCGCGTCCCTCGTGGACGCGCTGGTCGCCGAGGGGGCGCCCGGGGAGCTGCGCGGCTCCTACGCCGACCCGTACTCGGCGGGGCTGCACTGCCGGATGCTGGGCATCCCCGAGGAGGACGGGCCGCGGCTGCTGCGCAGCCTGGACGTGGCCTTCATGAACGCGCCCCGCGAGATCGAGGCGGCCGGGCTGAACTGGGACCGGGACATCGCCTACATGACCGAGCGCCTGGACGACCCGGCGACGGGCGGGCTCATGGCCGAGCTCGCGGCGCTGCGCGGGGACCCCGAGTACGCGCACCTGACGGACGAGATGCTGGCGACGGTGGGCGTGACCCTGTTCGGGGCGGGAGTCGTCTCCACCGCCGGGTTCCTGACGATGGCGCTGGTCTCCGTCCTGACGCGGCCGGACGTCCGGGAGGTCCTGACCGCCGGCGGCGCGGAGGGCGTCGCCGGGGCCATGGACGAACTGCTGCGGGTGAACCTGTCGATCGGCGACGGACTGCCGCGGCTCGCCCTGGAGGACGTGCGCCTCGGCGACGTGGAGGTGCGGGCCGGTGAGCTCGTCCTCGTGCTCGTGGAGGCCGCCAACCACGACCCGGAGAGGTTCCCGGACCCGCTGGCCTTCCGGCCGGACCGGGAGAACGCCGCCGAGCACCTGTCGTTCGGCGGTGGGCGGCACTACTGCCCGGCGACGGCGCTCGGCAAGCGGCACGCCGAGGTCGCCCTGGAGACGCTCCTCGACCGGCTGCCGGGGCTGCGGCTCGCGTTGCCGGTCGAACAGCTGGTGTGGCGCACCAACTTCATGAAGCGGCTCCCGGAGCGGCTGCCGGTGGCCTGGTAGGGGGCGGACCCCGCCGCCGGAGGCGCTGCCCGGACCGATCCGTCCGGGCAGCGCCCCTCCGGTGTCAGCGCCCGTAGCGGATCAGGGCGCGGACCATGCGGCAGGTGGTGTCGGACGGCGGGTGGATGCCGATGCCGGCGGCCGTCGTCCTTATCGTCGCGTTCGTGGCCTTCGACGGCACGTAGACCCCCGCGTCGAGCAGGGCGATGGCCAGGCGCATGGCCTTCAGGCGGCGGTTGTGCGTCACGTACCACTCGCGGGGGCGGCCCGCGGGCAGCGGCTTCCTCTGGAGCGGCTTCCAGGCTTCGAGCGACGGCGTCCGGATCACGGCGAGAGCCATGGGCTACCTCCTGGCGAAGGGTGGGTGCGGGCCCTCCCCGGGACCCTCACCTTCACCCCTTATTTTAGTGGCCACCACTGACAATCGCCCCTGGCCAGACAGGGTTTGGGGGGTGGTGGAGGGCGGCCTGGGGGGTACCGTGTGGGGCATGGAGATCTGGATCAATCCCGCCTGTTCCAAGTGCCGCTCTGCCCTCACCCTGCTCGACGCCGAGGGCGCCGACTACACCGTCCGCCGCTACCTGGAGGACGTGCCCTCGCCGGACGAGATCCGGCAGGTCCTCGACCGGCTCGGCCTCGAACCGTGGGACATCACCCGGACCCAGGAGGCCGCCGCCAAGGAGCTCGGGCTCAAGGAGTGGCCGAAGGACGCGGAGAACCGCGACCGGTGGATCGAGGCGCTCGCCGGGCACCCCAAGCTGATCCAGCGGCCGATCATCACGGCGGAGGACGGCACCGCCGTCGTGGCGCGGTCGGAGGAGGCCGTGCGGGACGCGCTGTCCCGTTGAGCGGTGTGACGCTCGGTGAGGCCGCTGGGCCCGGCGGCCTCGGGGCCGACCTGCATCTGGAGCTGGGCGCGGGCGGCAGCCGGCGCGCCGCGCTGACCCGGGCGCTGCGCGAGGCCGTGCGCGGCGGACGGCTGGCCCCCGGGACACCGCTGCCGCCGTACCGTTCGCTCGCCGCCGACCTCGGGATCGCCCGGAACACCGTGGCCGACGCGTACGCCGAGCTGGTCGCCGAGGGCTGGCTGACGTCCCGGCAGGGATCGGGGACGCGGGTGGCCGACCGGGTCGCCGCCCCCACCCCGGGGCCGGTGCGACCGGTGGCGCCTCCCCCGCTCCCGTACGACCTCGTCCAGGGCAAGCCGGACCCGAGCGCCTTCCCGCGCGCGGCCTGGCTCGCGGCGTCCCGGCGCGCGCTGACGGCGGCGCCGCACGAGGCCTTCGGGATCGGGGACCCGCAGGGGCGGATCGAACTGCGGCGGGCGCTCGCCGCGTACCTGGCGCGGGTCCGGGGCGTCCGGACGACACCGGACCGGATCGTGGTCTGCTCGGGCGCCGCGCACGCGCTGCGGCTGCTCTCGCGCGTCCTCGGTCCGGCGGCGCCGTGGGCGGTCGAGGCGTACGGGCTCCCCTTCCACCGGAGCCTGTTCGGCGAGGCGGGCGCCGGAACGGTGCCGGTGGCCGTCGACGGGGACGGGGCGCGGGTCGCGGAGATCCCGGAGGGCGCGGCGGCGGTGCTCCTGACCCCCGCCCACCAGTTCCCCACCGGCGGACCGCTGCATCCCGAGCGGCGGACGGGCGTCCTGGAGTGGGCGCGCACGTCGGGCGGGCTGGTGGTGGAGGACGACTACGACGGCGAGTTCCGCTACGACAGGCGTCCGGTCGGCGCGGTCCAGGGGCTCGACCCGGAGGCGACGGCCTTCCTCGGCTCCGTCAGCAAGGCCCTCTCCCCCGCCCTGCGCATCGGCTGGATGTGCCTGCCGGCGGCCCTGGTGGACCCGGTGGTCGCGGCGAAGGGCCTCCGCGAGCCGCACACCCCGGCGACGGAGCAGCTGACGCTCGCGGAGTTCCTGGACTCCGGCGCGTACGACCGGCACGTCCGGCGGATGCGGCAGCGGTACCGCGTCCGCCGCGACCGTCTGACGGCGGTCCTCGCGGAGCACGTCCCCGAGGTACGGGTCACGGGCATCGCCGCCGGGCTGCACGCCGTCCTGGAGCTCCCCGCCGGCACGGAGGCCGCGGCCCTCGCGGCGGCGGCCCGCCACGGGGTGGCCGTCGAGGGCCTGGCCTCGTACCGCCACCCCGAGGCAACCGGCCCCGCCCCACCGGACGGCCTGGTCGTCGGCTACGCGACCCCGCCGGACCGCCTGTACGAGCCGGCGCTCGACGCTCTGTGCGGTGCCTTGGGTGAGGCCTTGCGGCCGTAGGGAGCGCGGGGCGGGTGCGGGTGGGCAAGGCGCCTGCGGCGGGCCCTCCCCCACCCCGCCCCTTCCCGAAACCGGGGGCGCCGCCCCCGGCCCCCGCGCATCGAGCGCCGGCGGGGCTGATCGGCTTCGTCATCACCAGCTCCTGGCCCTCTTGCCCCTGCGCCACATGGCCGAGACCGGCCCCCGTCGGCGAGCCCGGCCTTGAGGGCCTCGGGCGCGGTGGCGAGGGAGGCGGTGCGGGCCTCCCTCCGGTCAGGCACCGGCCGCGAGGCGTTCCGCCTCGGTCAGGATCTCGGTCAGGCGGAGGCCGAAGCGGGCGTCGCAGGGGTGGGGGGTGTCGCTGGTGAGGGCGTCCAGGGCCGCTCCGTAGGCGGCCGCCGCGCCCTCCCAGCGGGGCAGTTCGGTCTTGCCCGCCGTGCCGTAGAGGGTGAGGGCCGCTTCCGCCGCCTCCGGCGGGGCGCTCAGGGTGAGGGTGGCGGTGCTGGTCGCGCCCGAGGTGTGGCGGAGGATCAGGTGGGTGGTGTCCGCCGGGCCGGCCGCCGCCGTGATGTCCGTGACGTCGCCGAGGACCGGCAGGAAGACCGAGAGGACGTGCGGGCCCACGTCCCAGAGGCCGCCCTTCTCGCGGCGCCAGGGCGAGTCGGCGTACGGGCTGGCGGAGCCGGGGCCGTAGAGCGAGCCCAGCCAGTGGGACTCGCCGAGGAACCAGTTCCCCGCCGCCGTCTGCTCCTCGATCCAGCTCGCCGTCGGCGGGGCGAACCTGAGCGTGCAGAAGACCACCGAGGCGACCCCGGCCGCCTCGACCGCTTCCGCCACCTCACGGGCGCCCTCCACCGTCGTCGCCACCGGCTTGTCGAGCAGGACGTGGCAGCCCGCCTCCGCCGCGCGGACGGCCAGGGGCGCCTGGACGTCCGGCGGGAGGGCGAACGCGACCGCGTCGCTCGCCGCGAAGAGGGCGTCCACGTCCTCGTACGCCTTCGTGCCGAACGTGCCCGCGAGCTCCGCCGCCGCCTCCGGCCGTCTGCCCCACACGCCGCTGAACTCGACGCCCTCGTGGCCCGCGATCGCGGGCGCGTGCGTCCGGGCCGCCCAGGGGCCGGTGCCGAGGAGTCCGATGCGGGTCTTGTGATGCGTCGCCATGGTCCCCAGTCTGCCCTGTGGGTCCGACAGCCCCTCCTCGTATACGACGGCGCACCCCCGCCACACCCCGCCTCGCACAGGCGCCCCGGGCCTGAACGGATGGCCGAGTAACACGGGGTTCACAAACGGGCAACCGATGGGAAATCCCGTGTTGCCAAGCTGCGGTCGAACGAAACAGCGCGTCAGCGCCAAGACCGCAGCTTCTCGCAGTGCCGCGAGCCGCAGCGGACCACCACCGCAGCAGCACGCCACCGCAGGCAAAAGGATGAGACCCGTGACCTTCAAGGCTGAGTACATCTGGATCGACGGCACCGAGCCGACCGCGAAGCTTCGCTCCAAGACGAAGATCATCGCCGGTGCTCCGCTCGCGCTCGACGAGCTGCCGATCTGGGGCTTCGACGGTTCCAGCACGAACCAGGCCAAGGGCCACGCCTCGGACCGCGTCCTCAAGCCGGTCTTCGTCTGCCCGGACCCGATCCGCGGCGGCGACGACGTCCTGGTGCTGTGCGAGGTGCTCAACACGGACATGACGCCGCACGAGTCCAACACCCGCGCCGCGCTGGCCGAGGTCGCCGCGAAGTACGCCTCCCAGGAGTCGATCTTCGGCATCGAGCAGGAGTACACCTTCTTCGAGGGCACCCGCCCGCTCGGCTTCCCGGTCAACGGCTTCCCGGCCCCGCAGGGCGGCTACTACTGCGGCGTCGGCGTGGACGAGATCCACGGCCGTCCGATCGTCGAGGCGCACCTCGAGAACTGCCTGAAGGCCGGTCTCGGCATCTCCGGCATCAACGCCGAGGTCATGCCCGGCCAGTGGGAGTTCCAGGTCGGCCCGCTGTCCCCGCTGGAGGTCTCCGACCAGCTGTGGATCGCCCGCTGGCTGCTCTACCGCACCGCCGAGGACTTCAACGTCTCCGCGACCCTCGACCCGAAGCCGGTCAAGGGCGACTGGAACGGCGCCGGCGCGCACACCAACTTCTCCACCAAGGCCATGCGCGAGGGCTACGACGCGATCATCACCGCGTGCGAGTCGCTCGGCAAGGGCTCGAAGCCGCTCGACCACGTCAAGAACTACGGCGCCGGCATCGACGACCGCCTGACGGGTCTGCACGAGACCGCCCCGTGGGACCAGTACTCCTACGGCGTCTCGGACCGCGGCGCCTCGGTCCGCATCCCGTGGCAGGTCGAGCAGGACCAGAAGGGCTACATCGAGGACCGTCGCCCGAACGCGAACGTCGACCCGTACGTGGTGACCCGCCTCATCGTGGACACCTGCTGCGAGGCGCTCGCCGAGGCCGGCCAGGTCTGATCCGCACCGTCCTGAGGGAGAGGCGCCCACCGTTCCGCACGGTGGGCGCCTCTCCTCGTCTGTTTCCGTCATGTGGGACGCACGTCACGGGGTTTGGCCGACGAAGGGGTCGTCGGACGCATTCCCTTCTGATTCAATAGGGATATGGCCACGAAGAAGAACGACACCGCGACAGGTCGTCACGACCTCGAGCCGTTCTGGCCTTCCCGTCAGCACCACGACTTCGACCGGGTGTGTTGTCGCGCGATGAACGCGTCGGCCCTCTAAAGCCCCGATCGGCAGTCCGATCCCCCGGCCTTCGGCCGACGCGCAGGAGAACTCCCCGTCTTCCTCCTCCGCGTGAAAGAGCTGACTTCAGCCATGGCCTACACCGCCACCGCCGTCCCCGCCGTCCCCGCCGCCTCCGCCGCCTCCGCCGCCGCCTCCCTCGCCCGTCCCGGCCGGCACCGACTCCGGGCCGTCCATCCGAACGAGGCCGTCGACCTCTCCCAGGTCGCCGATTTCCTGCCGCCCGGCGCCACCCTGCTCCCCGCGCCGCCGCACACGCTGCCGACGCTGCCGGGGCGCCCCCCGATGGTCGGGTACCTCGTCCTCGTACCGGCCGACGCCGCCGCCCTGTCGACCGCCCCCGCCCCCGCCCCGGCGGCCGGGGAACCGGCCGCGGAGCAGCCGGAAGGGCCCGTGGCCATCGACACGGTCCGGCGGATCGCCGTCGTCGACGGCGAGGCGCTCGACCTCACGTACCTGGAGTTCGAGCTCCTCGCCCACCTGGTGGCACACCCTCACCGGGTGCACACCCGCGACCAGTTGGTGACCACGGTGTGGGGGTACGGGCACGTCGGCGACGGCCGTACGGTCGACGTCCACGTGGCCCGGCTGCGCCGGAAGCTGGGCGCCGAGCACCGCCGCACGATCCAGACCGTGCGGCGGGTCGGCTACAAGTACACGCCCTGATCAGCGAGTTGTCCGGGCCCTCACCTTCGCCGCCAGGGCGAGGGTGAGGTCCACCGCCAGGAACAGCAGCAGGCTCAGGCCGAGCAGCGGGACGAACCAGCCGACGAGCGCCGTCACCGCCGCGATCGGCAGCAGCGCCGTCACCGGCACCTTCCGCCAGGCACCGCGCGCCACCGGGCGGCCGGGGCGGCGCAGCCACCACATGCGGTAGCCCCAGAGGATCAGCAGGATCAGCGCCAGGGCCAGGGCGGCGAGGGCGAGTTGGTTGGCCAGGCCCAGGAAGACGCCGGTGTGGGCGTCGATGCCGATCCGGGTCAGCTTCGCGAGGAGCGGGTAGTCGGCGAAGGCGAGCCGGTCGACGACCGCGCCGTCGGCCGGGTTCAGGGCCACGGAGTCCAGCTGGAGCGGGAACTGCGTGTCCGTCTCCTTGACGACGTACCCCTTGCCCTCGGCGGGGAGGGCGACGGAGACCCGGGGACTGTCGATGCCGGCCGCGCGGGCCGCTTCGAGCGCCTTGTCGACGCCGATGTCCGGGCCCTGGGGCGTGGTCGTCGTGCCCGTGTGGCCCGCGCCGTGCCCCTCGTGGCCGGAGGAGCCGGCGCCCGCCGCCGGGTCGAGCGCGGCGGAGAGCTTCGGGGTCGCGCCGCCGAGCCCGTCCTGGACCACGCCGATGTTCTCGCCCGCGTACCGCGACCAGGTCAGGCCCGTGGCGGAGAGCAGGACGAGTCCGGTGACCGCCCAGAGGCCGACCGAACCGTGCCAGGAGAGGGTGCGGCGGCGGGAGGCCGGGCCGCCCTCGGGGACGAGGAGGGCGCGCTTGTTCCTGCGGCGGCGGCCGAACCAGAGCGCGGCGCCGCCGAGGGCTATCACCCACAGCCAGCTCGCGGCGAGCTCGCTGTAGTTGCGGCCGAGCTCGCCGAGGTGGAGGTCGGCGTGGAGGCCGTCGATCCAGGTGCGCAGCGGGAGGGCGCCGGAGCTGCCGAAGCTCGGCAGCTGGCCGCGGACGTCTCCGGTGTACGGGTCCACGAAGACGGCGAGCGAGGTGCCCTCGGGGACGTCCGGGTCGTCCATCAGGACCCGGGTGGTCGCGCCGGGCTCGGCGGCGGGCCAGACGGCGGTGACGGTGCCGTTCGGGTTGGCCTTGCGGGCGAGGTTCACCTGCTGGGAGAGCGGCAGGGTCGTGTCGCCGACCGGGACCTCGAGCTCGTGCGCGTACACGACCTTCTCGGCCTGGAACGAGAGCGCGTAGAGGAGGCCGCTGACGGCGGCGACGAGGAGGAAGGGGGCGACGAGGACGCCCGCGTAGAAGTGGAGGCGGAGGACGAGGGGGCGCAGGGCGCTCCAGGTGCCGGGGCGGGCGGGGGGCGCCGCTTCTCCGGGGGCCTCGGGTGCTGTGTCCGGGCGTGCGGGATCGTCGATGGCCATGACGGACCGTCCTTGGAGTGTTCGGGGGACAACGGGAGGAGACCCCCGGTGTCAGACCTGTGCTCCGAGGGCCGTGGCGCGGGGTGCGACGGGGCGGGGCGGGCCGCGCCGGGAGAGGGCGTGCGCGAGGACGACGGTGTGCGGCCGGTGGGCGGCGCGGCGTGCCCGGCGGACCGGGCCGCGCGGGGCGTCGGGGACGCGGACGGGGGCGAGGAGCAGGCGCAGCGGTGTGGAGGCGTACGCGAGGGCCGCCTCGGCGAGCGTGAAGAACGCGGCCTCGCCGCGGGCCAGCCAGAGGCCGCAGAGAAGGGCGGCGAGGAGGTGGACGGCGAGCATGCCGGGGCCCGACGCGGGGCCGGAGCCGGTGACGCTCATCGCGTCCATGACCCCCGTCTGGACCGGGTCCATGGAGGCGGCGTGCCCGGCCGGCATGCCGGTGAGCGGGTGCCGGTGCGGCGCGGCGGCGGCGTGGCCGGTCGCGTGCGCGCCCGTCGTGGAGAAGATCAGGTGCAGGGCGCCCTGGAGGACGGCCATGGCGCCCGCGACCGCGGGCGCGCCCCGGCGCCGTCCGGCCCCGGCCCAGGCGACGGCCGCGGTCGCGCCGAGGGCGGCGAGGAGGACGGGGGCGGAGAGCCGGTGCGCAGACATGGACGAATGCCCCACGGCGGCCAACGCCACGCAGACCACCGCGAACAGTGCGGCTCGCAGGGCGCGCAGGGGCGACCGGGCATCCGTCATCGTCGGCCATGGTGTCACCCGCCCACCGGGGACGACAGACCGCCTCCCGGCAACGCCGCCCGCCGCTCCGCGGGTCGGGCGTTCTCCTCCGGCGGAATCCCCTCGCAGCGGAATCGTGTGGTCCCGGTCGTCCTCGGCGGGCAGGGTTCGATCATGAAGCTGCTGATGCTGGGTGGTACGGAGTTCGTGGGCCGGGCGGTCGTCGAGGCCGCGTTGGGACGTGGATGGGAGGTGACCGTCTTCCATCGGGGGCGGCATCCTGCCCCGGAAGGAGCGCGTGCCCTCGTCGGGGACCGCGTCGGCGGGCTGGACGCGCTCGCCGACGGGACCTGGGACGCCGTCGTCGACACCTGGTCGGCCGCGCCCTCGGCCGTCCGTGACGTCGCCCGGCTGCTCGCCGGCCGGGTCGGTCGGTACGCGTACATATCCAGCCGCTCCGTCTACGCCTGGCCGCCCGCCGCCGGGCTCGCGGAGGACGGGCCGCTCGTGGAGGGTTCGCCGGACGCCGGTGACGTGCCGTACGCCGAGGCGAAGCGCGGCGGCGAGCTCGCGGCGACGGCCGCGTTCGGGGAGGACCGGACGCTGCACGTCCGCGCGGGGCTGATCGTCGGCCCGTACGAGAACGTCGGCCGGCTCCCCTGGTGGCTGGGCCGGATCGCCCGCGGCGGCGACGTCCTCGCCCCCGGGCCGCGCACGCTCCCCCTCCAGTACGTCGACGTCCGCGACCTCGCCTCCTGGACGCTCGACGCCGTCGCGGCCGGGCTCTCGGGGCCGTACAACCTCGTCTCGCCGCCCGGCCACACCACCATGGGCGAGCTGCTCGACGCCTGTGTCCGGACGACGGGCTCGGACGCCCGCCTGCGGTGGGCCGCCCCGGAGGCGGTCCTCGCCGCCGGGTTCGAGCCCTGGATCGAGCTGCCCGTGTGGCTGCCGCCGGGCGAGATGTACGACGCCCTGCACACGGCCGACGTGTCCCGGGCCGTGGCGGCGGGACTGCGCTGCCGGCCGGTGGAGGAGACCGTCGCGGACACCTGGGCGTGGATGAACTCGCTCGGCGGCGCCGTGCCCGCACGGGCCGACCGGCCTGCCAAGGGGATCTCGCCGGAGCGGGAGGCGGAGTTCCTGGCGACGGCGTTCGCGGAGGCGTGAGCCGAGGTTGCCGGGGGCGCCCGGGGCTCCCGGGGCTCCCGGGGCCGTGCGGGTCCGCGGTGGCCGCGCGGGTCCCGGTGGCCGTACGGCCCCTGGTGGCCGTGCGGGGCCGGTGGTCGTGCGGGGCCGGTGGCCGCGCGGGGCCGGTGGCCGCGCGGGTCCCGGAGGTCGTGCGGGTCCCGGAGGTCGCGCGGGTCCCGGTGACCGTGCGGTCCCGGTGGTCATACGGCCCGCCGGTGGCCGTGCGGGGCCCCGTGGCCGTACGGGTCCCGGAGGTCGTGCGGATCCCCGTGACCGTACGGGTCCCACGTGGCCGTACGGCCCCCGGTGGTCGTGCGGGGCCGGTGGTCGTGCGGGGCCGTGGCCGCGCAGGTCCCCTGGCCGAACTGGCGTGATTCCGGTGATCCACTACGGTCGACAGTGGCCGTAGCCGCAGCCAGAGCCGCACCGGAGGAGCCGACGCCATGCCCGCCATCCCCACCACCTCCGTCGCCAACCTCCGCGACCTCGGCGGGCTGCCCCTCGGCGACGGGCGCGCGGTCCGTCCCGGGCTCGTCCTCCGTTCCGCCCAGCTCGACCGGCTCGACCCCGCCGAACCGCTCGTCGCCGGCCTCGGCGTCCGGACCGTCGTCGACCTGAGGACGGACAGCGAGCGCGGCGAGCGCCCCGACCGGCTGCCGGCCGGGGCGCGGCTGCTCGTCGCGGACGTGCTCGCCGACCACCTGGCCACCAGCGGGCTGCCGCCCGCCGCCCGCCTCAAGGTCCTGCTCTCCGACCCGGCGCTCGCCGAGGAGCACCTCGGCGGGGGCCGGGTCCGCACCGCGTTCACCCGGACCTACCGCACCTTCGTCTCCGGCGACGCCGCGCGCGCCGCGTACCGCTCCCTCCTCACCGAGCTCGGCACGCCCGGTGCCGGGCCGCTCCTCTTCCACTGCTCGGCGGGCAAGGACCGGACGGGGTGGGCGGCGACGGTCGTGCTCACGCTGCTCGGCGCGGACGCGGAGACCGTGCGGAGCGAGTACCTGGCGGTCAACCCTGCGGTACGGCAGGCGTTCGCGCCGATGATCGAGGGCTTCACCGCGCAGGGCGGCGACCCGGACCTCGCGCTCCAGCTGATCGGCGTCCTGCCGGAGTACCTGGACGCGGCGCTCGACGAGGTCGAGTTCCGCCACGGGTCGATGGAGAAGTACGTACGGGACGGGCTCGGCGTGCCCGACGAGGTCACGGACCTGCTGCGCGAGCGCCTGACGGCGGACGGGCCGGTGTGACGGCGGGGGCGGCCGCCGGGGTGACCATCGGATGAATCGCTCGTTCTGCTGAACGTGAGCACCCAGGATCTCGTCCCCTCGCCCGTTGGTCCCGTCGACGTCGAGCAGGCCGAGGCCGCGCTCGTCGAGCGCTATCCCCGGCTCGTCCGCATCGCCTACCTGGTGCTGCCTCCGTCCCTCGGCCGCAACCGCCGGGTCCTGACCGCGCACGCGCTCGTCCAGCGCTCGCTGCCGCGGCGGCGGGTGCCGGGGCCCTCGGTCCCGGCGCCGCGGCGCACGGAGGACGCGGTCGATCCCGGGTACGCGTACGTACGGGGCGAGGTGCTGCGGCAGGCGATCGTCGCCGGCCTCCCGCTGCGGCGCCGTGCCCTGCCCCGGCGGGCCCAGTTCCCGCCGCTGCTGCCCCAGGTGTGGGGACTGCGGGTCTTCCCCCGCGTCGGCGGCGCCGACGAACTCGCCCTCGACCAGCGCCTGTCCACCCTCTCGGGCCCCGGCCGTGCCGCGTACGTGCTCCGCGGCCTCGAACGCCAGGGCGACGCGGAGGTCCTCCGCGTCCTGGCGGCGGCGGGCGTCACCGACCCGGCGACGGCCCTGGCGGAGGCGGACGCGCTGGACGCGCTCGACACCCTCGACACCGCGGAGGACGCCGGCGACACCGAGGCCGGTGGGCGCAGCGCCGCCGGGGGACCCGGCACGGCCGGGGGCCCGCAGGGACCCGGAGGAGCCGGAGGAACCGGAGGGAACGCCGCCGCCGGGGGGCCGGAAGGCCCCGGTCGGCACGGCGGGGGCGCCGGGGCCCCCGGTGCCCCCGGCCCCGCCGGTCGTGACGGGCGGCCCGCACGGGTCGGCGAGCAGGCCGGGCCCGGGCGGGCCGGAACCCGGGACGGGTCCGGCCGCCTCGGCCGGCTCGGTCGCCTGGCCGACGCCTGGGGCGGCGGGGCCGACCGGAGCGTCGGCGAGGACGGCACGGACGCGCGTGCCACGCAGGGCGACCCCGCGCGCGGGCGCTCCTCTTCCGGTCGACTCCCTTCCGGCCAGGACGGCGGAAGCGCCGCCGGACGACCCGACGACGGCCGGACCGGGCGGCCGGGCCGGGACGGCGGCGACAACGGGGACGGCCGAAGCCGTGGACCGGCCGGGGGCACCACGCAGCCCGGCGGCGCCGGCGGAGACACCCGACGGCACGGACCCGGCGGGGCCACCGCCCAGCCCGGCGACCCCGACGGCGCCGGCCGAGGCCGAGGTCCGGGCGAGGGCCCCGCGCAGCACACCGGCGACGACGGGGACAACCGGCGACACGGACCCGGCGGGGCCACCGCCCAGCCCGGCAGCGCCGGGGGCGACGCACGTCCCCTCCGGTCCGCGCGGCTCAGTGGTGCCGCCCTGCTCGAATCGCCCGAGTTCGATCCGTGCTCCCTCCAGGCCCGGCCCACCGATCTGCTGCGGCGCCGTCAGCACCTGCGGGCCGCCGCCGTCGGGGTCGTCGCACTCGCCGCCTGCGGCGCGCTGCTCGGGTTGCCGGGGGACGGGTGGGGGCGGAACGGGGCCGCCGCGCCGAGTTACGCCCGCAACCCCGCCGCCGAGGCCGCGCTCGACCCCGCCGCCGTCAAGCGGGTGCCCGCCGGGGCGTGGACCGCTGCGACGCGGCGGGACTTCTCGGCGTGGCCCGCCCGGGGCTCGCTCGTGGCGGATCGCGCGCTGCTGCGGCGGGCGTTGGCCGTGTGGGCGCGGCCGGGGCTCTCCGTGACCTCGTCCGCCACGCCGGGGACGCCCGTGGGGCCGCCCATGGGGTCGCCGCAGCTCCTCTTCGCGGGGCTGGTGGACGGGGCCCGTGTCGTCCTCTTCCACGACGGGCTGCGGGCCGTGCGGTACGCCGAGCCCGTGGAGGGCACGGACGGCGCCGGCCTCGACTTCGCCCGTACCGACGCCGCCGACTCCGTCGGCTCCCTCGCGCTGGTCGTCTCCCGCGCGTCCGGCAACGTCCGCTACCTCACCGCCCCTTGGGCCCGGGAGGTCGGCGTACGGGACCTCCTCGCCCCCGCGAAGGCCGCCTGGCCGCTCGCGCGGGACGCCGACGGCGTCACCGAGCCGGTGCCGAGCCCCGCCGCCCAGACGAAGGAGTGCGCCCGCTGGAACACCCTCCAGGTGGGGGACGGTTCCGGCACCCGGCTCCTGAGCGACCTGGGCGAGCTCGCGCCCGCCCGGCTGCTCTGGGGCGCCCCGGACCGGCCGGTGGACGCGACCGGGCCGGACGCGCGGCAGGCGTGGGCCCGTACGGCCTGCGGGCTCTCCGCCGCGCGGGGCCACGGCGTGCGGTCCGTGAACGCCTGGCGGTTCGCCCGGCAGGCGCTGCCGGAGGGCGCGGGACAGGGGGCGTGGGTGTGCTCCCGCGCCGAGACCTGGCGGGGCACCGGCGGCCGGGCCCTCGCCCAGTTCCTCGTCCCCGACCCGAAGGTGCCCGCCGCCGTGGCCGCCCACTCCGAGAACTCCCCCTCGTGCGGCGTCCGCGATCCCCGGGTCCTCGCGGGCGTCCTGTGGCGGGCGCCGGGCGGGAGTTGGTACGTCCTGGCGGCGGGGAGCGACGACGTCGCCTCCGTGGAGGCGACCGGGGGCGTGCGGGGGCGCGCCGAGGGGTCGCTCCTGGCGGTCAGGGCGTCGGCGGGGGCGCGGGCCGACCTGCGCGGCACGGCGGAGGACGGGACGCCGGTCGCGGCCCTGCGCTGAGCGGACTCCGCGGGGCTCCCGGGGATTCCCCGGAGCCCCCGGCGGTCCCGGGAGCAGTCGCCGTCTCCGCGTCGGCATCCCCGTGGCGAAAAAGGGGTGTTCGGACTCTGTCGCTCACTCCTACCGCTCAGTACATTGACGTCATGTCTAATACGCAGCCCGCACTGGTGGCCCGCAAGGTCTCCTTCGACTGGGAGAAGACGCCGCTCCACTGGGTTCCCGGCG
This sequence comes from Streptomyces sp. NPDC020807, assembly GCF_040641575.1. NCBI lineage: Bacteria > Bacillati > Actinomycetota > Actinomycetes > Kitasatosporales > Streptomycetaceae > Streptomyces > Streptomyces sp. NPDC020807. Next base: position 182,848 of record NZ_JBFADU010000004.1, read on the forward strand.
ACCCCTTCACCACCCACACGATCAACGTGCTGCACCTGCTGCTCCCGGCCGGTGAGCGCTGGTTCGTGCACGTCTACAAGCAGGCGCTGCCGTACATCACCGACGACCGGCTGCGCGAGGACGTCATCGGCTTCATCGGCCAGGAGGCCGTCCACTCCCAGGCCCACGACGACGTCCTCCCCCACCTCAGGAAGCTGGGCCTCGACCCCACCCCGTACACCGCCCAGGTCGACTGGTTCTTCGAGAAGCTCCTCGGTGACCGCACCCTCCCCCCGGGCCGCCCGCGCCGCTGGTGGCTGATGGAGCGGGTCGCGCTCATCGCCGCCATCGAGCACTACACCGCCTTCCTCGGCAACTGGGTCCTCAACGCCGACGAGCTCGACCGCCGCGGCGCCGACCCCGTCATGCTCGACCTGCTCCGCTGGCACGGCGCCGAGGAGGTCGAGCACCGGGCCGTCGCCTTCGAGCTCTTCCAGCACCTCGACGGCGGCTACCGGCGCCGTGCCCGCACCTGGGCGACCGCCTTCTCCGCGATGGTCTTCCTCTGGCAGCGGGGCGTCCGCTTCTTCATGGAGAACGACCCGACGCTCGTCGGCGCCAAGCCCTCCGTGGGCCAGTTCGTCCGCAGGGGACGGGAGGGCGTGCTGCCCTCCACCCCGGACATGCTGCGCTCCATACCCCGCTACCTGAGCCGCGCCTACCACCCCTCCCAGGAGGGGGACACCGCGCAGGCCGTGGCCTACCTGACCGCCTCGCCCGGCGCCAACGGGGGCCGCTGATGCCCCGGTTGACCACCGCCGCCGTCCTCGCCGGAGCCGGGGCCGGGGCAGCGCTGCTCGTCCGCCGCGCCGTCCGGAGCCGGATGTCCACGGCCCCGCTGTGGCCGCTGCCCGCGCTCGACGTGCCCGTCTCCGGGTACGGGCGGGGCCGCACCGCCCCCCGCAAGGTCCGCGTCACCGGGCGCACCACCCCCGCCGACGGGGTCGTCGAACTCCGCCTGGAGGCCACGGGAGGGGCCGGCCTGCCCGCCTGGCGGCCCGGCTCCCACGTCGACCTCGTCCTGCCCTCCGGCCTCGTCCGGCAGTACTCGCTCTGCGGGGACCCCGCCGACTCCCGCGCGTACACGATCGCCGCCCGGCTCGTCGAGGACGGGGACGGCGGCTCTCGCGAGGTCCACGAGGCGCTCCAGGAGGGCGTCGAGATCGAGATCCGGGGCCCCCGCAACCGCTTCGCGCTCGTCGACTCCCCCGCGTACGTCTTCGTCGCCGGCGGCATCGGCATCACGCCGGTCCTGCCGATGGTGCGCGCCGCCGAGGCCGCCGGGGCGGAGTGGCGGCTCGTCTACTGCGGGCGGAGCCGGTCCACCATGCCGTACGTGACGGAGGTCGAGCGGCTCGGCGGTGACGGCGGGCGCGTCACGGTCGTCGCCGAGGAGGAGGAAGGCCGTCCCGATCTCGGTTTCCTCGCGCACGTGCCGGCCGAGACCGCCGTGTACTGCTGCGGGCCCGAGGGGCTCATGGCGGCCGTGGGCGCGGCGCTTCCGGACGGCCGGACGCCGTTCCTGGAGCGCTTCACCGCCGCCCCGGCGACCGGCGGCTCCCCCTTCGAGGTCGAACTCCGCCGTTCCGGCCGTACGGTGAAGGTGGCCGCCGACCAGTCGCTCCTGGCGGCGGTCCGCGCCGAGCTGCCCGGGATCACGTACTCCTGCGAGCAGGGATTCTGCGGGACCTGCCAACAGCGGGTCCTGGGCGGGGAGATCGACCACCGGGACGAGCTGCTCACGGAGGCCGAGCGGGAGGACTCGATGCTGATCTGCGTGTCGCGGTGCGCGGGGAAGCGGCTCGTCCTCGACTTGTAGGGGCCGGCACCGCGGCGTCCCGGTGGAGCCCCGGCCGCCCCGGCGGCGGGACGCACCCGCTACGGCAGGATCAGCCAGTCGAAGGCCAGCGCCGCCGCGAGGCCGCCCGCCAGGAGCCAGGTGGCCAGGCGCGTACGGCCGTTGCGGGAGAGTTCGATGACGACCCCGCACAGGATCATCGCGAGACCGTACACGCCGACGACGAGGACGGACGTGCGGCTGGCGAGGCGGATCACGAGGACGACGGCGAGCGTCACGAGGACGGCGGAGGCGATGGTGACGGCAAGTCGCCGCGCCTGCTTCGGGGTGAGACCGTCGGGCGCCTGCCCGTCGGTCTCCGCTGCCGGGGTTTCCTGGTCGGAGGCGCTCATGGACCAGGAGCGTATCGGACGCCGTTAGGCTGTTCGTATGACGACCGGTGTACGCCGCAGGATGGGCGTCGAGGAGCGCAAGCAGCAGCTGATCGGGGTGGCCCTCGAACTCTTCGGCCACCGCTCTCCCGACGAGGTCTCCATCGACGAGATCGCCGCGGCCGCGGGGATCTCCCGGCCGCTGGTCTACCACTACTTCCCCGGCAAGCAGAGCCTCTACGAGGCCGCCCTGCGGCGGGCCGCCGACGAGCTCGCGGCCCGGTTCGTGGAACCGCCGAACGGGCCCCTCGGCGCGCGCCTCCTGCGGGTGATGGGCCGGTTCTTCGACTTCGTCGACGAGCACGGGCCCGGCTTCGCCGCGCTCATGCGCGGGGGTCCGGCGGTGGGTTCGTCCACGACGAACGCGATGATCGACGAGGTGCGGCAGGCCGCGTACGAGCAGATCCTCGCCCACCTGGAGGTCGAGAGGCCCTCGGCGCGGCTGGAACTCGTCGTCCGCTCCTGGGTCTCGCTCGCCGAGTCGACGGCGCTGCTGTGGCTGGACGGCCGCCGGGTGCCGCGCGCGGAGCTGGAGTTGCAGCTCGTGCACGACTTCGCCGCGCTGGCGGCGGTGAGCGCGGCGTACGACGAGGAGATGGCGGAGGTCCTCCTCCGCATCCTGGCGGACGAGCCGGCCGACGGCCCCTTCGGGGATCTCGTGGCCCGGCTCGCCGCGCTCGTGCCGTCGGCGGGGTCGCTCGTGCCGTCGGCGGGGTCGCTGGTGCCGGCGGAGTCGCTGGTGCCGGATCAGCGTTTGCGGTAGGAGGAGTCGAGGTCGCGGACCTCGACGGAGAGCCGGACGTCCTCGGGCACCGGCAGGAACGTCGGCAGCATGTCGAGGACGGCCTCCGCGAGCTTCGCCTTGTCGGCGTCGGGGCGGCCGGAGAGCAGGGCGATCTCGACGTGCACGATCACGTCGTAGGTCGAGCCGTCGCCGACGATCAGCTCCTCGATCTCGCGGAAGCGCGTCTTGCAGGCGTCGAGTTCGGCGTCCACCGTGTCGACGACGAGCGGGTGCAGGGCGCGTGCGAAGCCGCGCCGGTCGAGGGGCGCGGAGTAGTCGACGGTGATCTGCGGCATGGGGTCACTCCAGGGGAACGGGCGTCTGAACCCAGCTATACGGTGATCGCCATGACGGCACAAGTGACCTTTCGACAGGCGGACTCGCGCGATCTCGACCTTCTGGTGGGGTTGTTCGACAAGGTGGCGCACTGGCTCGTGCGGAAGGGCGTCGACCAGTGGCGGCCGGGGGCCCGGGACTCCGGACACTTCCGCCGGCGGATCGCGGAGGGCGAGGTCTGGATCGCGTACCACGAGGGCCTCGCGGTCGGCGCGTACGAGTTGTGGTGGGAGGACGAGCACGCCTGGGGTCCACAGCCCCCGGTCGCCGGGTACGTGCACCGGCTGATGGCCGACCGGGAGACGGCGCCCGCCGGCACGGGGCGGGCGCTGCTCGCGCACGCCGAGGGGCGGGTCGCCGCCCTCGGCCGTTCGGTGGTGCGGCTGGACTCCATGACGAGCAACCCGCGGCTCCGTACGTACTACGAAGCCGCGGGTTACCGGGTGGTCGGCGAGGAGCCCGACAAGCTCGCCGCCGACGGCACCCGGTACTCGGTCACGCTGTGGGAGCGGGCCCTCACCCGGCCCTGAAGACCGCGACGGTGCGGGCCGGGACCGTGAACGTGCCCGTACCCGGCTCGTACGCGGCCGTCTTCACGACCGGGTCGGAACCACCCGCCTGGACCGGGTGGAGCGCGTAGCCCTTTCCGGCCAGGTCGCCGATCGTCTGCGTCGTGCCGCGCGGGGTCGCGTTGAGGACGACGACCAGGTCGCCGAGGCGCATGGTGATCACGCCCGGGGTCTCGTCGCGGCCGGAGAGCGGGAAGGAGAGGGCGGACTGGACGCGGTCGGCCGTCTCCAGGGAGAAGACCGGCTCGGTGGTGCGGATCTTCTGGAGGTCCCGGTAGGCGGCGGAGGCGCCGTCGATCTGCTCGCAGCCGACCGTGAGGGCGGGGTTGGTGAGCAGCGGCTTGCCGTAGGACCACTTGGCCTTGTTGTCGGCGGCCGGGGGCAGGCCGCGGCCGAAGCCGTTGCCGTCGGCGCAGTCCCAGTGGATCGCGTTGAACCAGTCGCCGCTGTCGTACGAGTTGCGGTCGAGGGACTTGGAGCGGAGCAGGTCGGAGCCGGCCTGGGAGAGCGCCGGGCCCTGCGAGAGGGTGGCCGTGGCCATGGCGAGGACCTGCATGCGGGCGCGGTCCGCCGGGGACGTGCCGGCCGGGAGCTTGAAGGCGAGCGCGTCGTACAGGGTCTCGTTGTCGTGGGCGTCGGCGTAGGCGAGGGCGTCGCCGGGGGCGGCGGCGTAGCCGGCCGGGGAGCCGTTGTAGTCGACCTGCCGGCCCGTGACCGTGCGGCCCGCGGTGTCGGTGAAGGTGTAGTCGGCGAGGTTGCCGGTCAGGCCGACCTTGATGAGGTCCTGGTAGTGCAGGAGGCGGGCCTTCTGCTGTTCCGGGGTGCCGTTGGCCGTCGACGTGTTGGGGTCGGTGTAGAGGCCGGAGGCGAAGCCCTGGACGCCCGGGTCCTCGTCGAAGGGGCCGCCGCCGCGCACGGCGTCGCGGGCGCGGTCGGAGAAGGTGGCGACGCCGGTTCCGGCCATGTTCTTCTGGGTGGCCTGGACGAAGCGGGCGTCGTCGGCGATCTCGCCGAAGTTCCAGCCCTCGCCGTAGAGGACGATCGCCTTGCCGTCGACGCCGTCCTTGGCGACGGTCAGGGCGTCGAGGGCCTTGCGGACGGCGAGGATGTTGGCCTTCGGGTGGTGGCCCATGAGGTCGAAGCGGAAGCCGTCGACCTTGTACTCCCTGGCCCAGGTGACGACGGAGTCGACGACGAGCTTGCCCATCATCGCGTTCTCGGGCGCGGTGTTGGCGCAGCAGGTCGAGGTGGCGACGGTGCCGTCGGCCTGGAGGCGCTGGTAGTAGCCGGGGACGATCCGGTCGAGGACGGACTTGTCGGACTGTCCTGCGGCGACGGTGTGGTTGTAGACGACGTCCATGACCGTGCGGAGGCCGTCGCCGTTGAGGGCCTGGACCATCTGCCGGAACTCGACCGTGCGGCGGGTGCCTTCGGGGTCGGTGGCGTAGGAGCCCTCGGGGACGGTGTAGTGCAGCGGGTCGTAGCCCCAGTTGTAGGCGTCCTTGGCCGCGGCGGCGGCCACGCAGGCCTGCTGCTCCTCGGAGTCGGGGGCGTACACCTTCAGGTCGCAGGCGGGGGTGGTCTGCGCGGACTTCTTCTCGGGGACGGTGCCGATGTCGAAGGCCGGGAGCAGGTGGACGTAGGAGGTGCCGGAGGCGGCGAGGGCCTTGAGGTGCTGCGAGCCCTTGCTGTTCTTGTCGGTGAAGGCCAGGTAGGTGCCCTGGTGGCCGGCCTTGGCCGTGGGGTCCGCGATCGAGAAGTCGCGGATGTGGAGCTCCTGGATCTGGGCGTCGCGCAGCGGCACGGCGGCCGGCTTGCGCAGCTCCTTCCAGCCCTTGGGGGCGAGGCGGGGGTCGGTCAGGTCGACGGCGAGGCTGCGGGCCGAGTCGGTGGTGAGGGCGGTGGAGTAGGGGTCGGTGACCTTGTTCTCGACGACCTTCTGGACGCTGGGGGCCCAGACCTTCACGACGTACCGGTAGGGCTTCCCGGCCCAGTCCTTCTTCCCGGTGACCGACCAGACGCCGGAGCTCTCGTCGCGCCGCATGCGCACGGTCCTGCCGTCGAGTTCGAGGGCGACGGACTGGGCGGTGGGGGCCCAGAGCGAGAGGGTGGGGCGGCCGTTCCGGAAGACCGGGCCGAGCGCGGCCTTGGTGGCCTTCGGCGCGTACAGGTCGTCGAGGACGCCCGCGGTCTGGACGCCGGTGGCGGCGAGCAGGGCGCCGTTGGCGGCGCGCTGGGTGGCGATGAGCTGGCCGCGCAGGGAGGCGCGGACGCGGTCGGCGTCGCGCGGGTCGACGGTGAAGGCGGGGTGGGCGGCGAGGTGCGGGAACTTCGCCTTCTGGGCGTCGGTGAGGGCGGACGGGGTGAGGCGGAGCCACTTGCCCTCGTCGCTCAGGGCGCCGTCGGTGACGGTGATCCCGCCGTCCTCGGCGTACACCAGCTGCTGGCTGGTGGCGTCGTTCGTCTTCACCTTCCAGACGACGGTGTTCCGGTCGATCCACTGGGCCTCGGCCTTGCCGAGGTCGAGGCTCGGGGCGCCGCCGACGGTCGGGAGGAGGTACTTGGGCTGTGCGGAGAGCGCCCAGATCTCGTGGCCGTAGGTGGCGAGGTCGAGGTTCTGGTCGGTGGGCAGGTCCTTCTCGTCGCCCTTGTGGAGGATGTACGAGAGGGAGGTCGCGCCGTCGGTGAGCGGCACCTCGTAGACGGCGCCGTACGCGTCGAAGCGGACGGGCATCAGCGGCTTGGACCAGTCGGTGGGCTGGGCGGCGCCGCCCCAGGTGTGGAGGCCCCAGCCGTCGTAGTTCCCGTCGGGACGCTGGTAGTGGATGACGGCCTTGGTCTTGTCCTGCGGGGCCGGGGCCGGGTCGGTGTCGGACTGGCCGTCCTGGCCCTGGGTGATCCAGACCTCGCCGGTGCGGCCGAGGGTGACGGTCCGCTGCGGGCCGTCGGCGGTGCCGTCCTTCTCGACGGTGTAGGCGACGGTGGACGCGCCCTCGGGGACCTTGACCCAGGCGAAGGCGCCGTGGGCGTCGCGGCCGGTGAACGCGGCTTCCTGGCCGGCGGCCTTCAGGGTCCAGCCGGTGTAGTCGCCGTCCTCCCGCTTGTAGTGCACGACGGCGTGGGTGCGCTCGACGGCGACCGGCTTCTCCGGGGCGGGGACCTGGCCGGCGGTGGTGGCGGCGGTGGCGCTCGCGGTGCGGCCGGCGCTGTCGACGACGACGGCCTTGTAGCGCAGGGCCGTTCCGGCGGCGGCGGTCACGTGCTGGGTGACCTTGTAGGGGGCGTGGTCGGCGGTGCCGAGGACCTTCCAGGGGCCGTCGCCGGTCTGGGCGGCGAAGACGACCCGGTTGAGGCCGCCGCCGGTGACGTCGGCGGAGAGCTCGACGGTGCCGGTGGCTCCGGCGGCCGGGGCGTCGAGGGTGACGGTCGGCTTCGCGGTGGGGGCCGGGAGCGGGGCGTCGGCCTTGAGGACGAGGGAGGAGAGGGCGGGGACGGTGACCGTGACGGCCCCGTCCTCGGTGGTGACCGCGCCCTGGCCCCCGTACAGGAGGCGGAAGGAGGCGGTGGAGTCGACGGGGACCGTGACGGTCCTGTCGGTGGTGGCGCTGTTGGTGGCGACGAGGTACTCGACGCGGGCCTTCGCGTCCGTGCGGGAGAAGGCGTAGACGTTCCCCTCGGCGTACCGCTCCTGCTGGACGCCGTCGCGGAGGGCCGGGTGGGCCTTGGTGAGGGCGGAGAGTTCGGCGACGGAGCGGTAGATCGGGTGCGTGGTGTCGTACGCGTCGGAGGCGTGGGTGCGGTCGGTGCCGATCTCGTCGTCGTCGAGGTAGTCGGCCGCCCGCGAGGCGAACAGCGGCTGGCGGGCGTCCTTGTCGCCGCCGGCGCCGGTGAAGCCCTGCTCGTCGCCGGAGTAGATCACCGGGTTGCCGCGCGAGAGGAACATCAGCTCGTTGGCGAGGCGGGAGCGGCGGACGAGTTCGGCGTCGGAGGCGCCCGGGTTGTCCTGCTTGAGGAAGCCGCCGATGCGGCCCAGGTCGTGGTTGCCGAGGAAGGTGACCTGCTCGTAGGCGTTGGCCTTGTCGGTGGTGTACCGGTAGTCACCGGCGAAGACCCTGGCGAGGCGGTCGGCGCCGGCGCCCTGGGAGGCGAAGGCGCGGGCCGCGTCCTGGAGGGGGAAGTCGAGGGTGGCGTCGAGGCGGCCGCGGGTGACGTACGGGGAGGTGACGGCGGGGTCGGCGGAGTAGACCTCGCCGAACATGAAGAAGTCCTCGCGGCCCTGCTTCCTGGCGTACGCGTCGAGGGCGGTGGCCCACTGGGTCCAGAAGTCCAGGTCGACGTGTTTGACGGTGTCGATGCGGAAGCCGTCGATGTCGAAGTCGCGGACCCAGGTCTCGTAGATCTCCTTCATGCCCTCGACGACCTCGGGGCGTTCGGTCCACAGGTCGTCGAGGCCGACGAAGTCGCCGTACTCGACGGACTCGCCGGTCCAGGTGGAGTCGCCCCGGTTGTGGTACATGGTGGGGTCGTTGAGCCAGGACGGGACCTTGATCTCCGCCTTCTGCTCCAGGGTGTACGGGAACGAGTCCGCGTCCACCTTCCCGAGGGCGGTCCGGTCGTCGAAGGGGCGACCGTCCTTGTCGAGGTACGGGTAGGCGCCCTTGGGGCGGTAGCCGTACTTCTTCTCCGTGTAGTCCACGGTGTCGGCGGTGTGGTTGGTGATGACGTCGAAGAAGACCTTCATGCCCTTGGCGTGGGCGGCGGCGATCAGCTTCTCCAGGTCCTCGTTGGTCCCGAAGTGCGGGTCGACCTGGGTGAAGTCGGTGATCCAGTAGCCGTGGTAGCCGGCGGAGGCGTCCTTGCCGACGCCCTGCACGGGCTTGTTCTTGAAGATCGGGGCCAGCCAGATGGCGGTGGTCCCGAGCCCCTTGATGTAGTCGAGCCGCTCCGTGACGCCCTTGAGGTCACCGCCCTGGTAGAAGCCCTTGTCGGACGGGTCGAAGCCGGTCTCGGTGCGGCTGCCGACGAGGCCTCCGCGGTCGTTGCCGGTGTCGCCGTTGGCGAAACGGTCCGGCAGCAGGAAGTAGAACTGCTCCCGGGTGAGGTCCTGGCGGGCGGGCTGCGCGGCGAGCGCCTTGTCGGACGGCGGGGCGGGGACCCTGCCGGGGGCCGTCGCCGTCGCGGGGACGGCGGGCACGAGGGCCGCGCACAGGGCGGCGGCCAGCGCGACCGCCGTTCTCTTGGGTATCACGGGGGTGCTCCCTGGAGGAGGGACGGGGGTACGGGTGGGAGGGCCGCCCCGGTGGGGGCGGCCCTGCGGAGAGGGCGGGCTCAGCTGCGGAAGGTGTCGTTCAGGGTGACGACGCCCGAGGAGGGGACGGTCGCGGTGCGGTTGGCGCCGGACTCCCAGGTGACGTTTCCGGCCGCGTCCTTGCGGATGTACTTGTACTCGAAGGACGTGCCGGCGGGCAGGGAGGCCGTCAGCTTCCAGACCGGGTACGCGGCCGGGTCGAGCTTCAGGGCGGAGGCGGGGGCCCAGTTGCCGAGCTCGGGGCGGTTGCCGGTGACGTAGATGTTCTGGCCGACGACCGTGGTGGCGTTGACGTTGAAGGACGCGCCCGAGGTGGCGGGCGGGTTCGTCGTCGGCGGCGTGGTGGGGGTCGTACCGGAGCCGCAGGCGGGGGCGTTCACGTGCAGGGCCACGGCCGTGTTGGCGGCGAGGGTGGCGGTGAACTGGCCGGACGCGTTGACCGTCACGGGGGTGTTCGACTGCACGTCGCAGTAGGTGCCGGCCGGGAGGGAGGTCTGGAAGGCGCGGTTCAGGGCCGACGACTCGTGGTTGATCGCCACGTACGCCTTCGTGCCACGGCCGAACGCGATCGCGTTGCCGCCGTTGTCCCACCAGTTCGTGACGGCCTGGCCGCGCGCGGTGTTGCGGAAGGCCACCATCGAGGAGATCTCGCGCCAGGCGTGCTGGCACTTCCATCCGTCGGCGTAGCAGGCGTTCACCTGGCCGCCGTTGGGCGGACCCGCGTCCTTGTCGGTCCACTCGTAGCCGGAGTGCACGTCCGGGGAGCCGTACGGCCAGGCCAGCATGAAGACCGAGGCGAGCGTGTAGTTCGCGCCGTCCTTGTAGGACAGGGTGTCGCCGCCGCGCTCGGTGTCGTGGTTGTCGACGAAGACGCCGGACTGGCCGGAGGGCATGTAGCCCCAGGCCTCGCCGAAGTTCTTGAGGTAGGCGAGCTTCTCGTTCTGGACGATCCGCTTGAGGTCACGGGCGTAGCGGAACTCCTGGACGTCGCCGCTGCCGAGGTACTCGCTCGGGGAGACGGCCTCCCCGGCGCCGAAGATGGCCTCCTGCTTCCAGTAGGCGTTCGGGTTGGTCAGCCGGGACTTGATGTTGGCCAGGTCCGCGGCCGGCATGTGCTTCGCCGCGTCGATGCGGAGGCCGTCGACGCCGAGCGAGAGCAGGTCGTTGAGGTACCCGGCTATCTTCCCGCGGACGTAGTCCTCGCCCGTGTCGAGGTCCGGGAGCTGCACCAGTTCGCAGTTCTGGACGTTGGCGCGGTCCCCGTAGTTGGAGATGCTGGACCGGCAGTCGTCCATGTCCGAGCCGGAGTAGAGGCCCGGGTAGTCGTACTTGGAGAACGAGGTCCCGCCCGTTCCCGTGCCGGAGCCGTTCGCCATGTGGTTGATGACGGAGTCGGCCACGACCTTGACGCCGGCCGCGTGGCAGGTGTCGATCATGTTCTTGAAGGCGGTGCGGTCGCCGAGACGTCCGGCGATCTTGTAGCTGACGGGCTGGTACGAGGTCCACCACTGGCCGCCCTGGAGGTGCTCCTGGGGCGGCGAGACCTGGACGTATCCGTATCCGGCGGGGCCGAGGCGGTCGGTGCACTCCCGTGCCACGGAGGCGAACTTCCACTCGAACATCACCGCGGTGACGTCCTTCTCTCCGGGCGGGGTGGCCTGCGCCTGGGGGGTCACCGCGACGGCCACAGCGGCTCCCGCCACGAGGGCGAGTGCAGCGGCCACGGTCTTTCTTGCCATGCTTCCTCCTGTACGACGTCCCTGTCGCAAGAGCGGGTGCAAGAAGTTGCCGAAAAGTTCAGCAACTGTTTTCAGCCGTGACCGTATGGGCGTACGGGCGCGCGGTCAACCTCTCCGCACGCCCGAATGCAAGCCGTTACGAAAGGAGTTGCGGCGGCTGCGCGGTGGAACCGCGCACGACCAGCTCCGGCTGGAAGACGAACTCCGTGCGCTGCACGGGATTCCCCTCGATCTCCTCCAGGAGCGCGCCGACGGCCGCCGTCGCCATCGCCTGCACGGGCTGGCGGACGGTGGACAGCGGCGGGCTGGTGAAGGCGATGAGCGGGGAGTCGTCGAAGCCGACGACGGAGACGTCCCGGGGCACGTCGAGGCCACGGGCGCGGACCGCCCGGATCACGCCGAGCGCCATCAGGTCGGAGGCGCAGACGATGCCGGTGCAGCCCTCGCGGAGCAGGATGTCGGCGGCCGCGTGCCCGCCCTCGACGCCGAAGAGCGTCGGCCTGATGAACCGCTCGGCGGCGGCCCGTTCGACGCCGAGGGACTCGTACAGCTCGGCGGCGAAGCCCTCGGCCTTGCGGCGCGAGGGGACGTAGCGGGTCGGGCCGATGGCGAGGCCGATCCGCTCGTGGCCGAGCTCGACGAGGTGCCGTACGGCCATCCGGGCCGCGGCCCGGTCGTCGGGCGAGACGAAGTTGGCGTCGATGTTCTCGTTGTAGCCGTTGATGAGGACGTACGGCACGCCCCGGTCGCTGAGCCGGGCGTAGCGCGACGGGTCGGCGGTGGCGTCGGCGTGGAGGCCGGAGAGGAAGACGATGCCGGCCACCCCGCGCTCCACGAGCTGCTCGACGAGCTCGTCCTCGGTGGCGCCGCCGGGCATCTGGGTGCAGAGGACCGGTGTGTAGCCGTAGCCGGCGAGGACCTGTTCGACGACCTGCGCGAAGGCGGGGAAGATCGGGTTGGTCAGCTCGGGCACGACGAGCCCGACGAGCCCCGCGCTGCGGCGTTTGAGCCGTACGGGACGCTCGTAGCCGAGCACGTCGAGCGCGGCGAGCACCTTGTGGCGGGTCGCCCCGGCCACCCCCGCCTTGCCGTTGAGGACGCGGCTGACGGTGGCCTCGCTGACGCCGGACTGGGCCGCGATGTCCGCGAGCCGCGGGGCGCCGTTTCCGGCGACCCGCGGCAGGGGAACCGTCACACCGCCCACCAGACGGTGGTGTCGGCGGGCAGTTCCACCGTGTCCTCGTCGTCGACGGCGACGACGCGGACGTCCTCGTTGGAGAGGAGATACCGGCCGGGCAGCGGGACGGTGATGGCCCGGCCGGTGGTGTTGGCGGTGCAGACGAAGCCGTCGCGGCGGAAGGAGAGCACACCCTCGGGTGCCTCCAGCCACTCGACGGCCTCGCCCGCACCGAGTTCGGGGCGCTCGCGCCGCACGGCGAGGGCGCTGCGGTACAGCTCCAGGGTGGAGCCGGGGTCGCCGGTCTGCGCCTCGACGCTCAGGGCGCCCCAGGCCGCGGGCTGCGGCAGCCAGGAGCCGCCGTCGCCGAAGCCGTACGAGGAGCCCTCGACGGTCCACGGGATCGGGACCCGGCAGCCGTCGCGGAAGCCGTCCTGGCCGCTGGCCCGCCAGAACGACGGGTCCTGGCGGACCTCGTCGGGCAGGTCGGTGACGTCGGGCAGGCCGAGCTCCTCGCCCTGGTAGACGTACGCGGAGCCGGGCAGCGCGAGCATGAGCAGCGTCGCGGCGCGGGCGCGGCGCAGGCCGAGCTCGCGGTCGCCGGCCTCGCGCAGCTGGGTGCCGAGGCCCGCCGGGTTGGCGAAGCGGGTGGCGTGCCGGGTGACGTCGTGGTTGGAGAGGACCCAGGTGGTGGGGGCGCCGACCGGGCGCATCGCGCCGAGCGAGGCGTCGATGACGGCACGGAGCTCGGTGGCGTCCCAGTGGGTGCCCAGGTACTGGAAGTTGAAGGCCTGGTGCATCTCGTCGGGGCGCACGTAGTGGGCGGTGCGGTCGACGGTGGGGGTCCACGCCTCGGCGACGAGGATCCGGTCCCCGTCGTACTCGGCGAGGATCTGCCGCCAGGTGCGGTAGATCTCGTGGACGCCGTCCTGGTCGAAGAAGGGCATCACGTCGTTGCCGAGCAGCTTCAGCTGGTCGTGGGCGCCGATGTCGGGGAGTCCGGCGGCCTTGACGAGGCCGTGGGCGACGTCGACGCGGAAGCCGTCGACGCCCATGTCGAGCCAGAACCGCAGGATGGAGCGGAACTCGTCGCGGACGGCGGGGTGTTCCCAGTTGAAGTCGGGCTGCTCCGGGGCGAAGAGATGGAGGTACCACTCGCCGGGGGTGCCGTCGGCGTTCTCGGTACGGGTCCAGGCGGGGCCGCCGAAGATGGACTCCCAGTCGTTGGGCGGGAGTTCGCCGTTCTCGCCCTTGCCGGGGCGGAAGTGGTAGCGCTCGCGCAGCGGCGATCCGGGGCCCTCGCGCAGGGCGCGCTGGAACCACTCGTGCTGGTCGGAGGAGTGGTTGGGGACGAGGTCGACGATGATCCGCAGGCCCAGGTCGTGGGCCTCGCGGATGACGGCGTCGGCGTCGAGGAGCGAGCCGAACATCGGGTCGATGGCCCGGTAGTCGGCGACGTCGTACCCGGCGTCGGCCTGCGGCGAGGCGTAGAACGGGGAGAGCCAGACGGCGTCGACGCCCAGTTCCTTGAGGTAGGGCAGCCGGCTGCGGATGCCCTCCAGGTCGCCCATGCCGTCGCCGTTGCCGTCGGCGAAGCTGCGCGGGTAGACCTGGTAGATCACCGCGTCTCTCCACCAGCCCGTGTGCGTGCCGGTGGTGGGGGCGTCGGCCGGGGTGGCGAGATGCTGGGTCATGTCTTCCCTGAGAGGTAAGGAGGGGCGTTCTGGCGGGGTACTCGGGGCCGGGGGGCGGGACACCCCGGACCGTCAGCCCTTGACGGCGCCGGCGGACATGCCGGTCACCAGGTGCCGCTGGACGAAGAGGAACACCAGCGCGGCCGGTATGGCGATCAGGACGGAGGCCGCGGACATCGGCCCCCACTGGGCGCCGTACTGGTTGACGAACTTCTGGAGTCCGCCGGCGAGGGTGAGGTTCTCGTCGCCGACCATGAAGGCGGAGGCGTAGGCGACCTCGCCCCAGGCGGTGATGAAGGAGTAGAAGGCGGTCACCGCGATGCCCGGCTTGGCGAGCGGCAGGATGAGGCGCCAGAAGGTGCCGAAGGGGGTGAGCCCGTCGACGTATCCCGACTCGTCGATCTCGCGCGGGATGCTGTCGAAGAAGCCCTTCATCATCCAGGCGCAGAACGGGACGGCGATCGTCAGGTACGTGATGACCAGGCCGGCCGGCTGGTTGAGCAGGCCCATCGTCGACATGATGTTGTAGATCGGCACGATGAGGACGGCGACCGGGAACATCTGGGTGACGAGCAGGGTCCACATCAGCCCGCGCTTGCCGGGGAAGCGGAAGCGGCTGACGGCGTAGCCCGTCGTGGAGGCGATGAAGACGCCGAGGACGGTGGTGAGGCCCGCGACGAGCAGCGAGTTGCCGAACCAGGTGAGGAACGGGGTGTCGTCGAGGAGCTTCGTGTAGTTGTCGAGCGTCGTCTCCTTGAAGAAGTCCGTACTGCTCGCGTACACCGGCGGCTTGAGCGAGGTCAGGAACACCCAGAGCACCGGGAAGACGGCGACCACCGAGGTCACGATCAGGGTGAGGTGCAGTCCGACCGAGGCGAGCGGCGAGCGCCTCCCGCGGATCGGGGCGTTGGTCCGCGGGGCGGGGGCCGCGGTGGGGGTCGTGGTGGTCACCAGACTTCTCCCTGCTTGCGGAGGACTCGCCGGTAGACCGCGGCGAAGATCATCAGGAGGACCAGGATCAGGACGCCCCAGGTCGAGGACTGGGCGAAGTCGCGCGGGCTGATCTCGAAGGAGAACTTGTACGCCTGGGTGACGAGGATCTGGGTGGCCTCGCCGGGTCCGCCCCGGGTGAGCAGGAAGATCACCGGGAACATGTTGAACGTCCAGATGGTGCTGAGCAGGATCACGGTGGTGGACACCGACCGGAGGCCGGGCATCGTGATGTGCCGGAAGCGCTGCCAGGCGTTCGCGCCGTCCATCTCGGCGGCCTCGTAGAGCTCGCCGGGGATGGACTGGAGACCGCCGAGGAGGGCGATCATCATGAACGGGATGCCGAGCCAGACGTTGACGGTGATGACCGAGAACTTGGCCCAGGTGGGGTCGTTGAGCCACGGCAGCGCGTCGATGCCGACGCCGCCGAGGATCTGGTTGAGCAGGCCGCGGCGCTCGTCGTAGAGGAAGCGCCAGGCGAAGACGGAGACGAAGCCCGGCACCGCCCAGGGCAGGATCAGCAGCATCCGGTAGACGGAGCGGCCGGCGATCCTGCGGTTGAGGATGTTGGCGAGGGCCAGGCCGAGGCCGAAGGTGACGGAGACACAGGCCACCGTCCACAGCAGGGTCCAGCCGAGGGTGCCGAGGAACTGGCCGCCGGTGAGGGCGTCGACGTAGTTGTCCAGGCCGACGAACTCGTAGGTGGCCGGGATCTGGTTGGCGCCGATGGATCGTGCGACGTTGCGTTCGTTCGCGTCGGTGAGCGACAGGTAGATGCCGCGGATCAGCGGGTATCCGATGATCACACCGATCACGACCACCACCGGGGCGACCATCGCCCAGGCGTACCAGTGCGTGGAGAGGGAGCGCTTGACCGCGCCCTCGGAGGTACCAGTTCCGCGGCTCCGGCCGCGGGCGACGCTGTCGCCCGCGGCCTTCGCCACCGACTGGCTGCTGGTGTCCACAGCCATCAGCCGGCCTGCCTTCCTTCTTACTTCCAGTCCTTCAGGAGCTTGCGGTAGGAGTCACCGATGGCCTTGGCACCCTTCTCCGGGGTGGTCTGGCCGGTGAGGACCTTGGCGTACTCGGTCTTGATGGGCTCGAAGAGGCTGCCGCCCTCGGGGATCCAGGGGCGCTCGACCGCCTTGTCGACGACCGGCTTGAAGAACTGGATCATCTCGTTGGTCGCGACGTCCGACTTCGTGTAGACGGACTCGCGGGTCGGGAGCAGGCTGAGCTCCTTGGCGATCTGCGTCTGCGTCTCGACCGAGGTCATGTACTCGGTGAAGGCGTAGGAGGCGTCCATGTTCTTGGAGCCGGCGTAGATCGCGAGGTTGTGGCCGCCCTGCGGGGCGCCCTGGCCGGCCGAGCCGGCCGGGACGGGGGCGATGCCCAGGTTCGCCTTGTCGGCGAACTCCTTGCCCGCGTAGGTGTCGGTGACGGCCCACGGGCCGTTGACCATCATCGCGACCTTGCCGTCCTTGAAGGACGCCTGCATGTTCTCCCAGCCGTTGGACGCGTCGGTGATCGCGGCCTTCGAGTCGACCAGGTCCTTGACGGTCGCGAGCGCCTTGACGCCCTGGGCGTTGTCGATCGTGACGGTCTTGGTGGAGGCGTCGACCATGTCGCCGCCCTCGCCGTACAGGAAGGAGAGGAACCAGTACGGGTCGTCGCCACGGAGGTACAGGCCGGTCTTGCCGGTCTTCTCCTTGATCTTGGCGGAGACCGTCTTGAGCTCGGCGATGGACTTCGGGACCTCGACGCCGGCGTCCTTGAGGATCTTCTTGTTGTAGAAGATGCCCATGGAGTCGATGACCTGCGGCACGGCGTAGGTCTTGCCGTCGAACTTGGTGGAGGCGGCGGCCTGCGGGAGGAAGTCCTCCTGCCCCTTCAGCGCGGCGGTGCCGTCCAGCGGCTGGAGGTAGCCGAGGCTGGCGAAGTCGGGCGTCCAGGCGACCTCGGAGCGGATGACGTCGGGCGCGCCGGAGCCGGACTGGGCGGCGTTCTTGAACTTGTTCTGCGCCTCACCGAAGGGCACGTTCACGTACTTGACGGTGACCTTCGGGTGCTTCTTGGTGAAGCTCTCGGCGATCTTCTTGAAGACCTTGTCCTCGGAGCCGACCGTGGACGTGTCCCACCAGGTCACGGTGCCGGAGAGCTCGCCGGAGGCCTTCTCGCCGCCGCCGTTGGAACCGCTGTCACTACCGCACGCCGCCAGGGTCACGCCCAGGGCCGCGACCAGCGCGGTGGCCGCTATGCCACGCCGCATGTGAACTCCTTCAGTGATCCCGGGATGACGAGTGGGCTGGAACCTTCCTCATGCGACCGCTCCCTCGCGGCGCTCCGGGTTGCCAGGAACGTAACAGGGTTGAAAACTCACCGAAAGAGCTTGCGTGAAATTTCTGCAAGACACGGCGATCGTTACATCCGCGTGTCTTGAAGGTTGCCGAATGGCCGGTTGACAGGGGTTCGGGCGGCCACTTCCGGCCTCGTACGCCCCACGAGCCCGCCGCAAACCTTGCAAGCCCTTGCGAAAGGTGCCCGAAACTGGGTTCTTGCAGCGCTCTTGCGGTGTTCGGTGGGCAATACGCGCGGTGACCGGTACAGTCCACTCCCATGACCGCGCGGCTCGCCGACATCGCAGCCCAGGCGGGGGTCAGTGAAGCCACAGTCAGCCGCGTGCTCAACGGCAAGCCCGGTGTGGCCACCGCCACCCGCGAATCCGTGCTTGCCGCACTCGACGTGCTCGGCTACGAGCGTCCCGTCCGCCTGCGGCAGCGCAGCGCCGGACTCGTCGGCCTCATCACCCCCGAACTGGACAACCCGATCTTCCCCGCGCTCGCGCAGGTCATCGGGCAGGCCCTCACCCGGCAGGGGTACACCCCGGTGCTCGCCACCCAGACCCCCGGCGGGTCCACGGAGGACGAGCTCACCGACATGCTGGTGGACCGCGGGGTGGCCGGCATCATCTTCGTCTCCGGCCTGCACGCCGACACCACCGCCGACATGACCCGCTACGACCAGCTGCGCGGCAAGGGCGTCCCGTTCGTCCTGCTCAACGGCTTCTCCCCCAAGGTCCAGGCGCCCTTCGTGTCGCCCGACGACCGGGCGGCGATGCGGCTCGCGGTGACGCACCTGGCCGCGCTCGGCCACACCCGGATCGGCCTCGCCGTCGGACCCAAGCGGTTCGTGCCGGTGCTGCGGAAGATCGAGGGCTTCCAGAAGGGCATGGAGGAGCGCTTCGGCCTCTCCGCCGAGGAGTCCGAGGCCCTCATCCAGCACTCCCTGTACACCCTGGAGGGCGGCCAGGCCGCCGCGTCGGCGCTCATCTCCCGCGGCTGCACCGCGATCGTGTGCGCGAGCGACATGATGGCGCTCGGCGCGATCCGGGCCGCCCGCCAGCAGGGCCTCGACGTCCCCCGGGACGTCTCCGTCGTCGGCTTCGACGACTCCCCGCTCATAGCCTTCACGGACCCGCCGCTGACCACCATCCGCCAGCCCGTGCAGGCGATGGGCCAGGCGGCCGTCCGCGCCCTCCTGGAAGAGGTCGGGGGCACCCCGGCCCCGCACTCCGAGTTCGTCTTCATGCCGGAGCTGGTCGTCCGGGGCTCCACGGCCTCGGCGCCGGCCCCGGCCCCCGTGCCGGCCGTCGCCCCTGGTCGGGACGGTTCCGGCACTCCTTCCTGAGGAGGAGCGGGTGCGCCCCGGACCCGACCGAGGGATGATCGGTCGGGGGGAGGCATCTGGCAAACTCTCTGCCTATGGGTGAAACGACCGTGAAGAGTTTGGACGACCGGACGACCCCGTCGTCACCCATCGAGGCCGACGGCAGGTTCGCGCGGCTGCGCGCGCGCACGCCGCGCCGCCCCACCATCTGGTTCGAGATCCTGCTCATCGCGGTGAGCTACTGGACCTACTCCCTCATCCGCAACGCGGTGCCGGAGCAGAAGGCCCAGGCGCTCAAGAACGCCGACTGGATCTGGCAGACCGAGCAGTCCCTCGGCCTCGCCTTCGAGCACGCCGTCAACCACGCCGTGAACTCGGTGACCTGGCTCATCGTCTCGATGAACTACTACTACGCGACCCTGCACTTCGTCGTGACCATCGGTGTGCTCGTCTGGCTCTACCGCTGGCACCCGGGCCGTTACGCCGCGTTCCGCACGGTCCTGTTCGCCACCACCGGTGTGGCCCTCGTCGGTTACTACCTGTATCCGCTCGCGCCGCCGCGGCTCATGACCAGCATGGACTTCGTCGACACGGTCCTCGTGCACCACACCTGGGGCTCGATGGCCTCCGGCAACCTCAAGCACGTGTCGAACCAGTACGCGGCGATGCCGTCGATGCACATCGGCTGGTCGCTGTGGTGCGGCGTCACCATCTTCCTGCTGGCCAAGGCGCCCTGGGCGAAGATCCTCGGCCTGCTCTACCCGGCGTTCACGCTCGTCGTCATCGTCGCCACCGCCAACCACTTCTGGATGGACGCCCTCGGCGGCATCCTCTGCCTGGCCTTCGGCTTCCTCGTCTCGTACTTCTGGTACGGCTCCCGGCCGCACCGCCTGCCGAAGCTGGTGGAGCCGTCGGGGACGGTGGTGGCCCGGTCCCGGCCCCGCAAGAAGGACGAGGCGGCCGACACCGACAGCTCCGTTCACGCTCCGTAGAACAGCTCCTCGACCACCGCGCGGGCCCGGCGGGTGATCCGCCGGTAGTCGTCGACCATCTCGCCGACGTGCCCCGCCTCGTACCCCAGGTAGCGGCCCACCGCGGCCAGCTCGCGCGGGTCCGAGGGGAAGGTGTCCCCGGGACGGCCGCGCACCAGCATCACCGCGTTGCGGACCCGGGTCGCGAGCACCCAGGCCTCGTCCAGGATCTGCGCCTCGTCCGTCGGGATGAGCCCGGCGGCGTGCGCGGCGGCGAGGGCCTCGCGGGTACGGGTGGTCCGCAGGCCCGGTTCGACCCAGCCGTGCCGCATCTGCAGCAGCTGGACCGTCCACTCGACGTCGCTCAGGCCGCCGCGCCCCAGCTTGGCGTGGAGCGTCGGGTCGGCGCCGCGCGGCAGCCGCTCGGACTCCATGCGGGCCTTGAGGCGGCGGATCTCGCGGACCGCGTCCTCGCCGAGCCCCTCCATCGGGTAGCGCAGCGGGTCGACGAGCTCGATGAACCGCTCCCCCAGGTCCCGGTCGCCGGCCATCGGCTCGGCGCGCAGCAGGGCCTGGCTCTCCCAGACGAGCGACCAGCGGCGGTAGTACGCCTCGTACGACTTGAGGGTGCGGACGAGGGGGCCGCTCTTGCCCTCGGGCCTGAGGTCGGCGTCGATGAGGAGCGGCGGGTCGGCGGTCGGCAGCTGGAGGAGCCGTCGCATCTCGGCGACGACCCGGTTCGCGGCCCGGGCGGCCTCCTGCTCGTCGACGCCCTCGCGGGGCTCGTGGACGAAGAGGACGTCGGCGTCGGAGCCGTAACCCAGCTCGTGGCCGCCGAAGCGGCCCATGCCGATGACGGCGAAGCGGGTCGGGAGGGTGTCGCCCCACTCGGCGCGGACGGCGGCCCGCAGGGCTCCGGCGATGGTGGCGGCGTTGAGGTCGGTGACGGCCTCGCCGACCCGGTCGACGAGGGCGCCGGGGTCGGGTTCGCGGGGGTTGTCCTCGGTGCCGTACGAGCCGATGAGGTCGGCGGCGGTGGTACGGAACAGCTCCCGGCGGCGTACCCCGCGGGCGGCGGCGACGGCCTGCTCGGCACCGTCCGCGCGGCCCACCGCGGCGAGCACCTCCTGTTCGAGGTGGTCCCGGCCGCGCGGGGTGAGCCCCTCGGGGTCGCCGAGGATCGCGACGGCCTCGGGCGCCCGGAGCAGCAGGTCGGGGGCGAGGCGGCCGGCCGAGAGGACCCGGGCGAGGTTCTCGGCGGCGGCGCCCTCGTCGCGGAGCAGCCGCAGGTACCAGGGGGTCTTGCCGAGGGCGTCGGAGACCTTGCGGAAGCCGAGGAGGCCGGCGTCCGGGTCGGCGGAGTCGGCGAACCAGCCGAGGAGCACGGGCAGCAGCGTCCGCTGGATGGCGGCCTTGCGGCTGACGCCGGAGGCGAGGGCCTCCAGGTGGCGCAGGGCGGCGGCCGGGTCGGCGTACCCGAGGGCTTCGAGGCGCTGTCCGGCCGCCTTGGGGCTGAGCCGGATCTCACCGGGGGCGAGCTGGGCGACGGCGTCCAGGAGCGGCCGGTAGAAGAGCTTCTCGTGGAGGCGCCGGACGACGGAGGCGTGCCGCTTCCACTCCTTGTTCAGCTCGGCGACGGGGTCGGTGCGCAGGCCGAGGGAGCGGCCGAGGCGGCGCAGGTCGGCCTCGTCCTCGGGGACGAGGTGGGTGCGGCGCAGCCGGTACAGCTGGATGCGGTGCTCCATGGCGCGCAGGAAGCGGTAGGCCTCGTCGAGCTGGGCGGCGTCGGCGCGGCCCACGTAGCCGCCGGCGGCGAGGGCGGCGAGCGCGTCCAGGGTCGTCCCGCTGTGGAGGGTGGCGTCGCTGCGGCCGTGGACGAGCTGGAGGAGCTGGACGGCGAACTCGACGTCCCGGAGGCCGCCGGGTCCGAGCTTGAGCTCGCGCTCGACCTGGGCGGCGGGGATGTTGTCGACGACCCTGCGGCGCATCTTCTGGACGTCGGCGACGAAGTTCTCGCGCTCGGCGGCCTGCCAGACCAGCGGGGAGACGGCGTCGATGTACTGGCTGCCGAGGTCGGGGTCGCCGGCGACGGCACGGGCCTTCAGGAGGGCCTGGAACTCCCAGGTCTTCGCCCAGCGCTGGTAGTAGGCGAGGTGGGAGGAGAGCGTGCGGACGAGGGGGCCGTTGCGGCCCTCGGGGCGGAGGTTGGCGTCGACGGGCCAGATGGTGCCCTCGACGGTGGTCTCCGAGCAGATCCGCATGAGGTGCGAGGCGAGGCGGGTCGCGGCCTGGATCGCCTTGCCCTCGTCGGCCCCCTCCACCGGCTCGCCGACGAAGATGACGTCCACGTCGGAGACGTAGTTCAGCTCGTGGCCGCCGCACTTGCCCATCGCGATGACGGCGAGCCGGCACTGCGCGGCGTCGGCGGGCGCGGCGGTACGGGCGATGGCGAGGGCCGCGCGGAGGGTCGCCGTGGCCAGGTCGGCGAGCTCGGCGGCGGTCTCGGCGACGTCGATGGTGCCGCAGACGTCCCGTGCCGCTATGGCGAGGAGGCAGCGGCGGTAGGCGACGCGGAGCGCGACCTCGTCGGTGGCCTCGGCGAGACCGTGCTCGAACTCGGCGACGCCCGGGTGGAGGTCGGCCGCCTCGTACGTGACGAGGGTCTCCCAGTCGCGGTGGTGACGGGCCAGGTGGTCGGCGAGCGCCTCCGAGGAGCCGAGCACGCCGAGGAGCCGGTCACGGAACGGCTTGGCGGAGAGCAGCGTGGTGGTGAGGGTCTGCCGCTCGGTCTCCGGCTGGGCCTCGACGAGGCGGACGAGGCCGCGGAGGGCGAGGTCCGGGTCGGCGGTGGCCCCGAGGGCCTCCAGGAGGACGGCGTCGCCGCGGAGGGCTGCCAGCTCGGGGACGTCGAGCAGCTTCTCGGCCTCCGAGGGGTCCGTGAACCCGTGTCGGAGGAGGCGGGTGAACGTACTGCTCCTGCGTCCCGGCGCACGTCCCGGCTCGCGTCCCGGCACGGTCATTTCCGCGGCTCCCTCCGAGCGTGTCCGTCCGGGGGACGGCCCCGGAAGGGCCCCGGGGGCGACCCGGGGGATCGAGCCTATCCGGCGCGGGGGCCGGGGGTGTTCAGGCCTTCGGATCGTAAGGGATCACACGTGACGTCCCCCACAATCATCGCTTTTCGGACGGAATGAACCGTCATCCTGGGAACTTCGTCTTGCTGTCCGCAGCCCCCTCCCCACGTCGTCTCCCGTGAAAGCGCGCCCTCACCCATGCCCGTCAGCCGCCCCGCCGCCGCCCCCTCGTCCCGCCGCCGGGTCGTGACGCCCCTCGTGACGGCCGTCCTGGTGGCGGGCACGTTCGCGGGGCTGCTCTCGGTGACGGCGAGCCCGGCGCCGGCTTCGGCGCCGGACTCGGCTCCTTCCTCGGCTCCTTCCTCGGTTCCTTCCCCGGCTCAGGCGCCCACGGCCGCCGCGCCCAAGGCGGCCGCGCCCAAGGCGGCGGCGGCCGAGGCGGCCGGGTCGAAGGCCCCCGAGGTCCCGCCGCGCCCCGCCCACCAGCGGGCCTCCGTCCTGCAGATCGTGGCGCACCCGGACGACGACCTGTTCTTCATGAACCCCGACATCTCCCAGTCCCTGCGCTCCGGGAACCCCCTCACCTCCGTCTACCTCACCTCGGGCGAGGCGGACGGCATGAACGCGGCCAAGCGCGGCGTGGTCGCGCCCGACAAGGCGGGGTACGCGGAGGCCCGGCAGAACGGCATACGCGCCGCGTACGCGGAGATGGCCACCGGAAGCCGTACCAGCCCCTGGGACCGGACGACGATCCCCACGGTCGGCGGGGCGAGCGCCGAGCTGGACACCCTGCGCGCGGAGCCGCACGTCACGCTGGTGTGGGTGCAGATGAAGGAGGCGGGGTCGACCAACGGCGACAGCCCGCACAGCCTCAACGGCCTCTGGCACGGCCGCGTCCCGGCGCTCGCCTCGCAGCGCGCCGCCGGAACGCCGGTCGCGGCGGACTTCACGTACACCAAGGACCAGGTCGTCGACGTGATCACCGGGATCCTGGAGCGGTTCCGGCCGACCTTCGTGCGGATGCAGGACCCGTCCCCCGGCACGTACCCGGGGAGCGGGAAGCTCCGGGACCACCAGGACCACCTGTACGGGGCGCGGTTCGCGCAGGCCGCGCTCGACCGGTACGCGCGCGTGCCGGGGCACCCGCACGTCGGCGTGCAGAACTACCTCGGCTACCCGACGACGACGCTGCCGCACACCCTCGACCCGGAGACGTCGGGCGAGAAGCTGAAGACCCTGAAGACGTACTCCTGGCTCGACCGGGTCAACGACTGCGGGACCGCGGCCGGCTGCGGCGACCTGAAGGTCGCGGTGCGGCCCACCGGCAACGGCTGGACGTCGACCGTCCGGTACGCCCGCGGCACCTCCACGACCTGGGTCCAGCGGGACCGGACCGGCGGGCTCCACGCCTTCGCCGTCCTCGACGGGCACCTCGCCACCTGGCGGAAGCCCGCCGGCGGGGACACGTGGCACGGCCCCGAGCTCCAGCCCGGCGGCGGCCTCGACAGCGGGGTCACCTCCGTGCTGCGCCCGGACGGCCGGATCGCGGTCTTCGGCACGCGGACGCGGCTGGACGGCGGCCCGGCGGAGTACCGGCGCGAGGTCGTGACCGCCGAGCGGACGACGGCGGGCCCGGAGGGTCCCTTCGGCCCGTGGCGCTCGCTCGGCACGCCCGAGCGGGGCGACGCGGCGGGCACCTCCGACATCAGCGCGCCCACCGTGACGGTGGGCCGGGACGGGCGGGCGACGCTCGTCCTGCGCGACAGCGCGCACCGGCTCACCGCCCGCGAGCAGGGCACGGACGGCACGTGGGGGCCGTGGCGGGTGCTCGGCGGGGCCGACGTGTACGGCGACCCGGTGGCGGCGACGGACTCCTCCGGCCGCGGCTACGTCTTCGCCAGCACCCCGAAGACCGTCCTGGTGTGGGCGGCGCGGCGCCCCGGCGGACCGCTCGTCGGCCCGACGCCGACGGGTCTCCCGCCGACGACGCTCGCGCTGAGCGCGACCCCGGCGACGGACGCGGACGGAGGCGTACGGCTCTGGTTCCGCAAGCCGTCCTCCGGCGACCTGCGGAGCGCCGACTTCTCGGGGACGGGACCGGTCTCGCCGTACCGGGAGCTGACCGGTGGCGTGGCGGGCTTCGGCCCGGTCAGCGGCGCGACGGGCGGCGAGGGCATGCTCGCGGTCCGCTCCCGCACGGGCTTCCTGGCGACGGCCCCGCTGGGCCGCGGCGGGACGCGCCCCCAGTGGAGCCTGGAGGGCTTCCTCTTCTCGGGCGCGCCGGACGCGGGCCGGGAGGGCGTGGCGGCGATCGGCCTGGACGGCAGGCTGCACTGGACGCCGGCGATCCGCTGATCCGGGGTGCGGACCGGGGGGTCCGTGGGCGACGGTGGTACTTCAGTCCGTCCACCCTCCGGAGGAGCAGGAACATGAACTGGACCCTGGAAGTCGTCCCCGTCCCCGTGACCGACATGGACAAGTCGAAGGAGTTCTACGGGGAGAAGTGCGGCTTCACGATCGACCTGGACGACGAGGTGGCGCCGGGGGTGCGGATCATCCAGGCGACGCCGCCGGGCTCGCGCTGTTCGATCGCGCTGCTGAGCGGCATGCCGCCGATGCCGGGCGCGAAGGACATGGAGCCGGGCACCCTGCACGGCCTCCAGCTCTGCGTCACCGACATCGAGGCGGCGCGCGCGGAGCTGGTGGGCCGCGGCGTCGACGTCTCCGCCGTGATGCACATCGGCGCGTCGGGCTGGGAGGACGGCAAGGGCGACACGTGGAACTCGTTCATGACGTTCGAGGACCCGGACGGCAACGGCTGGGTGGTCCAGGAGGCCCCGTCGGAGCTCTCAGAGCGCTGAGTCCGCGAACCGGACCTCGAAGTACCGCAGCGTCTCGTCCTCCCCCACGCACGGCATACCGGCCGCCTCCATCACCCGGTGCGAGTCCGGATTGGTGAGGTCGGCGTCTCCCCTGACCCCGGAGGCGCCGGCCCGCCGGGCGATGCCGATCAGGGCGCGCAGGGACTCGGAGGCGTACCCCTTCCCCCGTACCGCCGGCACGAGCCCGTACCCGACGGTCGCGACCCCGTCCGCGTCCGGCGGCCCGTGGAACCCGATCCCGCCGACGACGACCCCGTCGAGCCGTATCTCGTACGGCCGGTAGACCCCGGGTTCACCCCGCTCGGCGACTCCCCGCAGGAACCCGGTACAAGCCCGCACGTCTCCGTCCTGCGGATACGCCTCACCCCACCGGTCCCCCTCCCCCGGCTCCCTGGCGACGATCCGCTGCGCGGCGTCGACGGTGACGGGGTGGAGGAGGAGTCGCCCGGTGGCGACGGATTCGATCTTCATAGGGGTGCAGTGTGGGGCTTTCCCCTCCCCCGGACAACGCTTTTCCGGTGCCCGGGGCAGAGTGGGGGTCATGCCGACCTACGCGACGATGTCGTACCACCTGGAGACCGAGCGTCTGATCCTGCGGCCGTGGGCCGAGTCCGACGCCGAGGAGTTCTGCGAGCTGCTGGCCGAGCGGGGCAAGGGGAAGCCGCCCGTCGAGCGGATCCGGAAGGCCATCGGGGAGATGCTCGCCGCGACGGCGGAGAACGGGATCGCCCTCCTGCCGATCCGGCGCCGGGAGGAGGGCGACTTCATCGGGTACTGCGGCCTGATCGTCGGCCGCGCCACCCTCGAAGAGCCGGAGATCGCCTACGAGTTGTTCCAGCACGCCCACAACCGCGGGTACGCCACGGAGGCGTCCCGCGCGATCGTCGGGGCCGCGGCGGCGACCGGGCGGGAGCGGCTCTGGTCGACCGTGGGGACGTGGAACGAGCCGTCGCTGCGGGTCCTGGAGAAGCTCGGCTTCACCCGGGACCGGGTGACGGTGGAGGGCGAGGCGGGCGAAGTGGCCTGGCTGACGCGGGAGTTGCCGTAGGGGCGGGTCCCTGTTCGCTCACCGTTCCAGAACGACGGACGGGAGCGCCTCGTCCAGGACGCGGGACCTGGGGAGGTCGAGGCCGAAGTGGGTTCCGAGGACGTGGAGGGCCGTGCGGTGGACCTCGCGGGCGGGGATCCGCTCGGAGGGAAGTCCTGCCGCAGTCAGCGATTCCTGGATCGCCGAAGCCACTTCGGGGACGCCTTCCGGCCACCCGTACCCCCACGAGCCGTCCAGGTGGAGGTTGAAGCCGCACTGGAGGCGGTCGTCGTGGAAGTAGTGGAAGAACGGCGGGACCGGCTTGCCGTTCGTCTCCTCGAATTCGAGGTGGAAGACGTGGGCGCCGTCGCGGGAGACCGGTGAGAGGGGCTCGAACTCGCCCTGCCAGGGCCCGTACATGACGGCGTAGACCCAGTCGCCGTCCTCGCCGACACGGAGGGCGGGGTCGCCGTCGTACTCGAGGTCGAGTTCCTCGATCAGCTCCGCGGAGGTGAGATCGCCGAGGGGGCTGGGGGTCCCGGGGTCGTGGAGCGCCTCGGACAGTCGGGTGATCAGCTGGTCCGGGGTCAGGCCCCGGGCCAGGACGACGCCGTAGCCGCCGTACGCGATGGACTGCGGGGCCGCCAGCCAGGTTATTCCGTCGGTCATGGCGGCCATTGTGGCCCGGCCCCGCCGCGAGGGCGGCGCCGGGCTCGCTTGCCGTCGCCCTTACAGCACCGGCAGGTTCTTCCGCAGCTCGAAGGCGGTGACCTCCGAGCGGTACTCCTCCCACTCCTGCTTCTTGTTGCGGAGGAAGAAGTCGAAGACGTGCTCGCCGAGGGTCTCCGCGACCAGTTCGCTCTTCTCCATCAGGGCGATCGCCTCGCCCAGGTTCTGCGGGAGCGGTTCGATGCCCATCGCGCGGCGTTCCGAGTCGGAGAGGGCCCAGACGTCGTCGTCGGCGCCGGCGGGGAGTTCGTAGCCCTCCTCGATGCCCTTGAGGCCGGCGGCGAGGAGGACCGCGTAGGTCAGGTAGGGGTTGGCGCCGGAGTCGATGGAGCGGACCTCGACGCGGGAGGAGCCCGTCTTGCCGGGCTTGTACATGGGGACGCGGATGAGGGCGGAGCGGTTGTTGTGGCCCCAGCAGATGTACGAGGGGGCCTCGCCGCCCGAGCCGGCCGTGCGGGAGGAGCCGCCCCAGATGCGCTTGTACGAGTTGACCCACTGGTTGGTCACGGCGGAGATCTCGCCCGCGTGCCTGAGGAGGCCCGCGATGAAGGAGCGGCCCACCTTGGAGAGCTGGTACTCGGCGCCCGACTCGTAGAAGGCGTTCCGGTCGCCCTCGAAGAGGGACAGGTGGGTGTGCATGCCCGAGCCGGGGTACTCGGAGAACGGCTTCGGCATGAAGGTGGCCTGGACGCCCTGTTCGAGAGCCACCTGCTTCATGACCAGGCGGAAGGTCATGATGTTGTCGGCCGTCGAGAGCGCGTCGGCGTAGCGGAGGTCGATCTCCTGCTGGCCGGGGGCGCCCTCGTGGTGGGAGAACTCGACCGAGATGCCCATCGACTCAAGCATGGTGATCGCCTGGCGGCGGAAGTCCATGCCCACGTTCTGCGGCGTGTGGTCGAAGTAGCCCGAGTTGTCGGCGGGCGTGGGGCGCGTGCCGTCGAGGGGCTTGTCCTTCAGGAGGAAGAACTCGATCTCGGGGTGGGTGTAGAAGGTGAAGCCCAGGTCCGAGGTCTTCGCGAGGGCCCGCTTGAGGACGTAGCGCGGGTCCGCGAAGGACGGCGAACCGTCGGGCATGAGGATGTCGCAGAACATCCGGGCCGTGCCGGGGGCCTCCGCGCGCCAGGGCAGGATCTGGAAGGTGCCCGGGTCCGGCTTGGCGATCATGTCCGATTCGTATACGCGGGCGAAGCCCTCGATCGCGGAGCCGTCGAAGCCGATGCCCTCGTCGAAGGCCTGCTCAAGCTCGGCCGGTGCCACGGCCACCGACTTCAGGAAGCCCAGCACGTCGGTGAACCAGAGGCGCACGAAGCGGATGTCGCGCTCCTCGAGCGTACGGAGCACGAATTCCTGCTGCTTGTCCATTTCCACACCCATCCTCGCTGGTCAGGCCGCCTGCTCCCACCGCCTCCGGTGCATCGGGGGGCACCTGAGCATCCCACCACATGGTTTCGCGCACGTTGCGTACCCATACTGCCTGCTCGGCTGTGACACAGGTAACGGGGGAGCAGGGGGGAATGTCGGGTTCCGTCCCTGAGCGTCCCCCCTGTGCCCGAACGGGTTCGTACCCCGTTCGGCCCACAGGGGCCCCTCGCCCACTACGATCTCCGCCCATGGGGGCCCCGCGGCTCGTACGCCTGTTCCGACACGCGCGTCCCATGGCACTGGCGAGTGCCGTGGCGACGCTCCTCGCCGCGCTCTTCGTCTGTCTGGGGGGCGTGGAACCCGGGGACGGGGACCACCACGGGGAGGCCGCGGACTCCGCGCCCGCGACGTACGACGTCCGGGCCGTCGCCGTCACCGAGACCGGCGAGTACGTCTGCCCGTACGACCGCGGCGGCTGCTCGCTCCTCCCCTCCCTCTCCCCCGCGGTGCTCGGCGCGCCCCCGCTCGACTCCCCGCTCCACGCGGCCGGCGGTCACCCGCGCCTCGACACGGCCGCCGACGCCGGTCCCGCGCACCGCTCCGGCGCCCGGCCCCGGGCGCCGGACCTGCACGTCCTTCAAGTTCTCCGGACGTAGCGGAAACGGTTCATCCACCGATCGACCGACCCGCACGTCCTGTGCCGGACTCTCCCTCCCATCCCCCAGAAGGACGACACCACCATGGCCGCCAACCGCTCCACGACCGCCGACCGCCGTGCCCGAATAGAGGAGATGCGCCGCGCCGAGCAGGCCCGCGAGCGCCGCTCCCGCCTCATCACCCTCGGCATCTCCGGCGTCGTCGTCCTCGGCCTCGTCGGCTTCGGCACCTTCGTGCTGATGAAGAAGTCGGACGAGCAGGACGCCAAGGAAGCAGCCGCCAAGGCCCCCATCGCCGGCGAGAAGACCTGGGACGCCAAGAAGCTCGGCCGGAACCACGTCGAGACCGCCGTCAAGTACGACATGAAGCCGCCGGTCGGCGGTGACCACAACCCGGTCTGGATGAACTGCGACGGCGTCGTCTACGACAAGCCCGTCGCGGACGTGAACGCGGTCCACTCCCTGGAGCACGGCGCCGTCTGGGTCACGTACAACAAGCAGGCCGACCAGGGCGACGTGAAGAAGCTGGCCGAGAAGGTCGGCAAGACCAAGTACTCGCTGATGAGCCCGGTCGACGACCAGTCCGGCAAGATCATGCTCTCCGCCTGGGGCAAGCAGGTCACCGTCGACGGCGCCTCCGACCCGCGCGTCGACGCCTTCTTCACGAAGTACGTCCAGGGCCCGCAGACCCCCGAGCCGGGTGCCGCCTGCACCGGTGGCCTGGACGGCTCCGGTCAGGGCGGTACGGGGATGGGCCAGTGACCCCGGTGAGCACCGGTGGGACGGAGGAGCCGGAGGCACCGCGCCGGCCCGACCGGACCCGCTGGGCCGCCGCCACCGCCGTCGCGCTCGCGCTGCTCTTCGCCGGGGGCGCCGTCACCGTCGCCTCCGCGGAGCGCGACGAGGCTCCCCGTACCCCGACGTCGGGGTCCGCCGACGCCGGGTTCGCCCGGGACATGGCGGTCCACCACCAGCAGGCCGTGGAGATGTCCTTCATCGTCCGGGACCGGACGAAGGACGAGGCCGTCCGCCGGCTCGCGTACGACATCGCCAACACGCAGGCCAACCAGCGGGGCATGATGCTCGGCTGGCTCGACCTGTGGGGGCTGCCCAAGTTCGAGTCCGGCATCGAGCCCATGGCCTGGATGGGGATGCCGAGCGAGTCCTCGGACGGGGCGGTCATGCCCGGCATGGCCACCAACGCCCAGCTCGACGCGCTCCGCAGGGCGAGCGGCCGGGACGCCGAGGTCCTGTACCTCCAGCTGATGACCGTCCACCACAAGGGCGGGGTGCACATGGCCGAGGGCTGTGTGAGCCGGTGCGTCCCCGGCGTCGAGCGCGATCTCGCGCAGGGCATGGTCGACGCCCAGAAGTCCGAGATCCTGCTGATGGCGGACATGCTGAAGCAGCGCGGAGCCGCCTGACCGGCCCTTCCGTGACGACGACGGCCCCCGTGACCCGCTGCGGTCGCGGGGGCCGTCGCGCGCGCCGACAATGAGTGGGCTCGGGGACACGCTCGTACGACGACGTCCGACGAAAGGTTCGAAGCCCATGACCACGGCGAAGGACATCATGCATCCCGGGGCCGAGTGGATCCCGGCCCACGAGACGCTCGACCGCGCCGCGCAGATGATGCGCAACCTCAACGTCGGCGCCCTGCCGATCGCCGACGAGAACGAACGGCTCTGCGGCATCATCACCGACCGGGACATCGTCGTCCGCTGTGTGGCCATGGGCCACGACCCGGCGAAGATCACCTGTGGCTCCATGGCGGAGGGCACGCCCCGCTGGGTCGAGGCGGGCGCCGACGTCGGCGCGGTCCTGCAGGAGATGCAGAGCCACCAGATCCGTCGCCTCCCCGTCATCGAGGGCAAGCGGCTCGTCGGCATGATCAGCGAGGCCGACCTGGCCCATCACCTCTCGGACGACCAGCTCAAGGCGTTCTGCGAGAGCGTCTACGCGCCTTCCTGACCGGTGCGGAGGACCGCCCCGGCCACGGCGTCGGGGCGGTCCCGCATGACCAGATGGCCCGACGGTTCGGCCGCCTCGTAGCGGGCGCCGAGCCGCCGGGCCAGCGCGCGTTGGCGCCGCTCCCAGCGGGCGGAGCCGTCGGGGGCGGCGAGGACGGTGACGGGGAGGCCGGCCGGGAGGGGGTGGCTCTCCCGCAGGGCCAGGAGCTCGGCGGCCACCGCGCCGTAGTGGGCGTTCTCCAGGAGGGCGCCGCGGAGGACGCGGGAGGTGCCGTAGACCCGGCGGACGAGGTCGCGGGGCGTCCGGTCGTTCCGTACGGCCGCCCGGCGCGCGGTCGGGCCGAGCGCCGCCGGCAGCCCGGCGGCCGACAGCACCCGGCCCGCGGCCCTCGCGACGGCGTCCGTACGGGCCGGGCGGGGGCGTTCCTCCACCGAGGAGTCGACGAGGACGAGCGCGGCCGTACGGGTGGGGTGGAGGCGCGCGAAGGCCTCGGCGTGGAAGCCGGCGACGGAGTGGCCGACGACGGTGGCCGGGCCCGGGTGCCCGAGGGCGTCGAGGAGGGCCGCCACGCGGTCCGCCTCGCCGCGGGCCGTCGGCGGGGCGGACGCGGGGGCGGAGAGGCCGTGGCCGGGGCGGTCGAAGCGGACGACCGTGCGGTACGGGGCGAGCAGCGGCACCACCGGGTCCCAGTCGAACCAGCTCAGGCCGAGTCCGGCGGACAGGACGCAGAGGGGCCCGGTGCCGTCGACGGCCACGTGGTGGGCGGTGCCCCCGAGGCGTACGAAGAAGGTCACCGCCGCTCCTCCCGTGCCGTCGCGTGGGCGAGGACGGCCAGCCAGACGGCGACCAGGAGGACCTGGAGGCGCTGGCCCGCGCCGAGGGACCAGGTGCCCCTGCCGGCCTCGAAGGCGGCGACGGCGCCGAGGGTCCAGGCGGTGGCGGCGAGCTCCAGGGCGACGAGGGCGGGGCCGGTGCGGGCGAGCGGGGGGAGGTGGCCGTAGCGGCGGGCGGCGACGGTGAGGGCGACCATGCCGACGAGGGCGCCGGTCATGGCGAGGCTGGAGCTGACGGCGTGGGCCGTGTGGGTGGCGGGCACGAGTCCGGCGGTCTCGCGGGCCGCGCACTCGGGGTCGGCGGTGGGGGTGCAGCTGAGCGGGAGCCGGGAGTCGGCGACGGTGGCGGCGCCGAAGAGGGCGAGGGCGAGCCAGCCGGCGAGCTCCCAGCGTCTCTCCCGGGCGAGCCCCGTCCCCCGTCTCGCGGCGAGCGCGGTCACGGCGCCCGCGAGGACGAGGAGTCCGGCCACCAGGTCGGTGGCGCGGAAGAGGCCGCCGAGGGGCTGGTCGGCGGCGGCGAGCTCGGAGACGTACGTCCGGACCGGGTCGAGGCCGGTCCGGACGAGGACTTCGAGGACCCAGGCGGTGTACGCGAGCGCGCCGAGTCCGAGGAGGACCGCCGCCGCTCGCGTCGCCTTTCCGTGCATATGGGTTCGAACGTCAGGGGGTGCCGGTGGGTTCCCTGTGGTCCGGGTGGACCCAGCTCGGTTTGCGGTACTTGAGCAGCGCGGCCGGGATGAGGATGCCGAGGACGAGCAGGCCGCCGCCGACGATGAGCAGGTAGCGCCAGAGCGGCTGGTCGCCGAACTGGTCGGGCGGGACGAAGCCGATGACGAGTGCGGCGATGGAGGCGACGAAGCCGACGCCCGCGACCCATTCGACGGCGGGGACGCGGAAGCCGCGTTCGACGTCCGGCTGGGACCTGCGGAGTTTGACGACCGCGACGAACATCAGCAGGTACGCGATCAGGTAGATCTGCACGGTGATGACGGAGAACATCCAGTAGGAGCTGGAGACGTCGTCGCTGAAGGCGTAGAGGACGGCGATCAGGGTGGTGACGACGCCCTGCGCGATCATGATGTTCTGCGGGGCGCCGTCCTTGTTGAACTTCTGGAGCGAGGGCGGCAGGTAGCCCTCCTGCCGGGAGAGCAGGACGAGGCCCTTGGCGGGCCCGGACAGCCAGGTGAGCATGCCGCCGAGGGCGGCGCAGACCAGCATGATGCCGACGACCTTGGTCATCCAGCCGATCGAGAAGTGGTCGAAGAAGGCCTCGAAGGCCTGCATCAGACCGGCGGTGAGGCTGAGCTGTTCGGCCGGCATCACCCAGGCGATGGCCAGGGCCGGGAGGATGAAGATCAGCAGGACGAGACCGGTCGCCAGGAACATCGACTTCGGGTACTCGCTCTTGGGCCGGCGCAGCGAGGAGACGTGGACGCCGTTCATCTCCATGCCCGCGTAGGACAGGAAGTTGTTGACGATGAGCACGAGGCTCGCGAGGCCGGTCCACGGCGGGAGCCAGTGGTCGGCGGTCATCGGCTGCGCGGAGGGGTTGCCCTGGCCGAGGAAGACGAGGCCGAGGACGACGAGGAGCACGCCGGGGACGAGGGTGCCGATGACGAGGCCGAAGGAGGAGAGGCCGGCGATCGTCCTCGTCCCGCGCGAGGAGATGAGGACGCCGCTCCAGTAGATGACGATGATGACGATCGCGACGTACAGGCCGTTCTCCGCGAGGGAGGGGTCGATGACGTACGCGAAGGTCGAGGCGACGTAGGCGAGCAGGCTCGGGTAGTACGCGATCGTCATGGCGAACTGGCACCACACCGCGACGAAGCCGAGGGGCTTGCCGAGGGCCTCGCTGACCCAGCGGTAGATGCCGCCGTTCCAGCCGGAGGCGAGCTCGGCGCCGACGAGGGCGGTGGGGAGCAGGAAGACGATCGCCGGGAGCAGGTAGAGGAAGACCGCCGCGAGGCCGTAGATGGCCATGGACGGCGAGGGTCTCAGGCTCGCCACCGAGGCGGTGGTCATGAAGGCGAGGGTGAGCCAGGAGATGAACTGCTTCCTGGTGCCGTCGTCCTGGACGGTCTGCGCGTCGGCCCCGTCGGGCCGGGCCGACTCCGCCGGATCGTCAGTGGTCGTCATGGGCCCATGATCGACGGGGTCGGACGGGGGCGCATGTCGGGAAGGGGCGCGGGGGCGAGAGCACGGCGGGGGCGGTGGCCGGCCTGACGGAACGTTTCTCTGACGGTTTTCCCGGAGACTTCCCGGGACGTTTCCCGGGACATCGCGTCGGTCTGACGATTATGCTGGCGGGGTGCCTCAACTACGCCTCGCCCTGAATCAGATCGACTCGACCGTGGGTGACATCGCCGGGAACGCCGAGGCGATCGTCCACTGGACCCGGCACGCCGCCGGACAGGGCGCGCATCTCGTCGCGTTCCCCGAGATGGCGCTGACCGGCTACCCCGTCGAGGACCTGGCCCTGCGGCCGTCCTTCGTCGAGGCCTCCCGGGAGGCGCTGCGCGGGCTCGCGCGGCGCCTCGCCGACGAGGGCTTCGGCGACCTGCCGGTCGTCGTCGGCTACCTCGACCGCTCCGAGCACGCCGTGCCCCGGCTCGGGCGGCCCGCGGGCTCCCCGGAGAACGCCGCCGCCGTGCTGCACCGGGGCGAGGTGGCGCTCCGGTTCGCCAAGCACCACCTGCCGAACTACGGCGTGTTCGACGAGTACCGCTACTTCGTGCAGGGCGACACGATGCCGGTCGTCCGCGTGCACGGGATCGACGTGGCCCTCGCCATCTGCGAGGACCTGTGGCAGGACGGCGGCCGGGTCCCGGCGGCGCGCAGCGCGCGGGCCGGGCTGCTGCTGTCGGTCAACGCCTCGCCGTACGAGCGGAACAAGGACGACACGCGGCTCGAACTGGTCCGCAGGCGGGCCCGCGAGGCGGGCTGCGTCACGGCGTACCTGGCGTCGACCGGCGGCCAGGACGAGCTGGTCTTCGACGGCGACTCGATCGTCGTCGACGCGGCGGGCGAGGTGATCGCGCGGGCCCCGCAGTTCGTCGAGGGCAGCGTGATCGTCGACCTGGAGCTCCCGGCCGCCGGGCCGGACGCGCCGAGCGGGGTCGTGGACGACGGTCTGCGGATCGACCGCGTCGTGCTCTCCGAGAAGCCGCTCCCGGCGTACGAGCCGGAGCTCGCCGGCGGGTACGCGCACCGGCTCGACGACGACGAGGAGGTCTACTCGGCGCTGGTCGTGGGACTGCGCGCGTACGCGGCGAAGAACGGGTTCCGCTCGGTCCTCGTCGGCCTCTCCGGCGGCATCGACTCGGCGCTCGTCGCCGCGATCGCCTGCGACGCGGTCGGCGCGGGGAACGTGTACGGGGTGTCGATGCCCTCGAAGTACTCCTCCGGGCACTCCCGCTCCGACGCGGCGGAGCTGGCCCGCCGCACCGGCCTGAACTACCGCACGGTCCCGATCGAGCCGATGTTCGACGCGTACATGGCCTCGCTCGGGCTCACCGGGCTCGCCGAGGAGAACCTCCAGTCCCGGCTGCGCGGCACGACCCTCATGGCGCTCTCCAACCAGGAGGGGCACATCGTCCTCGCGCCGGGCAACAAGTCCGAGCTCGCGGTGGGCTACTCGACGCTGTACGGCGACTCCGTCGGCGCGTTCGGCCCCATCAAGGACGTCTACAAGTCGGACGTCTTCCGGCTCGCGCGCTGGCGCAACCGGGCGGCCGAGGAGCGCGGCATGACCCCGCCGATCCCGGAGAGCTCGATCACCAAGCCGCCCAGCGCCGAACTCCGCCCCGGCCAGGTGGACACGGACTCGCTGCCGGACTACGAGGTCCTCGACGGCATCCTCGCGCTGTACGTGGACCGGGACCGCGGCAAGGACGAGATCGTGGCCGCCGGGTACGAGGAGGAGGTCGTCGCGCGGACGCTGCGGATGGTCGACACGGCGGAGTACAAGCGGCGCCAGTACCCGCCGGGCACGAAGATCTCGGCGAAGGGCTTCGGGAAGGACCGGCGGCTGCCGATCACGAACGGCTGGCGGGAGACGAGGGGCTGAGCCCCTCGGGGCTCAGAGCTTCACGCGGGCGGCGACGGGCAGGTGGTCGCTCTTCGTCGCCGGCAGCGCCCACGAGGACATCGGCTCGACGCCCTTGACCATGATCTGGTCGATCCGGGCCATCGGGAACGAGGACGGCCAGCTGAAGCCGAAGCCGTCGCCGGCCGCGCCCTGGGTGGAGCGGAGCTGGGAGGTGACGGCGTTCAGCGAGCGGTCGTTCATGGTGCCGTTGAGGTCGCCGAGGAGGACGATCCGCTCGTGCCGGTCGCGGGAGAGGGCCGCGCCGAGGGCGTTGGCGCTGTTGTCGCGCTGATTGGCGGTGAAGCCGGCGTTCAGCTTGACCCGGACGGACGGCAGGTGGGCCACGTACACCGCGACCTCGCCCTTGGGGGTCACGACGTCGGCGCGCATGGCGCGGGTCCAGCCCATCTCGATGTCGACGGGCTCGGCGTCGCGCAGCGGCAGCTTGCTCCAGAGGCCGACGGTGCCCTGGACGGAGTGGTACGGGTAGGTCTCCGCGAGGCCCCGCTCGTAGGCCGGGACCATGTCGCCCTTCAGCTCCTCCAGCGCGAGGACGTCGGCGCCGGAGGCGGCGAGCGCGCGGGCGGTGCCCTCGGGGTCGGGGTTGTCGGCGTTCACGTTGTGGGTGGCGACGGTGAGGTCGCCGCCGGGGACGGACTTGTCGGCGACGAGGCCGCCGAAGAGGTTGAGCCAGACGATCGCGGGCAGCAGGACGGCGATCAGGGCGGTGGCGGACCGGCGCAGCAGGGCGAGGAGCAGCAGGAGCGGGACGAAGACGCCGAACCAGGGGAGGAACGTCTCGGTGAGGCTGCCGAGGTTGCCGACGGTGTTGGGGATCTCGGCGTGGAAGACCATGACGAAGGTGACGGCGACCGCGGCGGCGGCCACGACGACGCCCCGGCGCCAGATGCCCGGGTCGCGCCTGAGCCGGGCGAGCGAGGTGCGGAACCGGGACCTCGACGGGGATCCGGAGGCGGGGTGCTCGTCCCCCGCGCCGCCGTTTTCGGTCCCCGTCATGTCCACCCGCGCCATCGCCCTGTCCTTCACTCTGCCGTGCCGCCTTGCCGTCTCGCGTGACCCGGTGTCGACACTAGGCGATCCCGGGACCCTCGTACTCCCCCAGGGACGAGCGGCGGCCCGTGCCGGGTTCCTGTCGGCGGTCCGGGGGCCGACCCTGTGACAGAACGCGCACATTTGTGCAGGTCAGGTGCAGGTGTTCGAGCTCACGCCGGGGCACGGCGGGCGCGGATGGCCTCAGGCGCGGGGCCGGAGGCCGTCGAGGACGGTGTCGACGACCGCCTCGGCGAGGCCGGGCTCCAGGGTGCTGCCGGGGCGGATGACCGTACGGAGCAGGAGCGGGCCGGTGAAGAGGTCGTTGACGAGCTCGACGTCGAGGTCGTCGCGGATCTCGCCGCTCTCCATCCCGCGCCGCACCGCGTCGAGGCCGAGGCGGCGGCGCGGCTCGATGACGGTGCGGTGGTAGGCCTCGTACAGCTTCGGATAGAACTGCATCTCCGAGAAGACGTGGTGGAGGACGGCCGACGTCCGCTTGGCCAGTCCGCGCTGCCGGATGGACTCCAGGAGGGTGACGAGGTCGTCCCGGACCGAGGTGCCGGGGAGCACCGGGTCCGGGGACTCCACGGAGCGCAGGAGGTCGACGAAGAGCTCCTCCTTGCCGGACCAGCGCCGGTAGATGGTGGCCTTGCCGACGCCGGCGGTGCGGGCGAGCTTCTCGATGGAGATCTCGACGAGCGGGGTGCCCTCCTCCAGGAGGGCGACCGCCGCGTCGAAGATGGCCTGCTCGGCGGCCTCGCTGCGCGGGCGGCCGCGGCGCGGAGCGCGGGACGACCCGTCGTCGTTCCGGGGGTCCTGGCCCCCGCCGTCGTGCAGCGACACGCGCGCTCCGCCTCTCTCGTCCGTACGGTGGCCCGCTCGTCCACCGGTCGACGGCGTCCGCCTATCGACGGGCCGATTCTCCCGCCTCCGCGCCGGGCGCGGGCACCGAGCCCCGCCGGGCGTCGGCGGCGGGCGCGGCTCCGGGCTCCTGCGGCCTGCCGCCGGGGAGGAAGACCGCCACGACCACGGCCCCGGCGAAGGCGATGGCGGCGGAGGCGACGGCGGTGACGTGCATGGCGTCGAGGAAGGCGTCGTAGGCGGGGGCGAGGAGGTCACGGCCGGCCGGGCCGAGCTTCTCGGCGACCGCGAGGGTGCCCTCGATGGACTCGCCGGCCGTGTCCCGCAGGGCGGCCGGGACGCCGCCGAGGTGGCCCTCGATCTCGCCCCGGTACGTGGAGGAGAGCACCGAGCCGAGGACGGCCACGCCCATCGCGCCGCCGACCTGCCGGAAGGTGTTGTTGATGGCGGAGCCGGAGCCGGCCTTCTCGCGGGGCAGCGCCTGCATGATCGCGACCGTCACCGGCGGCATGATGTGCGCCATGCCCGTGCCCTGGAGGAAGAAGACGACCTCCATGACCCAGATCGGGGTCGACGCGTCGAAGAACGCGAAGGCGGCGAGGCCGGCGGTGACGAACAGCATGCCGGCCGTGCAGACGGCCCGGGCGCCGAAGCGGTCGACGACGAGCCGGGCCCGGGGTGCGAAGACCATCTGCGCGACGGCGAGCGGCAGGATCAGCAGGCCGGACTGCAGGGCGCTGTAGCCGCGCACGCTCTGGAGGTAGAAGGCGGAGAAGAAGGTGACGCCCATGAGGGCGAAGAAGACGAGCGCGATGGCGGCGACGGCCGCCGAGAACGCGGGCCGCCTGAAGTAGGCCATGTCGATCGCCGGGTGGTCGCTGCGCCGCTCGTGCAGGACGAAGAGGGCGAGGACCGCGAGGCCGCCGAGGGCCGGGGCGAGGACCGTGAGGTCGGTGAAGCTCGCGAGTTCGCCGCCGCGGATGATGCCGTACACGAGGAGGACGAGTCCGAGGACGGAGAGCAGCACTCCGGGGATGTCGATCCGGCCGGGGTTCGGGTCGCGGGAGTCGGGGACCAGCCAGACCATGAGGGCCAGGGCGAGGAGCACGACGGGGACGTTGACGAGGAAGATCGACCCCCACCAGAAGTGGTCGAGGAGCACGCCGCCGGTGATCGGGCCGATCGCGATGGCGAGGCCGACGCTGCCGGCCCAGATGCCGATGGCCTTGGGCTGCTCGTCGCGCTCGAAGACGTTCATGAGGACCGCGAGGGTCGCGGGCATGACGAAGGCGGCACCGAGGCCCATGACGGCCCGGTAGGCGATGAGCTCGCCGGGGGTGCCGGAGAAGGCGGCGAGGGCGGAGCCGACGCCGAAGACGGTGATGCCGAAGAGCAGCACCTTCTTGCGGCCGAGGCGGTCGCCGAGGAGGCCGGAGGTGAAGAGGAGGCCGGCGAAGACGAGCGTGTAGGAGTTGATCGACCACTCCAGCTCGCTCTGGGTGGCGCCGATGCCGGTGGGGGCGGGGGCGGCGATCGTCCGGACGGCCACGTTCAGGATCGAGTTGTCGAGGACGACGATCAACAGGCTGAGCATGAGCACGCCGAGGATCGCCCAGCGGCGCCGGTGGACGGCCTCGGGGACGCGGGGCGGGGTGGAGAGGGCTGACATGGTCCTCACTGTAGAGGCTTTTCGATACGAGACCGTCTCGTATCGAAAACCATGGACGAGTCTTTACGCTGCGGTCCGTTACCGGGCCGTGGGCGGGTTGTGAACAGCGCCACTTCGGCCCGCTTCCCCGCCGGCCCGCCGAAGTGCCACCATGGATGTGGTCCGGGGACGCCGTCAGGGCGCCTCGAGATGACGAAGGAGCCGTTCACCATGACGCTTCAGGCTGCCCAGAAGACGACCGCCGACAGCAGCAAGGCGCTGTACGGGGGCAAGGGCACGCGCCGCATCACCGTCCACGACATCGCCGCCGCCAAGGCCCGCGGCGAGAAGTGGCCCATGCTCACCGCCTACGACGCGATGACCGCGTCCGTCTTCGACGAGGCGGGCATCCCCGTGATCCTCGTCGGCGACTCGATGGGCAACTGTCACCTCGGCTACGAGACCACCGTCCCGGTCACGATGGACGAGATGACCTTCCTCTCCGCCGCCGTCGTCCGGGGCACCAAGCGGGCCCTCGTCGTCGGCGACCTCCCCTTCGGCTCGTACCAGGAGGGCCCCGTCCAGGCCCTGCGCAACGCCACCCGCCTGATCAAGGACGCCGGCGTGCACGCGGTCAAGCTGGAGGGCGGCGAGCGCTCGCTCCCCCAGACCGAGCTGCTCGTCCAGGCCGGCATCCCCGTCATGTCCCACCTCGGCCTCACCCCGCAGTCCGTGAACACCATGGGCTACCGGGTCCAGGGCCGCAGCGACGAGGCCGCGCACCGGCTGCTCAGCGACGCCAAGGCGGCGCAGGACGCGGGCGCGTTCGCCGTCGTCCTGGAACTCGTACCGGCCGAGCTCGCCGCCGAGGTCACCCGCTCCCTGCACATCCCGACCATCGGCATCGGCGCGGGCGCCGCGACCGACGCGCAGGTCCTCGTCTGGACCGACATGGC
The DNA here is from genome assembly GCF_040641575.1 of Streptomyces sp. NPDC020807. Taxonomy (NCBI): domain Bacteria; kingdom Bacillati; phylum Actinomycetota; class Actinomycetes; order Kitasatosporales; family Streptomycetaceae; genus Streptomyces; species Streptomyces sp. NPDC020807. The sequence continues at coordinate 223,489 of NZ_JBFADU010000004.1, forward strand.
CGGCCTGACCGGCGGCAAGGTCCCGCGCTTCACCAAGCAGTACGCGAACCTCCGCGAGACCCTCGGCGACGCGGCCCGCGCCTTCGCGGAGGACGTGGCCGGCGGCGAGTTCCCGGCGGAGGAGCACACGTTCCACTGACCTGACGCGAGCGCACCGGCAGCCCGGCCGACAGCCCGTCGGCGGGCTGTCGGTCGTCTGTCGGGGGATTGTCGGTGGCGGCTGGTCTAGTGGGGGCATGACGCGATCACACACCAACGCCGTCGAGGTCCGGGGCCTCGTGAAGCACTTCGGCGCGACCAAGGCCCTCGACGGGGTCGACCTGGACGTGCGGGAGGGCACCGTCCTCGGCGTCCTCGGGCCGAACGGCGCCGGGAAGACCACCCTCGTCCGCTGCCTGTCCACCCTCCTCGTCCCGGACGCCGGGACCGCCGTCGTCGCCGGCTACGACGTGGTGAAGCACCCCCGCCAGCTGCGCCGGACCATAGGCCTCACCGGCCAGTACGCCTCCGTCGACGAGAAGCTCTCCGGCTGGGAGAACCTCTACATGATCGGCCGGCTGCTCGACCTCTCCCGCGCCGACGCCCGCCGCCGGTCCGACGAGATGCTGGAGCGCTTCTCGCTCACCGAAGCCGCCAAGCGCCCCGCGATGACCTACTCCGGCGGCATGCGGCGGCGGCTCGACCTCGCCGCCTCGATGATCGGCCGCCCCTCCGTCCTGTACCTGGACGAGCCGACCACGGGCCTCGACCCGCGCACCCGCAACGAGGTGTGGGACGAGGTGCAGCGGATGGTCGCCGAGGGCGTCACGGTCCTGCTCACCACCCAGTACATGGAGGAGGCGGAGCAGCTCGCGAGCGAGCTGACCGTCGTCGACCGGGGCAAGGTCATCGCGAAGGGCGGTGTCGACGAGCTCAAGGCGAAGGTCGGCGGCCGCACCCTGAAGATCCGCCCCATCGACCCCGCCCAGCTCGCCCCGATGGCCGCCGCGCTCCGCGAGACGGGCCTCGACGGCGTCGCCGGATCGACCGTCGTGCCCGACGAGGGGGCGCTCTACGTCCCGATCCTCACCGACGAGCAGCTGACGGCCGTCGTCGCACTGCTCGGCGCGCGCGGCTTCGGCATCGCGCAGATCGGCACCCATCTGCCCAGCCTGGACGAGGTGTTCCTCGCGATCACCGGCCAGAAGACCGCCGACGCCGGAGTCTCCGACGCGCTCGCCGGCTCGATCGACGAGGAGGTCGCCGCATGAGCACCACGACCACGACCACGCTCGGGAAGTCCCCCGTCGACGCGCCGGGCACGCCGCCCGCGCGCCCCGCGCCGGCCGCCGAGGGCCGCATCGGCCTGCGGGCCAACGTGCGGCACATCGGCGCCCTGGCCCGCCGCAACGCCCTCCAGATCAAGCAGGACCCGGAGTCGATGTTCGACGCCGTCCTGATGCCGATCATCTTCATCCTGCTGTTCGTGTACGTCTTCGGCGGCGCCATCGCGGGCAAGGGCAACAACGAGGCGTACGTCAACTACGTGACGCCCGGCCTGATGGCGATGATGGGCATGAACATCGCCATGGCCGTCGGAGTCGGCATCAACGACGACTTCAAGAAGGGGGTCATGGACCGGTTCCGGACGATGCCGATCGCCCGCTCCTCGGTCCTGATCGCGAAGATCGTCGTCGAGGTCGGCCGGATGCTGATCGCCACCGCGATCCTGCTCGGCATGGGCTTCCTGCTCGGCATGGAGATCCACACCTCGGTCTGGAACCTCTTCGCGGCCATCGGCCTGTCGATGGTCTTCGGCGCCTCGCTGATGTGGATCTTCATCCTGCTCGGTCTGACCCTCAAGACGGCGCAGGCGGTGCAGGGCATGGCGATGCTGGTCCTCATGCCGCTCCAGTTCGGCTCGTCGATCTTCGCGCCGACGAGCTCGATGCCCGGCTGGCTGGAGACCTTCACCGACTACAACCCGCTGTCGAACCTCGCCGACGCGGCGCGGAACCTGATCAACGGCGGTCCGGTCGCGCACTCGGTGTGGATGACGCTCGGCTGGGCGGCGCTCATCACCGTGGTGACGGCGCCGCTGGCGGTGACGAAGTTCCGCAAGAAGACCTGACCCGCGAGGGATTCGGGTTCACGACTCGGCGCGCTCACTGATCGCGTCGGCGGCGCGGCCGAGCAGGGCGGCGGTCTCCTCCTTCGAGAGACCGCCGCCCTCGGCGTACGCCTGGTCGAAGACCGCGTCCCCGAGGACGGACCGGGTCAGCTCCGTGGCCCTCACCAGGTTCTCCCGCTCCATCGGCGGCGGCAGGTGACCGGCCGGGACCAGGCCCGCCCGGGCCCCGAGCAGCGTCGCCGCGTACCGCGCGGACGGGCCGCCGAGGCCGGCGAGCGCCCAGGCGGCGACGACCGCGTGGACCCCCGGCATCTGCGGCGCCACCATCAGCGACAGGTCGCCCAGGGCGCGTCCGTACGCCTCCGCGGCCAGCGCGAACGCCGTGCGGTACTCCCCCTCCACGGCGTCCAGCCACGCCAGGCAGCCGAGGGTGAAGCCCTCGAAGATGGAGAGGGTCTCCGAGCCGAACTCCTCCCTGAGCGCGAGGAGGTGCTCCCGCGCCTCGGCGACGCGGCCGGTACGGCCGAGCGCCATGGCGAGGAACAGCCGGGCACCGAGCACCGGTTCGTGCCCCGGACCGTGCCTGCCGTCGACGATCTCGCGGAGGATCGCCTCGCCCTCGTCGAGGCGACCGGCCTCGACGAGGACGTCCGCGTACCGGGCCCGGAGGAGGGCCATCTGCGACTGGGCGCCGATCTTCTCGGCGTACCCGATGGCGGCGGCGAAGTCCTCGGCCGCGCCCTGGAACTCGAGCAGCCGCTCGCGGGCCTCGGCGCGCGAGGAGAGCGCCTCCGCCGCGCCCCAGGCGTCGCCGAGGCGGCCGAAGACCGCGAGGCTCTCGTCTGCGTCGCGGATCGCCTCGCCCGCGAGGTCGGCGCGGTTGGCGAACATGTTGGCGCGCATCTGGAGGGCGTTGGCGAGCTCCCAGTCGTAGCCGTGCCGGCGGCAGGCGGCGACGGTCGTGTCGAGGATCTCGCGGAGCCGGCCCGCCTCGCCGATCATGAGCACGGCGAAGACGGCGAAGGAGCCGGGCAGCCGGCAGGTCTGCGGCAGCCCGGGCTCGTACACGGCGGTCATCTCACGCAGCCGCCGCACGCCCTCCGGGGTGGTCCAGCGCCCCGTCTCGTGGTCCATGCTGAGGAGCTCGACGAGCCGCACCCCGCGCCGGGCCTCCCAGCGCTGCTCCTCGGAGAGCGGCGGCGGGGCGGCCGTGCAGGGCTCGTGGAGCGGGACGACGGGGGCCGCGGGCGGGACGAACGGGTCGGGGCCGAGAGCGGCGGCGGCCTCGGACCAGTGCAGGGCGTCGGCGCGCAGGTCGCGCATCTGCCAGTACCAGAGCAGGGCGTGGACGAGCACGAGCGCCTCGTCCTCGTCGCGGAGGGCGACGGCCCGGCGCAGGGCGGTGCGGATGTTCCCGTACTCGGTCCCGAACCGGGCCATGGCCGCGACCTGCCCGGCGGAGCGGAGCTCGGGGTCGGTACGGCGGGCGAGTTCGCGGTAGTACGTGAGGTGGCGGCGCTCGGTGGCGGCCCGCTCGCCGGACTCGTCGAGCCGCTCGGCCGCGTACTCGGCGACGGTTTCGAGGAGGCGGTAGCGCATGCCGGGGCCGGCGGGGGCCGGGGCGGAGACGACGAGGGACTTGTCGACGAGGGAGCCGATGACGTCGAGCACGTCGTCGGGGGTGGCGTGGGCGTCGTGGGCGTCGCCGGGGCCGTCGTGGGCGCCGGGGCCGTCGTGGGCGCCGGAGGTGTCGCGGGCGTCAGGGGTGCCGTCGGCGCCGGAGGTGTCGCGGGCGTCAGGGGTGCCGTCGGCGCCGGAGGTGTCGCGGGCGTCAGGGGCGCCGCCGGGGCTGTCGTCGGCCGCGGCGCAGACGGCCTCCGCGGCCTCCAGGTCGCAGCCGCCGGTGAAGACCGACAGGCGGCGCAGGACGGCGCGTTCGCCGGCGTCCAGGAGGTCCCAGGACCAGTCGACGACCGCGCGCAGCGTCTGCTGGCGGGGCAGGACGGTCCTGGCCCCCGAGGTCAGGAGGCGGAAACGGTCGTCGAGGCGGTCGGCGATCTGGCGCGGGGTCAGCATCCGCAGCCGGGCGGCGGCCAGTTCGATCGCCAGCGGCAGCCCGTCCAGACGGCGGACGATCTCGGCCGCGGCCTCCGGGTCCTCCCCGGTGCGGAACCCGGCGCGGACCGCGGCCCCGCGCTCGCCGAACAGCCGCAGCGCCTTCGCGTCGGGCAGCGGCCCGAGGGGGCGCAGCGCCTCCCCCGGTACGGCGAGCGGCTCGCGGCTCGTCGCCAGGACCCGGAGGTCCGGGCAGCGGGCGAGGAGCGCCTCGGCGAGCCCGGCGGCCGCGGCGACGACGTGCTCGCAGTTGTCGAGGACCAGCAGCATCCGGCGGCCCGCGCAGTGCTCGACGAGCCGGGCGACGGGATCGCCGCCGCCGCGCAGCTCCTCGGCGCCCGCGCCGCGCAGCACGGTCTCGCGGGCGCCGACGGCGGCGAGCACGGCCTCGGGGACGGCCTCCGGGTCGGTGACGGGGGCGAGCTCGGCGACCCACACGCCGTCGGGCCAGGCCGCGGCGCCCCGTTCCGCCGCCTCCTGCGAGAGGCGGGTCTTCCCGGCGCCGCCCGGGCCGAGGAGGGTGACGAGCCGGGCGGTGCGCAGGTCGTCCTGGAGGGCGGCGATGTCCTCGTCCCGGCCGACGAAGCTGGTGAGGCGGGCGCGGAGGTTGCCGGGCACGGGCGCGGCCACGGGGACGGCCGCGGCCCCGGGGGCTGCGGACACCTGCGGGGCCGCCGGGGTCGCCGCGCCCTCCGTCGCCCGGGGCGGGGCCGTGGACGCGGGCGGGGTGGCCGGCGTGCCGGGGTTCAGGAGCTCCGCCTGGAGGGCCCGCAGGGCCGGGGACGGGTCCGCGCCGAGCCGGGCCGCCAGGGCGCGGCGGACCTTCTCGTACGCGGCCAGGGCCTCGGCGGCGCGGCCGGTGTCCCGCAGGGCGCGGATCCGGAGCGCCTGGAGGGGCTCGTCGAGCGGGTGGGCCTCGCAGAGCGAGGTCAGCTCGGGGAGCGCGGTCCCGGCGTCTCCGAGGTCAAGGGCGGCGGCGAGCCGGGCGCGGCGGGCGTCGAGGCGGCGGGCCTCCCAGCGGGCGGCCTCGGCGCCCCGGTCGGGCAGGTCGGCGAGGGCGGGGCCGCGCCAGAGGCCGAGGGCCTCGTCGAGGAGGGCGGCGGCGCGGGCGGGGTCGCCGGCGGCGAGGCCCTCGCGGGTCAGCCGCTCGAAACGGTGGGCATCGACGTCGTCGGGGTCGGCTGCGAGTCGGTAGCCGCCGTCGGCGGAGACGACGGCGGTACGGCCCAGGGCGCGGCGGAGGCGGCCGACGAGGGCCTGGAGCGCGGCGACGGCGTCGACGGGCGGCTCGTCGTCGCCGCTCCAGATCCCGTCCACGAGGACGGGGACCGGGACGGGGCGGCCGGGGCGGAGGGCGAGGAGGGTGAGGAGGGCGCGGACGCGGGGGCCGCCGACGGGGAGGTCGGTGCCGTCGGGAGTCCGGGCCTCAGCCGCCCCAAGCACGAAGTAGCGCACGCCCCCATTCTCCGTGACCCCCACCCGGCCTCCCGGGCCGGGCCCACGGCGGGCGGGTCCCCCCCCCGGGGCGGAGGGGTGGAACCGTGGGCCGGGGGCAGTACGTTGGGCCTGGAGTATGTTGTCGGCTTACGGGGGGTCCCGATGTCCACCGCCACCGCGCGGCGCCACGAGCGGCGGATCAGTCCCGTCTTCCTCGCGATCCTCGCCGTCATGGCCGTCACGGGCTGGGCCGTGTGGACGGACTTCGCCGCCTCCCCCGGGCTCGCCGTCTTCCTCTTCGTGACGTCCGCGTGGATCGTGTCGCTCTGTCTCCACGAGTACGCGCACGCCCGTACCGCCCTGCACGGCGGGGACATCACCGTCGGCGCCAAGGGCTACCTGACGCTCAACCCGTTCGCGTACACGCACGCCGTGCTCAGCGTCATCCTGCCCGTGCTCTTCGTGATCATGGGCGGCATCGGTCTCCCCGGCGGCGCCGTCTTCATCGAGCAGGGCCGGATCAGGGGCCGGTGGAAGCACAGCCTGATCTCCGCCGCCGGGCCGCTCACGAACGTCCTGTTCGCGGTGGTGTGCACGGCGCCGTTCTGGCTCGGCGCGCTCGACGGCGTGCCGCTCGCCTTCCGGTTCGCCCTGGCGTTCCTGGCGTTCCTCCAGGTCACCGCGGCGATCCTGAACTTCCTGCCGGTGCCGGGCCTGGACGGGTACGGCGTCGTCGAGCCCTGGCTGTCGTACCGGATCAAGCGCCAGATCGAGCCGTACGCGCCCTACGGCTTCTTCATCGTGATCGCGCTGCTCTTCGTCCCGGCGGTCAACGCGTTCTTCTTCGACGCCGTCGACGGGCTGCTCCAGGCCCTCGGGGTCGACGGCGCCAGCCGGTACTGCGGGTCGCAGCTGTTCCGGTTCTGGGAGGAGACCCCGGAGTTCTGCCAGGTCTCCTAGGCCTGGGAGGCCTGGGAGACCGCCGCCTTGTCGAGCTTCGCGCGGCGGACGTAGTACCACGCCATGTTCGAGGACAGGCCCGCCAGCGCGACCCAGATGACGCCGAGGAAGCTGCCCTGGACGAAGGAGACGACGGCCGCGGCGACCGCGAGGACGCAGACGACGAGGGCGTAGAGAGCGAGGCGGGGCATGGGGGACGGCTCCTGTCCGGTACGGCTGCTGGTGCCCGTCCAGTGTCCCCCATGCCCGGCGCCGGGCCCGTACCGGTCTCTCAGATGTCCGTGACCCGCAGGCCCGCGTGCGCCTTGTACCGGCGGTTCACCGAGATCAGGTTCGCGACCAGCGACTCGACCTGGTGCGCGTTGCGCAGCCGGCCGGCGAAGACGCCGCGCATGCCGGCGATGCGGCCGGCGAGCGCCTGGACGATCTCGACGTCGGCGCGCTCCTCGCCGAGGACCATCACGTCCGTGTCGATCTCCTCCAGGGACGTGTCCTGGAGGAGCACCGCCGAGAGGTGGTGGAACGCGGCGGTGACCCGGGAGCCGGGCAGCAGCGCCGCCGCCTGCTCGGCGGCCGAGCCCTCCTCGGGCTTGAGGGCGTAGGCGCCCTTCTTGTCGAAGCCGAGCGGGTTCACGCAGTCGACGACGAGCTTGCCGGCGAGCTCCTCGCGCAGCGACTCCAGCGTCTTGGCGTGCGCGTCCCACGGCACGGCGACGATCACGACGTCGGAGCGGCTCGCGCACTCGGCGTTGTCGCCGCCCTCGACGCCGTGGCCGATCTCCTCGGCGGCGGTGACCGCCCGCGAGGCGTCGCGGGAGCCGATGATCACCCGCTGGCCGGCCTTGGCGAGGCGGTAGGCGAGGCCGCGGCCCTGCTCGCCGGTGCCGCCGAGGACGCCGACGACGAGGCCCGAGACGTCGGGGAGGTCCCACGGGTCCTTGGCGGGCGCCTTGGCGGGGGCCGTGGCGGGGGCCATGGCGGGCGCCGCCGGGGACGACGGGACGGTGGAGTCGCTGGAGGAAGTCATGGACCCGACATTACCGACCGGTCGGGTCGCGGGACCCGACCCGTACGGCGGGAACCTCCCCCGGACGTCCGTGCGCCCTCCCCCACTGCGGCAAGATGCGTCCTCATGGATGCCGTACGAGTCGCGCTGCTGCGAGAGGTGCTCGCCGGGACGGAGTGGCCGGGGGCAGCCCGCCGTTTCGCTGGCGCGCTGCGCACCTCGGTCGTCCCGCACCGGGGCGGGCTGCTGCTCGTCGGCACGGAGGAGTACGAGCCCTGGCACCTCGCCGCGCACCTCGTCGACGAGGCCGCCTGGTCGGGGACCCCGGAGCTCGCCCCCACGCTCGTACGCCACCGGGTGCGGCCCGACGACCCGGCCCACCTGGCGGTCGGCCTCCAGCGCCTGGAGACGGCGCGGCGCGGCGCGACCCTGCTGATGGTGGCCCCGCGGCGGCCCGACGAGGGGCTGCTCCAGCGGGTGCACGACGCCCGGCGGGCCGGGGCGACGGTGCTGTCCCTGGACGGCGGGGACGCGGAGGTGCGGGGGCTGGCCCACGAGACGCTGACGGTCGCCGAGGGCGCCGAGGTCGACCTGGACACGGTCCAGCACCTGGTGAGCGCGGCGGCCGGCGAGAACAGCCTGCCGTCGCCCCGGGGCACCCGCCGGTTCAGGGACCGTCTCGCGGAACTGGCCGACCGTCTCACGGCGCCCCCGCCGCCGCGCTGGTAGCGGGAGCCCTCCAGGCCTTTTCCAGGCCTTTTCCGGCCCTTTTCCGGCCCTTTTCCGGCGCCTTCCCGGCCCTTCCCGGCCCTTCCCGGCCCTTTCCGGCGCCTTCCCGGCGCTCTGAGGAGGGGGGGTCGCTTATTCGGTTGCCCCGGCCTCTTTCGGGCCGGAACATGGCCCCTCGTGTCACCTTCCTCCCTCCTCCCCGACCTGGCGCCGTGGCGCGCCTCGCGCGATTTCCGGCTGCTCTGGACCCAGGGGCTCGTCACGTACTTCGCCAGCGCGATGGCGATGATCGCGCTGCCCCTGCAGATCAAGGACCTGACGGACTCGCCGCTCGCCGTCGGCGCGATGGGAGCCGTCGAACTGGTCCCGCTGGTCGTCTTCGGGCTGTACGGCGGCGCGCTGGCCGACGCCGTCGACCGGCGGAAGGTGATCGTCTGGACCGAGGCGGGGCTCGGCGCGCTCGCCGGGCTGCTGCTCCTGAACTCGCTGCTTCCCGAGCCGCTGCTGTGGCCGCTGTACGTGGTCGCCGCCGGCGTCTCCGCGCTGGCCGGGCTCCAGCGGCCCGCGCTCGACTCACTGCTCGCGCGGATCGTGCCGCACGAGCACCAGACGGCCGCCGCCGCCCTGAACTCGCTGCGCTGGCAGATCGGCTCGATCGCCGGCCCCTCGGTGGCGGGGCTCGTCGTCGCCCTCGCCGGGCACGCCCCGGGCTACGCCGTCACGATCGCGGGCTTCGCCGTCTCCGTCCTCATGTGCCGCCGCCTCTCCCCCGCCCCGCCCGCGCACGACGCGGAGAAGCCCTCGCTGCGGGGCATCGCGGAGGGCGCGCGGTACGCGTGGTCGCGGCCCGTCCTCCTCGGCACGTACGCGATCGACCTCGCCGCGATGTTCTTCGCGTTCCCGAACGCGGTCTTCCCGTTCCTCGCGGACGACCTGGACGCGGAGTGGGCCCTCGGCCTCATGTACGCGGCCGGGTCGGTCGGCTCGCTCGTGCTCGGCCTCACCAGCGGCTGGACCTCGAAGGTCCGGCGCCACGGCCTGCTCGTGGCCGGCGGCGCCGCCGCCTGGGGTCTGGCGATCGCGGCGGCGGGCTGGTTCGGGAACGTCTGGCTGGTCCTGCTCTGCCTGGCCTTCGCGGGCGCCGGCGACATGCTGAGCGGGCTCGGCCGCTCCACCATCTGGAACCAGACGATCCCGGAGGAGCTGCGCGGCCGCCTCGCGGGCATCGAGGTGCTCTCCTACAGCGTGGGCCCGCAGCTGGGCCAGCTCCGGGCGGGCGTCACGGCGGGCTGGACCGGCACCCGGGCGGCCGTCTGGTCGGGCGGCGTCGCCTGCGTCGCCGCGGTGGGTCTGCTCTGCCTCGCGCTGCCGAAGCTGCTCACGTACGACTCCGAGACCGACGAGGACTCGCTGCGCCGCAAGGCCCAGCAGACGGCTGCGGTCGGGTAGGCGAGACGTCCCCCGGGCCGAAGGGGCGGCCGACGGCCGCCCCTTCCACGTCACTCCTCGGGAGTGGCGCCGCCCTTGTCGTGCCACTTCGGGTCCGTCTCCCACTCCAGGTTCCGCTCGCGGGCGGTCTCCATCGCGTGGGAGGCCTCCTCCCGGCTGGCGTAAGGACCGAACCGGTTCTTCGCGGGGCACTCGGGGCCCTCTTCCACCTTCTTGTGCTCCAGGCAGTAGTACCACTCGCCCGGCTTGCCCGAGGCGCGCTTCTTGAACAGGGCCATCGTCGTCGGCTCCTTCCTCCGACACCATGCTGCCCCACCCGCGGTCGTTAGACTCGCTGACATGTCTGGCCAGTCGCTTCTCGTACCGGGGGAGCTCTCCCCCCACCGCACCGTCCCGGGCTCCATCCGCCGCCCCGAGTACGTCGGGAAGCCCGCCCCGGCCCCGTACACGGGGCCCGAGGTGCAGGATTCCGACACCATCGAGCGGATGCGGATCGCCGGCCGCATCGCCGCCCGGGCGATGGAGGAGGCCGCCAAGCACATCGCCCCGGGCGTCACCACCGACGAGCTCGACCGGGTCGCCCACGAGTACATGTGCGACCACGGCGCCTACCCGTCCACGCTGGGCTACCGCGGCTTCCCGAAGTCGCTGTGCGCCTCCGTCAACGAGGTCATCTGCCACGGCATCCCCGACTCCACGGTGCTGCGCGACGGCGACATCGTGAACCTCGACGTCACGGCGTACATCAACGGCGTCCACGGCGACAACAACGCCACCTACCTCTGCGGCGACGTCGACGAGGAGTCGCGGCTGCTCGTCGAGCGGACCCGGGAGTCCCTCAACCGCGCGATCAAGGCCGTGCGGCCGGGCCGTCAGATCAACATCATCGGCCGGGTCATCGAGTCGTACGCCAAGCGCTTCGGCTACGGCGTCGTGCGCGACTTCACCGGGCACGGCATCAACTCGTCCTTCCACTCCGGCCTGATCGTGCCGCACTACGACTCCCCCCACCACACCACCGAGATCAAGACCGGCATGACCTTCACCATCGAGCCGATGCTGACCCTCGGCACCCACGACTACGACATGTGGGACGACGGCTGGACCGTGGTGACGAAGGACCGCAAGCGGACGGCGCAGTTCGAGCACACGCTCGTCGTGACCGAGAACGGGGCCGAAATCCTTACGTTGCCCTGACCCCCGATCGGGGTACTTTTTTACCGACAGGACGTCGGGAACCAGTTGACTTAGGTAAGCCTAACTTGGCAGGATCGTCACTGGTTCCCGTCCCATCGGTCCCGGAGGCACGCCTTGGACACGCCCTTCTCCACGCTCATCCGTACGGCCTCGCACGAGCAGCACACGGAGGCGGAGACGTCGTCCTTCATGGGCGACCTGCTGGGCGGACGTCTGGCCGTCGACGCCTACGCGCGCTACACCGAGCAGCTCTGGTTCGTCTACCGCGCCCTGGAAGAGGGCGCCGACTCCCTCCGCGAGGACCCGGTCGCCGGGCCCTTCATACAGCGGGAGCTGTTCCGCACGGCCGCCCTGGAGCAGGACCTCGCCCACCTGCGCGGTCCCGACTGGCGCGCCTCCGCCTCCCCGCTGCCGGCCACCGTCGCCTACGCCGAGCGGGTCGCCGAGTGCGCCCGTGACTGGCCCGCGGGGTACGTGGCCCACCACTACACGCGCTACCTCGGCGACCTCTCGGGCGGCCAGATCATCCGTGACAAGGCGGAGCGGACCTGGGGCTTCGCGCGCAAGGGCGACGGCGTCCGGTTCTACGTCTTCGACGAGATCTCCAACCCCGCCGCCTTCAAGCGCGCCTACCGCGAGCTGCTCGACGGCGTGAACGCCGACGACCTGGAGAAGCAGCGGATCGTCGACGAGTGCAGGCGCGCGTTCGACTTCAACACGGCGCTCTTCCGCGAGCTGGGAAGCGAGTTCCCGCTCAGCGCGTGAGGGTTCGGCGCGTGAGCGTTCAGCGCGTGAGCGTGCCTTCCAGGCGGACGCGTCCGCCCAACTCCACGATCCCGTCGGGGCCGGGGGCGGTCAGCAGCTGCGACCCCCGGCCCTGCGTGATGTTCAGCGCCCGGCCGAGCTCCGCCGTCAGGAGCAGCGCCGCCGCGCCCGTCGCCTCGTCCTCGTCGATGCCGTCGCCGCGCCCCGGGAAGGCCCGCGCCCTGATCCGGCCCGCGGCCTCCTCCTCCCACGCCCAGGCGTAGATCCACTCCCCCGGCTCGGGAACGTCGAGGGCGTCCACCTCGGCGGCGGAGCCGTACTGCCGCAGCGTCCGCGGCGGGGCCCACTCGGCGCGCGCCTCGATCCAGGTGAACTCCCCGTCCTGACGCACCCACACCTCGCCCGCCGGGGGCCGTACGACCTCCAGGTCGAGCAGCCAGGAGGTGCCGACGAGCGGGTGCCCGGCGAAGGGCAGCCGCAGGCCGGGTGTGTAGATGTCGACGAAGCCGCGCTCCGGGTCGTCCACGAACACCGTCTCGCTGAAACCGAGTTCCTTCGCGAGGGCCTGGCGGGACGCCTCGTCGGGGTGGTGACCGGGGTCCCGTACGACCCCGAGGCGGTTGCCGTGGCGGCCGTCTCCCGCGCAGAAGACGCGGAGGACGTCGATGTCTGTGGCGTTGACGGTGACGGTCGTGTTCATGGCGGCATTGAACCACCGCGGGGGGCGGGCGGGCCCTCAAACGCCGGGCGGGCTGGAAAATCCAGCCCCGCCGGCCTTTGAGGCGCGGGGTCCGGGGCGGAGCCCCGGTTTCGGGAAGGGGCGGGGTGGGGGAAGGCCCCGCGCAGCGGCCCGCCCGCACCCCGCCCCGGACCCCGCGTCTCAGGCTCCCGTCGCCCGGCGCCGCACCGCGATGACGACCGCGCCGCCGGCCGCCGCGATCAGGCCGGACGCGCCGAGGAGCAGTCCGGCCGGGGCGGACGAACCGGTGGCCGCGAGCGCACCGCCCGCGCCGCCCGCCGTACCGGCCCCGCCGGCGGAACCCGTCCCGCCGACCGAGCCCGCACCGCCGACCGAACCCCCGCCGCCGGCCGTCGAGGAGCCCCCGGTCGTGGAACCCGTACCCGCCGAGGTCCCACCGGTCGTGGAGGTGGACGGGGGAGCCGTCGTCGGCAGTGCCGCGTCCTTCTCCGCCGCCAGCGTCACGGTCACCGGGTCCATCAGGGTGCCCGCCGGGTAGCCGCCCTGGCCGCCCGGGGCGGAGAAGGTCGCGGCCCCGGCCTCCGTCAGCTTCGCCGGGATGTCGGCGAGCGTGACGAGCCCGTCCTTCGCGGACCAGTCGACCTTCGTCAGGTCGAGGTCGGCGAAGACCACGTCGTTACGCGTGCCCTGGGCGGACGTCACGTCGGCGGTGAGGGTGCCGCTGGTCCCCTTCGCCTTGATCTTCACGTCGGCGACGGTCCAGTCGATGCCGTGCGCGGCGCACGTGAAGGCGAGGCGGCCGGAGAAGGCGGCGTCGGCCTTGCGGGCGTCGGCGTCGAGGTCGGCCTTGACGAAGCCGAAGTCGTAGGCGGAGCCCCGCTTCACCGCACCGCCGGAGGCGGTGACCGTACCGCCGCACATCTCGCCGACGTACCGCTGCCAGCTCTGCTTCACACCCCAGGTGAGGCGGCCGTTGACGACACCGGCGTCGGTGGTCGCGGTCGCGGTGGCGGTGGCGGTCGCGGTCGCGGTGGGAGCCGGGCTCGTCGGCGTGGCCGAGGTCGTCGGCGTGACCGGCGGGGTGGTGGGCGGGGTGGTCGGGGGCTGCGTGGTCGGTGCCGTGGTCGGCGGGGTCGTCGGCGTGACCGGCGGAGTGGTGGGGGCCGTCGTCGGCGGCGTCGTGGGCGGGGTCGTCGGCGGAGTGGTCGGCGGAGTGGTCGGCGGGGCCGTCGTCGGCCTCGCCCCCGCCTTCACCGTGAGCGTCGCCGCGTCGAGCGCGTCGCCCTCCTTGTAGAAGCCCGCGAACGCCGCCGCGCCGTCCTTCGTCAGCTTCGCCGGTATGTCCTTGAAGACCATCGCACCGCCCGCGCCCTGGGACGGACGCACGGCGGTCATGTCGAGCGCGGCGAGGGCGATGTCGTCGCGGGTGCTGACGCTGCCGTCCTTCTCCTTGGTGACGACGTCGGCGAGGATCTCGCCGGTCGGCGCCGCCGAGCCCTTCGTCGTCAGCCGGACGTCGGAGATCCGGATGTCGAGGGTGCCGTCGTGGGCCTCGAAGCGGACGCCGCCCTTGAAGGAGTTGGCGGTGGCGTGGGTGGTCACGTCGTAGGTGCCGGTGCCGTCGACGAAGGTGAAGGTGCCGTTGTTCGCGGCCTGTACGGCTCCGCCCTCGACGGTCGTCCTGCCCTTCGAGAACGGCTGGGCCAGGTAGGAGCGGAAGGACTGCTTGATGCCCCAGTCCAGGGTGCCGTCGCCGAGCGCCACGGGCGGCGCGGAGTCGGCGGCGGCGGGCAGGGCGAGGGCGACGGCGCCGGTGCCGAGGGCGGCGGCCGTGGCGACGGCGGCGGCGAGGGTGACGGTTCGGCGCAGGGGGGTGGCGGTGGCCATGTCGGGCGTTCTCCTAGGTGGTGCGCGAGGTCAGTTCGTGGCGGTGGGGGCGGTACGGCGGCGACGGCGGCGTACGGCCGTGAGGACCGCGAGCACGGCCGCGAGCAGCACGCCCCCGCCGGTCGCGAGGTACGGGGTGGGGGAGGCCGGGTCCGAGGCCGCCGCGGACGTCGCGACCGGATCGGAAGGGGCGGAAGGCGCGGAAGGCGCGGAAGGCGCGGAAGGCGCGGAAGCGGTGGTTTCCGCGGCGCTCGGCGACGGGGCCGGCGCGGTCGGCTTCGCGTCGCTGCCGAGGTCCGGGAGCGCGGGCAGCTGGGCCTTCGCGTCGACGGCGACCGCGAGCGAGACCGGGTCCATCGCGGTCCCCGCCCTGTACATCCCGCCGAAGGCCCGGGCCCCGCCCTCGGTGAGGGTCGCGGGGGCCTCGGTGACGACGGCGAGGCCGTTCTCCGGGGTGAGGGCGGGAGCCGGGAAGGTCACGAGGGGGACGGCCTTCGTGGTCGTCCCGCCGCTGGTGACGTCGGCTGCAAGGGTGCCCTTGCCGCCGGTCACCTTCACGGTGACGTGGGCGAGGGCGAGGTCGAGGTGGGCGCCGGTGAAACGGACGCTGCCGGCGAAGGCGGCGTCGAGGCTCCCCTTCGCGGGGTCGTAGGCGCCCTTGCCGCTCGGGAAGCGGAAGAGCGCGCCGCCGTCCTGGGCTCCGCCCGCGAGGCTCCACCCGCCCTGGGCGACGGCCCCGGTGACGTACTCGCGGAAGGTGCGGCGGACTCCCCAGTCCACGGCGGCGGCGTGGAGTGCCGAGGAGGGTGAACCCGCGGCGGGCGCCTGGTTCGTGGGCACCGCCCGGACGGTGGGGGCCGCCTCGGGGGCCGAAGCCGACCCCGGCGCCTCCGGGGTCTTCGGCGTATTCGGCGCCTCCGGGGTCTTCGGCGTCTTCGGCGTCTTCGGCGTCTTCGGCGTCGGGACGTCCACGCTCAGGCTGACCGGGTCGAGCGCCGTCCCCGCCGGGTAGTACCCGGCGAACGCCGTCGCGCCCTGCGCGGTGAGCGTGGCCGGGACGCCCGTGAGGGCGACGGGGCTCGTGCCGCCGCGCATGTCGACGGCGCCGAGGTCGAGCGTGGCCAGCGGCACGCCCGCCGACGTGGTCACCCGTCCGCTCCCCTTGGCCTTGCTCGCCATGTCGGCGTAGAGGGTGCCCCGGCCGCCCTGGACCACGACCCGGGGGCGGCTGATGGTGAGGTCCAGTTCGTTGCCGCCGTCCGCCGTGGGGTGGCCGGTGAAGCGGACGCCGCCGGAGAAGGCCGCGTCGAAGGCGCCGGTGCCGGGGTCGTACAACCCCTTCGCGGAGTGGAAGCGGAACTGGCCGCCGCCGACCGTGGCGGCGCCGCCGGTGAGCCCCCAACTCCCCTGGGCGATGGGCCCGGTGACGTAACTCTGGAAGGAGGTCCTGATGCCCCAGTCGAGCCGCCCGCCCTGCACCGTCCGGCCCGCCGCGTGGGCGGCGGGTGCCGGTACGAGGGTGGCGAGCAGGGCCGCGAAGAGGCTCACGGCGAGCGCGCGGGCGGATCTGGACAGCAGCATGGGACCCCTTTCAGGGGGCGACATGGACCGGAAACTTAGGTAAGGCTAACCTAAGCACATCGCCTCACGACAAGAACAGGACGGTGCCCGGTGCGCAGAACTCGCCTCGCGGGAGCGCTGACCACGGCCCTCGCGCTCGCGCTCGCCCTCACGGCGACCGGATGCGGCGGCCAGGCCGGCGGAGGGAACGGAGCCGGCGGAACGGCGGGCGGAGGCAAGGGGGCCTCCGCGGAAGCCGGTGCCCCCGACCGCGTCGAGCCGCTCGCCGCCCCCGCCGCTCCCCGACTGCCCGTCACGGTCCCCTCCGCCGACGGGCGTTCCGTCACCGTCACCTCCGCCGAGCGGATCGTGCCGCTCAGCGGCTCCCTCAACGAGATCGTCTTCACCCTCGGCCTCGGCCGGAACGTCGTCGCCCGCGACATCACCGCCACCTTCGAACAGGCCGCGGAACTCCCGGTGGTGACCCGCGCCCACGACGTCTCCGCCGAGAGCGTCCTCTCCCTGCGGCCCACCGCCGTCATCGCCGAGTCCACGACCGGACCGGCCGAGGCCGTCGCCCAGATCCGCGACGCGGGCATCCCGCTCGTCGTCGTGAAGCCCGCGAAGGAGCTCGCGGACGTCGGCGCCCGGATCGACGCCGTCGCCGCCGCCCTCGGCGTGCCCGCCTCCGGCACGGCACTCAAGCAGCGCACCGAGAACCGCGTCGACGCCGTACGGAGCACGGTCCCGGCCGGCGCCGGGAAGCCCCGCGTCGCCTTCCTCTACCTCCGGGGCTCGGCCGCCGTCTACCTGCTCGGCGGGGCCGGGTCGGGCGCGAGTTCGCTGCTGGAAGCGGCCGGGGCGGTGGACGCGGGCAAGGAGTCGGGCCTGACGAAGGACTTCACCCCGCTCACCAGCGAGGCCCTCGCGCAGGCCGCGCCGGACGCGATCCTGGTCATGAGCAAGGGACTCGCCTCGGTCGGCGGGGTCGACGGGCTCGTGGCGCTCCCCGGCGTCGCCGAGACCCCGGCCGGCGCCGACCGCCGGATCGTCGCCGTCGACGACGGCGTCCTCCTCAACTACGGCCCGCGCACCGACCAGGTCCTGGCCTCCCTCGTCGACCAGCTGTACGGGGAGGGGAAGTGACGGTTCTGCAGAGCACCCCCGAGACCGCCCCGCCCGAGGAGACCCCGGCGGCCCCCGCCCCCGCGGCCCCCGCCCCCGCGGCGGACGTCCCCGCCCCCCGTCGCCGCGCCGCCCTCCTCGCCGGCTCGCTCCTCGCCGCGCTGCTCCTCCTCGCCCTCCTCTCCGCGGGCGTCGGCGCGTACGAGATCCCGCTCGGCGACGTCCTCGCCTCGGGCCTGCACCGGCTCGGGCTCGGCGGGCACGCGCTCGACCGCACGGCGGAGAGCGTCCTGTGGAACATCCGGCTCCCCCGGGTCGTCCTCGCCGTCCTCGTCGGGGCCTCGCTCGGCTGCGCGGGCGCCCTCATGCAGGGCGTGTTCGGCAACCCCCTCGCCGAGCCCGGGGTCATCGGCATCTCGGCGGGCGCGGCCGTCGGCGCGGTCGGCGCGATCTCGCTCGGCCTCACCTTCCTCGGGAGCTGGACGGTGACGGTCTGCGCCTTCGCCGCCGGGCTCCTGACCGTGCTCGTCGTGTACGCGACGTCGCGCTCCGGCGGTCGTACGGAGGTGGTGACCCTGATCCTCACGGGCATCGCGGTGAACGCCTTCGCGGGCGCGCTGATCGGCCTCTTCGTCTTCCTCGCCGACAACGCGCAGCTCTCCCAGATCACCTTCTGGCAGCTGGGTTCGCTCGCCCAGGCCACCTGGCCGAAGGTCCTCGCCGTCCTGCCCTGCGCCCTCGTCGGCCTGGCCGTCGCCCCCTTCTACGCCCGCCGTCTCGACCTGCTCGCGCTCGGCGAGCGGCCGGCCCGGCACCTGGGCGTGGACGTGGAGCGGCTGCGGGTCGCACTGGTCCTGGTGGTGGCGCTGCTCACCGCCGCCGCGGTGGCGGTCGCCGGGATCATCACCTTCGTCGGGCTGCTCGTGCCGCACCTGCTGCGGATGGCGAACGGCCCCGGCCACCGTTTCCTCGTGCCGGGCAGCGCGCTCGGCGGCGCGGTGGTCCTCGCGGCCGGCGACCTGGCGGCCCGTACGGTCGCGGCGCCCGCCGAACTCCCCCTGGGCGTCCTCACCGCCCTCATCGGCAGCCCGTTCTTCTTCTGGCTGCTGCGCAGGACCCGTCGCAGGCAAGGTGGTTGGGCATGACGAAGTCCGTACGGTCCCGAGGCCCGGTCCGGGACCGGGCCCGGGCACGGGTCCGGTCACTGGTCCGGACACTGGTCCGGGACCTGGCGGCGGGCCGTCGCGCGCGGGCGCTGCCCTCCCCCGTCCCGCGCGGCGCGCTCGTCGCCGAGGCCGTCGGGCTGCGGGTCGCGCTCGGCGGGCGGACGGTGCTCGACGGCGTCCGGATCGAGGTGCGCGCCGGGGAGGTCCTCGCCCTGGTGGGGCCGAACGGGGCGGGGAAGTCGACGCTGCTCGCCGCGCTCGCCGCCGACCTGGCGCCGTCCGCCGGGGAGGTGCGGATCGGGGGGCGGTCGGCGGGGGACTGGCCGGCCGGGGAACTCGCCCTGCGCCGGGCCGTCCTGCCGCAGGCCGCGGCGCTGTCCTTCTCCTTCCCGGTGGCCGAGGTCGTCCGGATGGGCCGGGCGCCGTGGGCCGGGACCGAGCGGGAGGACGAGGACGAGGCGGCGGTGGCCGCGGCGATGGCGGCCACCGAGGTCGGGGCCTTCGCGGCGCGGCCCTTCTCCGCGCTCTCGGGCGGCGAGCGGGCCCGGGTCGCGCTCGCCCGGGTCCTGGCCCAGCGGGCCGGGCTCGTGCTGCTCGACGAGCCGACGGCGGCGCTGGACCTGCGCCACCAGGAACTGGTGCTGCGGGTCTGCCGGGAACGGGCGGCGGCGGGGGACGCGGTGGTCGTCGTCCTGCACGACCTGGGGCTCGCGGCGGCGTACGCGGACCGGGTCGCGGTGCTGCACGGCGGGCGGGTCGCGGCGGACGGACCGCCCGGGGAGGTGCTGGGCGCGGAGTTGCTGGGCCGGGTCTACCGGCAGCCGGTGGAGGTGTTCCCGCACCCGCGGACCGGGGTCCCCCTCGTCGTCCCGACACGACTTCACGAAAGGGACGAATCGCCCCACTTGACCGTCTCTTGACCGGGCCATGAGGCCGCCATGAGATCCCTGTGATCCGCCTGTGTCCGGGCCGCCGGAGCTGAGAGGTGAATCACGGGACGGGCGGGTACAGCCAAGGTAAGCCTCGGTTAAGTTAGGTCCGCCTCAGTCCGACTCAGTCCGACGCCCTCCCCTCCCTGGAGCCCTCATGCGAGCCGTCCGTCTCTCCGTCGTCACCGCAGCCGCGACCGCGGCCGCTCTGACCGCCGTCACGGGCTGCGCCGAGAAGAGCGACGCCAAGGCGGAGGACGGCGCGATCACCGTCGTCGCCAAGGACGACTCCTGCGAGGTGTCGAAGACCGAGTTCCCGGCCGGCCACGTGAAGCTGGCCGTCGAGAACCGCGGCTCGAAGGTGACCGAGGTCTACGTCCTCTACCCGGACGACCGGATCGTCACCGAGCGCGAGAACATCGGCCCCGGCACCAAGGCCACCATCACCGCCGAGATCAAGGCCGGCGACTACACGATCGCCTGCAAGCCGGGCATGGTCGGCGAGGGCATCCGCCAGGCCGTCAAGATCACCGGCGCGGGCGCCTCGACCGCCAAGCGCTCCCCGGAGATGGACGCCGCCGTCGCCTCGTACCGCCAGTACGTGCAGGCGCAGGCCGACGAGACGCTCCCCAAGGTGAAGGTCTTCACCGACGCCGTCCGCGCGGGGAACGTCGAGGCCGCCAAGAAGGCGTACGCCGAGTCCCGCATCGGCTGGGAGCGCACCGAGCCCGTCGCCGAGTCCTTCGGCGACATCGACCCGAAGGTCGACGTCCGCGAGGACGGCCTCGAGGAGGGCCAGGACCCGGCGAAGGACTGGACCGGCTGGCACCGCCTGGAGAAGGCGCTCTGGCAGGACAAGAAGATCACCGAGCGCGAGAAGCAGCTCGCCGACACCCTCGACAAGGACCTCGCGGACTGGGTGAAGCGCGTCGGCAAGGCCGAGATCACGCCGACCTCGATGGCCAACGGCGCCAAGGAGCTCCTCGACGAGGTCGCCTCCGGCAAGGTCACCGGCGAGGAGGAGCGGTACTCGCACACCGACCTCGTCGACTTCAAGGCGAACGTCGAGGGCGCGCAGAAGTCCTTCGAGCTGCTCAAGCCGGTCGCCGCGAAGAACGACCCGAAGCTCGTCGCCGACCTCGACAAGCAGTTCGCCGCGCTGAACACGCTGCTCGACAAGTACCGCGCCGACAAGACCGGTTACGAGTTCACCTCGTACGACAAGGTCGGCAAGGCCGAGCGCAAGGAGCTGTCGGACGGCGTCAACGCGCTGGCCGAGCCGCTCTCCAAGCTCGCCGCCGCGGTCGTCAAGTAAACCGTCCCGGTACCCGGAGGGTCTGCGCCATGAGCGAGTCCGTCGACACGAACACCGCGCCGGGAGACGCGGCACCGGAGGGTGCCGCCCCCTCGCGCCGCACGGTCATCGGCTGGGGCGGGGCCGGGCTCGCGCTCGGCGCCGTCGCGGCCGGCGGGGCCGCCGCCGTC
The DNA here is from genome assembly GCF_040641575.1 of Streptomyces sp. NPDC020807. Lineage (NCBI taxonomy): Bacteria > Bacillati > Actinomycetota > Actinomycetes > Kitasatosporales > Streptomycetaceae > Streptomyces > Streptomyces sp. NPDC020807. The sequence continues at coordinate 244,109 of NZ_JBFADU010000004.1, forward strand.
ATCACCCGTGACGGAGACGCCACCGCGCCCGTCGCCGACAGCGGCGGCGCCGTGCCCTTCCACGGCCCGCACCAGGCCGGCATCGCCACCGCCGTGCAGGACCGGCTCCACTTCGCCTCCTTCGACGTGACGACGAAGGACCGCGCGGAGCTGGTCCAGCTCCTCAAGGACTGGACGCGGGCCGCCGAGCGGATGACGGCCGGCGCCGAGGTCGGCGAGGGCGCGTACGGCGGTCTGCCGGAGGCGCCGCCGGACGACACCGGCGAGGCCCTCGGCCTCAAGCCCTCCCGTCTCACCCTCACCATCGGCTTCGGCCCCTCGCTCTTCGACGGGCGTTTCGGGCTGAAGGACAAGCGACCCGGGGCCTTGGTGGATCTGCCCAAGTTCCCGGGTGACAACCTGGATCCTGCACGCAGCGGCGGCGACCTCTGCGTGCAGGCCTGTGCCGACGACCCGCAGGTCGCCGTGCACGCCATCCGCAACCTCGCGCGGATCGGCTTCGGCAAGGTCGCGGTGCGCTGGTCGCAGCTCGGCTTCGGCAAGACGTCCTCGACGACCCCGGACGCCCAGACCCCGCGCAACCTCTTCGGCTTCAAGGACGGCACGCGGAACATCGCCGGCACCGAGACCGAGCGGCTCGCCCGGCACGTGTGGGTCTCCGGCAAGGACGCCGAGGGTCCGGCCGCGTGGATGGACGGCGGCTCGTACCTGGTCGCCCGCCGCATCCGGATGAACGTCGAGACCTGGGACCGCACCCCGCTCGCCGAGCAGGAGGACATCTTCGGCCGCGACAAGCGCGAGGGCGCGCCCGTCGGCAAGGCCAAGGAGCACGACGAGCCGTTCCTGAAGGCGATGAAGCCGGACTCGCACGTCCGGCTCGCCCACCCGGACAGCAACAACGGGGCGACGCTGCTGCGCCGCGGCTACTCCTTCACGGACGGCACGGACGGTCTCGGCCGCCTGGAGGCGGGCCTGTTCTTCCTGGCGTACCAGAAGGACGTCCGCACCGGCTTCATCCCGGTGCAGACGGCGCTGGGCCGGGCGGACGCCCTCAACGAGTACATCCAGCACGTGGGTTCGGCGCTGTTCGCGATCCCGCCGGGCGTCCGGGACAAGGACGACTGGTGGGGCCGGGCGCTGTTCTCGTGACGCACGCACGCACGTACGCATGCTCCTCTGCATACCCGTACGCACGTCCGCACTTCGTGGAGGGAAGCCGACGTGTTCGGTAACTATCTGATCGGCCTGCGCGAGGGTCTGGAAGCCAGCCTCGTCGTCTGCATCCTCATCGCGTACCTGGTGAAGACCGGGCGCAAGGACGCCCTGAAGCCGATCTGGGCGGGCATCGGCGTGGCCGTCGGCGTCTCGCTCGCGTTCGGCGCGGGCCTGGAGTTCGGCTCGCAGGAGCTGACCTTCGAGGCGCAGGAGCTGCTCGGCGGCTCGCTGTCGATCGTCGCCGTCGTCCTGGTGACCTGGATGGTCTTCTGGATGCGGCGCACGGCCCGGCACCTCAGGGCCGAGCTGCACGGCAAGCTCGACGCGGCCCTCCGGATGGGCACGGGCGCGCTGGTCGCGACGGCGTTCCTCGCCGTCGGCCGCGAGGGCCTGGAGACGGCGCTGTTCGTGTGGGCGTCGGTGCGGGCGGCCTCGGAGAACGGTGAGGGCGGCTCGTACGGGCCGCTGGCCGGCGTCCTCCTCGGCCTGCTCACGGCGGTCCTGCTCGGCTGGCTCTTCTACCGGGGCGCACTGAAGATCAACCTGGCGAAGTTCTTCACCTGGACCGGTGGCATGCTGGTCGTGGTGGCGGCCGGTGTCCTCGCGTACGGCGTCCACGACCTCCAGGAGGCGCGCTTCCTCGGCGGCCTCGCCGACAAGGCCTTCGACGTCTCGGCGACGATCCCGCCGGACAGCTGGTACGGCACGCTCCTCAAGGGCGTCTTCAACTTCCAGCCCGACCCGACGGTCCTTCAGGTCACGGTGTGGGCGCTGTATCTGATCCCGACGCTCGCGCTGTTCCTGGCCCCGATAGGGTCGGGTCCGTCCGTGCGGGAGAAGAAGCAGAAGGCGACCGATGACAAGGCTGGGGCTGCGGCGAGCGCCGAGACGAGCGCGTGAGACCGGTCGGCGTGCGGCAGGCGCGCGGCTGACGGCACGGTCCGTCAGGGCGCTCGGCGCGACGGCGGCGGTGACCGTCCTCGCGCTGACCGCGAGCGGCTGCGTCACCGTCCACGGCGAGCTCGCGCTCGTACCCGCGGCCGGGCGGGACGAGGCCGCGCAGGCGCTGGCCGACTTCACCGCCGCCTACAACGCGGCCGACAAGGCCTACGACCCGGCCCTCGACGCGGGCCGGGTCACCGGTCCGCTCGGCGAGATCAACCAGGCCGGGCTCCGCTCGGGCGCGGCCACCTCCCCCGGCGGCAACAAGAACCACCGCCCCCTCGCCCTGACGGACGCCCGGTTCGTCGTGCCCCGCACGACGGGCTGGCCGCGCTGGTTCGTCGCGGACGCGGACGCGAACACGGACGTCGACCAGGGCGACGGGGACCAGCGCTGGCTGCTCGTCTTCGTCCGCAACGGGCCGCACCAGCTGTGGGAGGCCGCCCACCTCGCGATCGTGCCCCCCTCCGTCATACCCGCCTTCGCCGAGGAGGAGGGGTACGCGGTGCCGGTCGCCGCGGACACCGACGCCCTCGCCGTCCCGCCCTCCCAGCTCGGTACGCGGTACGCGGCCTACCTCAAGGACGGGTCGCCCGGCCCGTACGCCGCCGGACCGCACACCTCCCAGTGGCGCGAGCGGCGCGCGAAGAACGCCAAGCGGCCCGCGCTCGCCACCCAGTACGTCGACCGCGCCGCCGACCAGGGCGACTTCGCGCCGCTCGGGCTGCGGACGCGGGACGGCGGCGCGTTCGTCTTCTTCGCCACCCGCTACTTCGAGCGGCAGACGGCGGCGCCCGGCTACCGGCCGAAGGTCGAGGAGGGCGTCAAGGCGCTCCTGAAGGGCACGGTGACGAACACCGTCACCAAGGAGTGGGTGTCGAACCAGGTGGCCCTGGTGAAGCCCGCGGGCACGGAGCGGAACGGCGTCGCGATCACCGGCCGGATCCAGGGGATCGTCGGCGCGCAGGGCTCGTGAGGCGGAGCCCGTGAGGCGGAGCCCGTGGCCCGCAGCCGGTAACCACCGGCCGGTTTAATTCGGTTGCCCGGTCCGGGTGCCGGCGGTGCACTGGGCCCATGCGCATACGACCCACCACAGAAGAGGACCGCGAGGTCTTCGTCGACACCCTCCACGCCGCGTTCGGCCGTTTTCCCGAGACCCCGGACGAGGAGGGCGGCGGGGTCTGGTGGGCGGCGCTGGAGCTGGACCGCTGTCTGCTCGCCGTGGCCGAGGACGCCGGGTCGAAGGACGGGTCGCGGGCCGTCGGCACCGCCGGTACGTACGCCTTCGAACTCACCCTGCCCGGCGGGGCGGTGGCCTCCGCCGCCGGGGTCTCCGCCGTCGGCGTGGTGCCCTCGCACCGGCGCCGGGGGGTGCTCACGGCGATGATGCGGCAGCAGCTGGAGGACCTGCGGGCGGACGGGGAGTTCCTCTCCGTGCTCCTCGCCTCGGAGGCTCCCATCTACGGGCGGTACGGCTACGGCCCCGCCACGTACACGGAGCGGCTGACGGTCCCGCGCCATGGGGCCGCCCTCGCGCTCCCCCGGGGCGGAGAGGCCCGGGACACCGGGTCGGTCGAGCTCCTGAGGCGCTCCGACTGCGGAGAGCTCCTGGAGGAGGTCTACGACCGGTACCGCCGGGCGACGCCCGGCGCGCTGTCCCGGCCGCCCCGCTGGTGGGCCCTGGGCGCGGGCCAGCCCCCGGTCTCGCGGGCGCCGCGCTACGTCGCCGTCCACCGGGACGCCGAGGGCACCGCCGACGGGTACGCGGTCTACACGATCGGCGACGACCAGACGCTGAAGGTGGAGGAGACCGTGACGACGGACGACGCCGTCTTCACGGCCCTGGCGCGGTTCGTCCTCGACCACGACCTGGTCGAGCGGGTGGTCTTCCGGCACGTCCCGCCGGGGCATCCGCTGCGCTGGCAGTTCGCCGACTTCCGGGCCGGGACGGTGAACGACGTGACCGACTGGCTCTGGGTGCGGATCCTCGACGTGCCGCGCGCGCTGACCGCGCGCCGGTATCCCGCGGACGGGGAGCTCGTCCTCGACGTCGTCGACCCGTTCCTCGGCGAACGCGGCCGTCATCTGCTGACCGTCAGGGACGGCGGGGCGGACTGCGTCCCGACGGACCGGGAGCCCGATCTCAGCCTGGACGTGCGGGACCTGGGATCGGTCTACCTGGGCGGTACGGCTCCGAGCACGCTGGTCCGCGCCGGGCACGTCACGGCGCACCGGCCGGGCGCGGCCGCGCTGGCCGACGCCGTCTTCGGCGCCGAGCGTCCGCCGCACTGCCTGCACTGGTTCTGACAGCGGCCGGCCCCCGAGGGGCTCAGCGGGTCAGGGACTCATCGCGCCAGCGGGTCAGCGGGTCAGCGGGTCAGCGGCCAGGCGATCTCGTGGGCCTGGTGGGCGCCGTCGCCCCCGGCCTCCAGCTCGGCCACGTGGCGGGCGCAGGCGTCCTGGAGGGTCTCCAGGAGGTTCAGGGGGTCCGGCAGGGGGTGCTCGGGGCCGCGGACCCAGGCGACGACCGGGTGGTCGTCCTCGTCACCGGGAAGCCGGGCCGGGGGGACGAGGACGTAGCTGCCGCGGCAGTGCCAGCGCAGGCCCGGGTGCTCGTCCATCGTCTCGGGATGGCAGTCCAGCTCGCACGGCCACCACTCGTCCTCGTCCTCGGGGGTGCCCCGGGTGGCGGTGAAGAAGAGCATGCGCCCGCCGAAGGTGTCGACGTCGGCGGACTCGGCGACGGGTCCGACCTCGACGCCCTCGGCGAGGAGGCGCTCCAGGGCGGCGCGGCCGGCGGCCAGCGGCACGTCGAGGACGTCGTGGACCATGCCGGTGGCGGTGATGAAGTTGGCCTGGGGCTCGTTGCGCGCCCAGCGCTCGATCTGCGCGCGGTCGGTGGTCGACTGCGTCTGCCAGGCGAAGGAGACGGGGTGCCGGGCGGGGGTGGGACAGCCGATCCGCTCGCAGGAACAGCTGTAGCCGACGGGGTACGCGGCGGGGGCCAGGGGCAGCCCGGCGGCGGCGACGGCCAGGAGCAGCTTCTCGCGGTCGTCCTGGTCACCGGCCGCGCCGCGTTTGGGGCGGCGGCGCAGCCACTGTGCGAGTTTGCTCTCCGTGCCGCGGTAGCGGCCGATGCCGTCGCCCATCTATCCCCTCACAGCTTTTGCTCGCCCGTTCGGCTCTGCCCATGGTCCCACCATCCTGCGCCTCGGGTGACCGGAGTGCGGAACCGGGGTGGGGAACCTGTGTGCGCGGTGTGTTCACGCCCTCGGGGCGAGGCCGCGCAGGACCTGGTCGACGAGGGCGTCGGCGTAGGCGTGGGTGAGCGGCCGGGTGCGGTGGACCCAGCGGTGGTGGAGGGGGCCGACGAGGAGCTCGGCGGCGAGCCGCGGATCGGCCTCCGGGTCGACGTCCCCGGCGGCCTGAGCTGCCTCGATGCGCCGCACGTAGTACTGGAGCTGGGGTTCGAGCAGGGCCTCGGTGAAGCGGGCGCCGAGCTCGGCGTCGACGGTCCCCTCGGCGGCGAGGGCGCGGGTCGGGGCGTCGTAGGTGGGATCGTTCAACTCGTCGACGGTGGCGCGGAGCACGTGCCGGAGGTCGGCGGCGAGGTCCCCGGTGTCGGGGATCTCACTCCCGGCCTCGCCGCCGAGGGCCTCGTCGGCCTGCCGGGCGAGGTCGAGGAAGGCGTCGAGGAGGACGGCGGCCTTGGAGGGCCACCAGCGGTAGATGGTCTGCTTGCCGACCCCGGCGCGGGCGGCGATGCCCTCGATGGTGGTCTTCGCGTAGCCGGTCTCGGAGACGAGGGCGAGGGCGGCGTCGAAGATGGCGCGGCGGGAGCGCTCGCTGCGGCGGGAGGCGTCGGGGGACTTGGCGTCGGGGGACTTGGCATCGGGCATGGTCCGAATCTAGCACCGAACGAGACGCGCCGTCTCGCTCACCTGTGCGCGGGTCGAACCACCCGAACGGTCCACAGCGCGGAGCCGCCCGGGAGCGGACCATGAGGTCCACCGATTCTCGGTTCTTCCGTCAGCTCGTTCGTCCGTGAGGAGCCCCCTTTGCGCCCCACTCCGCGCACTTCCTCGCCCCGCCGTTACCTGATGTGCCCACCCGCGCACTTCACGGTGACGTACTCCATCAACCCGTGGATGGACCCCACGAAACCGGTCGACCTGCCGCTCGCCCTCGCCCAGTGGGAGGACCTGCGCGACCGCTACCGCGCGCTCGGCCACACCGTGGAGCTCCTCACCCCCGACCCGGCGCTGCCGGACATGGTCTTCGCCGCGAACGGCGCGACGGTCGTCGACGGCCGTGTCCTCGGCGCGCGGTTCGCCCACCCGGAGCGGGCCGACGAGGCCGCCGCGCACCTGTCCTGGTTCCGCGGAAACGGCTGGCCGGACGATGCCGTGCGGGCCCCCGAGCACGTGAACGAGGGGGAGGGCGACTTCGCCGTCACCGCCTCCTGGATCCTCGCCGGGCACGGCTTCCGCTCCAGCCCCCTGTCGCACGGCGAGGCGCAGGAGTTCTTCGGCCGGCCGGTGATCACCCTGGAGCTGGTGGACCCGCGCTACTACCACCTGGACACGGCGCTCTGCGTCCTGGACGACGTCCGCGACGAGGTCATGTACTACCCCGGCGCCTTCTCGCCCGGCAGCCGGGCCGTCCTCGAACGGCTCTTCCCCGACGCGCTGACCGCTACGGAGGAGGACGCGGCGGCGCTCGGACTCAACGCGGTCAGCGACGGCCTGCACGTGCTGCTGCCGCAGGCGGCGGTCGGGCTCTTCGAGCCGCTCCGCCGCCGCGGCTTCGAACCGCTCGGGATGGACCTGAGCGAGCTCCTCAAGGGCGGCGGCAGCGTGAAGTGCTGCACCCAGGAGCTCCGGCCGTAGGTCTCAGCCCTCCTCGTGGGGCGGCCAGGAGTCGCCCCACTCGGCGTCACGGGCCTGCTTGTAGAGGGTCCCGTGGCGCTTGGTGACCGTCTCGCGGCCGAGCCCGTCGGGCCCGCAGACGTCGAACTGGACCAGGCCCTTGCGGATCTGCGGCCTGCGGGTGATCCGGGAGGCCGCCGGGGTCACCGGGAACCGGGTGGCGGCGACGTACGCGTACTTCTCGTCCTCGTACGGCAGCGAGCCGCCCTTCACCTGGCGGTGCAGCGACGAGCGGCTGACCCGCGCCGAGAAGTGACACCAGTCCGTGCCGGGCGCGATCGGGCAGGCGCCGCTGTGCGGGCAGGGCGCGGCGACGGTGAAGCCGGCGTCGACGAGGAGGGTGCGGGCGGCGATGATCCGCTCGTAGCCGTCGGGGGTGCCGGGCTCCACGATCACGACGGCCCGGGCGGCGCGGGCCGTCTCGGCGACGAGCGTCGCCCGGTCGGCCTCGGTGAGCTCCTTGAGGACGTACGAGACGGTCACGAGGTCCGTGTCGGGGAGCCGCAGCGCGGTGCCGATGCGCTCGCCCCGCCACTCGGCGTCGAAGGCGCCCTCGGCGAGTTCGCGGCCGAGGGCGAGGGCGGGCTCGGCCCAGTCGATGACGGTCGTCCGGGGCGGCGCCTCCTCCCAGGCCTCGGCGACGGCCCAGCTCGCCGCGCCCGTGCCGCCGCCGACGTCGGTGTGCGTGGCGGGCGCCCACTCGGGGGCCGCGTCGCGGAGTGCGCCGAGTGCGCCCCGTACCGCCTCGAAGGTCGCCGGCATGCGGTACGCGGCGTACGCGGCGACGTCGGAGCGGTCGCGCAGCACGGGGGCGTCCGTCGGTGTGGTCCCCCGGTAGTTGGCGATCAGCCGCTCGACGGCACGGGCCGCCTGGGTGGGCGGCAGCCCGTCGAGGAGACCGGCGAGGGCGGCGCGCAGCGAGTCGGCGGAGGGAGCGGAGGCGTTCACCGAAACAGTCTAGGGGTGTCTCGTCGGCGAGCCCGGCCTGACCGACGAGACACCCCCTGGGCGGCCCCTCGGGCTACGCGGGCCCGCTGAGCGCCTGGCCCGTGTGGACCGCGCGCCAGGCGTCGAAGGAGAGGTTCCACTGCTCGCCGGTGAGTTCGGTCAGGGAGGCCGGGAAGAGGCCGTCCTCCTCCTTGGCGATGTGGTCGTGGAGTTCGTCGACGGCCTTCCGGAACGCGGCCCGCTGCTCGGCCGAGTCGAGGTCGAGGCGGGCGAGGAAGGCGGCGAGTTCGCGGTGTTCGACGGCGAGCGCGTCGACGTACGCCCGGTACTCCTCGTTCTCCCGCATGACGGCGAAGAGGCCGTCCTCCTCGCCCTTCCAGTGGGCGAGGAGGAGGACGGCCATCCTGTCGACGAGGGCCCGCGCGCCCTCCCGGTCGTCGGCGTCGAGGGCGCGGACGGCGTCCCCGGCGAGGTCGGTCACCGCCTCGTGCTCGGCGATGAACTCCTTGATCAGCGGGATCTCGCGGCAGCCGCAGTAGTGGCACATGCGGCCGATCGTCACACCGGGTCAGGCGGAAGGCGCGGTGGCGCGCCAGGGGCGGCACAGGCCGAGGAAGGCGACGACGGCGAGGACCGCGCTCGCGAGCTGCACGAGGGCCATGGGGACGGCGGTGTGCTCGCCCGCGATGCCGACGAGCGGGGAAGCGACGGCGCCGATGAGGAAGGAGGAGGTGCCGAGGAGCGCGGAGGCCGAGCCGGCGGCGTGCGGGGTGCGCATGAGGGCCTGGGCGTTGGAGTTGGGGAGGGTGAGGCCCATCGCGGTCATGAGGACGAAGAGTCCGGCGGCGACGGGCACGAGGCCGACGTCGCCGAAGGCGCCGGTGGTCATGAGGAGCAGGGCGACGGCGGCGAGGAGGGTGGCGGCGAGGCCCCAGGCGATGACCTTGTCGAGGCTGACGCGGCCGACGAGGAGCTTGCCGTTGACCTGGCCGGCGGCGATGAGGCCGACCGAGTTGAGGCCGAAGAGCAGGCTGAAGGTCTGCGGCGAGGCGCCGTAGATCTCCTGGACGACGAACGGCGAGGCGGCGATGTAGGCGAAGAGGGCGGCGAAGGAGAGGCCGCCGGTGAGGACGTAGCCGGTGAAGGTCCGGTCGGCGAGGAGGCCGCGCATCGTGCGCAGGGCGTCGCCGAGCCCGCCCTCGTGGCGGCGCTGGGGCGGCAGGGTCTCGCCGAGGAAGCGCCAGACGACGAGGGTGAGGAGGACGCCGACGACGGTGAGGACGTGGAAGACGCCCCGCCAGTCGGTGATCCGCAGGATCTGCCCGCCGACGAGGGGCGCGACGATCGGCGCGACGCCGGAGATCAGCATGAGGGTGGAGAAGAAGCGGGCCATCTCGACGCCGTCGTAGAGGTCGCGGACGACGGCGCGGGCGATGACGATGCCGGCGGCGCCGGCGAGGCCCTGGAGCAGCCGGAAGCCGATGAGGAGGTCGGCGGTGGGCGCGAGGGCGCAGACGGCGGTGGCGAGGACGTACACGACCATGCCGATGAGCAGGGGGCGCCTGCGGCCCCACTTGTCGCTCATGGGGCCGACGACGAGCTGGCCGAGGGCCATGCCGGCGAGGCAGGCGGTGAGGGTGAGCTGGACGGTGGCGGCGGGCGCGTGGAGCGCGCCGGTGACCTCCGGCAGGGCCGGGAGGTACATGTCCATGGAGAGCGGGGGCAGGGCCGTGAGGCCGCCGAGGACGAGCGTGACCAGGAGTCCGGTGCGCCGGGTGGCGGAGTCGCCCGAGGCGGCTCCGACCTCCGAAACATTTTCGGTTATGTGCCCTTGTGTTGAGCCCTCTGTTGCTTCCTGGCCGATCTTCGGCATCAACCGCTCCATTTCGTTGAATCTTTCCCTATGCTCTCAGCTCGACAGGAGTGGTCGAGACCTCCGAGGAACGTGGGAACGGGTGGGGACATGAGTCAGAAGGTGCGCTGGGGAATCCTCGCGACCGGCGGTGTGGCCGAGCGGATGGCGACGGACCTGGCGGCGCTCGAAGGCGCCGAGATCGTCGCGGTGGCCTCCCGCACCGAGGCCTCCGCGAAGGCCTTCGCGGAGAGGTTCGGGATACCGCGGGCGTACGGGGACTGGGCCGGGCTCGTCGCCGACGCCGAGGTCGACGTGGTGTACGTGGCGACCCCGCACCACGCCCACCGCGAGGCCGCCGGCCTCGCCCTGGAGGCGGGGAAGGCGGTGCTCTGCGAGAAGGCGCTGACCCTCAACTCCGGAGAGGCCGAGGAGCTCGTCGCCCTCGCCCGGGACCGCGGCCGCTTCCTCATGGAGGCCATGTGGATGTACTGCAACCCGCTGGTCCTGCGGCTCGCGGAGCTCGTGCGCGGCGGGGCGATCGGCGAGGTCCGCACGGTCCAGGCGGACTTCGGCCTCCCGGGCCCCTTCGCCGCCGACCACCGGCTGCGCGACCCCGCCGTGGGCGGCGGCGCGCTCCTCGACCTGGGCGTGTACCCGGTGTCCTTCGCCCACCTGCTGCTCGGCGAACCCGACTCCGTACAGGCGCACGCGCTGCTCTCGCCGGAGGGCGTCGACCTGAACACGGGCATGCTGCTCGGCTGGGAGTCGGGCGCCTCGGCGCTGCTGTCCTGCTCGCTCGTCGCCGACACCCCGCTGACGGCCTCCGTGACGGGCACGGAGGGCCGGATCGAGGTCCCGCGCGGCTTCTTCTTCCCCGAGAGGTTCACCCTGCACCGGCCCGGCCGGGAGCCGGAGGAGTTCACGGCGACGGACGACCCGCTCACCTTCCGGCACGAGGCGGCCGAGGTCATGCGCGCCCTCCGGGCGGGCGAGACCGAGTCGCCGCTCGTCCCGCTCGACGGCTCCCTCGCGGTGATGCGGACCCTCGACGCGGTACGGGAGCGGATCGGCGTCCGCTACCCCTCCGAGCAGGCTGTTCACGTCTCGGACAGGTGATTTCCCCCTGCACGCGTCTCGCGTACGCTCCCCGCCCATGAGCATCGCAGTGGTGACGGGAGCAGGGTCGGGGATCGGCCGGAGCGTGGCGCTGGCGCTCGCGGCGGCGGGCTGGTCGGTGACGCTCGCGGGACGCCGGGCGGCGGCCCTTGAGGAGACGGCCGCCCTCGCGCCGGACGGCGACTTCCTGTGCGTGCCCACCGACGTCACGTCGGCGACGGAGGTCGCGGCCCTCTTCTCGGCGGTCCGCGACCGCCACGGCCGGGTCGACCTCCTCTTCAACAACGCGGGGACGTTCGCCGGCGGTGGCGTCCCCGTCGAGGACCTGGACCCGGAGACCTGGCGCGCGGTCGTCGACGTCAACCTGACGGGCGCCTTCCTCTGCGCGCAGGCGGCCTTCCGGACGATGAAGGAGCAGGACCCGCAGGGCGGACGGATCATCAACAACGGCTCGATCTCCGCGCACGTGCCGCGTCCGCACTCGATCGCGTACACGGCGACGAAGCACGCGATGACGGGCCTCACGAAGTCCCTGTCGCTCGACGGCCGCCCGTACCGGATCGCCTGCGGCCAGCTCGACATCGGCAACGCGGCCACGGAGATGACGGCCCGCATGCAGACCGGCATCCTCCAGGCCGACGGTCAGCTGGCGGCCGAGCCGGTGATGGACGCGGCTGACGTGGCGGCCACGGTGGTCCACATGGCGGCGCTGCCGCTGGAGGCGAACGTGCAGTTCGCGACGGTGATGGCGACGGCCATGCCGTACATCGGCCGGGGGTAGCGTCCCGCCCGGCGCGCGTGTTCAGTGGCCGGGCTCGTCGCTGTACGGGCAAGATCGGCGCATATGTCCGCGTTCGTGCGATACGTACGGGAGGCTCGATGTCCGACGTCGTCAAGGTCGTGAAGCTGTACGCGAAGGGGGCACCGGTCGGTGTCCTCGACGGCCGCCTCGTCGGCCTCCTCGCCCACCCGGAACAGGCCGCCGAGTGGGCCGTGAGCCCGGAGGGCGACGGGTTCCGCTTCACCGTGAAGGGCACGGAGGACACGATCGTCGCGGAGGGCGCCGAACGCGCCCCCGCCGCCGTCCGCCCCGACGCGTCGCCGGCCTCCCTCTGGCGCCTCCAGCGCGCGGAGCCCGACGGCGGCGTCCGGACGGTCACCGGCCTCGACGACCTCGACGCCGGGCTCTACGTCATCGACCAGAACGGCCTCCCCCTCGGCCGCGACCTCTTCGAGGACCGCTCCTCGCTCCCGAAGCCCGTCGTGCTCCGCACGGACGAGCGCGAGCCGCAGTGGCGGGTGGAGATCCTCGCCTGAGGCGGGACGGCGGCGCGGGGACCCTGAGGGGTTGTCACGCAGGGGCCCCCTGAGGGGCTTGCCCGGCGCTCCGGCCCGGGACTAGGTCTGGCTTCCCGTCCCGTACGCACAGGAGGCCACCGCCCATGCCCGCATCGACGCCCTTCCCGCTGCCGCCGCACCCGGCGGAGTCCACCGCCGCCCCCGTCCGCCCCGTGCGGATCCTGAACGGCAACCCGACCCCGGAGGAGGTCGCGGCGGTCACCGCCGCGCTCCTGGCCAGCCTCCAGCGAGAACCCCCGCGGCGCACGCCCCCGCAACCCGCCCGCACGACCGCCCGCTGGAGCCGCCCGCCCGCCGCCAGGGCGGCGGGCTCGTGGCGCGCGGTGCCCCACCACGACTGACGCCGGGCACGCGAAGAGGGCCCCTGGTCAGGGGCCCTTCTCACAGACTGAAGGCAGACGAGTCGGGCTGTACGCCGGGTTCTGTCCCCCGGGACCTCGCGGTCGTCGGGGTGACGGCCATCCATCTACGACCGGCGTTGCCACCGGCCTCCTGCGGTCTACCCGCGGACTCGGGCGAGCAGCCCTCGAACATCCGCGCAGGGACACCGAGGTGTCCCCTCTTGACCTTGCTCCGAGTGGGGTTTACCTAGCCGCCTGAGTCACCTCAGGCGCTGGTGGTCTCTTACACCACCGTTTCACCCTTACCGAGGGCCGAAGCTCCCGGCGGTCTGTTTTCTGTGGCACTGTCCCGCGGGTCACCCCGGGTGGCCGTTAGCCACCACCCTGCTCTGTGGAGCCCGGACGTTCCTCGGGGAGATCCGGGGATCTCCACGCGGCCGCCCGCCCGGCTCGTCTGCCGTACGGCCATGCTACCCGCCGATTCACGATGCGTGATTCAGAGGAGGTCGGCCGCCTCCAGGTCGAAGGCGAAGGGGGCGGGGAGGGGAAGGGACCTGCCGAAGGGGGCGAGGTCCCGCCGGCGGTACTCGCCGTCCTCCGGCTCCCCGAAGAGCGTCACGGTCGACGTGTCCCGGTCCACGAGCAGGTGGAGCGGGATGCCGCCGCGGGCGTAGCAGCGGCACTTGCCCACAGGATCGGGACGCGGCGCCGGAACCCTCGCTTGACCTTGTCGCAACGTCAGGGTTTCTACTGGCCGCATGCGTATCGGCGAGATCGCCGCACTCGTCGGGGTCACCCCCCGGGCCGTGCGGCACTACCACCAGGCGGGGCTGCTGCCCGAGCCGCCTCGGCTGGCCAACGGGTACCGGGAGTACGGGGTCAGGGACGCCGTGCTGCTCGCGCGGATCCGGCGGCTCGCCGAGCTCGGGCTCGGGCTCGACGAGGTGCGCGGGGTGCTCGCGGACGACGCGGGGCGGGGGCTCGTGGAGGTCCTTGAGGAGCTGGACGAGGACCTGCGGCGGCAGGAGGCCGTCATCCGGGAGCGGCGCGCGCGGCTCGCCCCGCTGCTCGTCGAGGCCCGTGCCGGGCTGCTGCCCGCCGACGGGCCCGTGTCGCCCGAGCTCGCCGCGCTGCTGGCGGGGCTCGGCGAGCTGCCCGAGTCGCCGATGGCCGCGAAGGACCGGGAGATCCTCTCCCTCCTCGACACCGTCGTCCCGGAGGCCGAGCGCGTCGAGCTGATGCGGCTGATGCGGGACGTCTCGGGGAGCGCGACGGAGCTGTACGCGCTCCTCGACGCCCTCGCCGACACCTCGCCCGACGACCCCCGGGTGGACGAGGCCGCCCGGGCCCTCGCCGCCGTCCTTCCCGATGCCCTGGCGGTCGAGCTTCCCCCGGAGGGCTCCGGCGGGCTCGCCGACGCCTTCTTCGCCGACCTGGCCCCCGCCCAGTCCGCCGCCGTGCGGCGCGCCCTCGCCCTCGTGGCGGAGAGGAGATCGCCTTGACCTCCCGTGGACCGCTCCTCAGGGGGCTCCGCGCCGTCGCGTACACCGCCCTGCCCGCCGAGGTCGTGCTCTTCGTCTGCCTGCTCGCCGGCGTGCGGGTGCCCCACTCCGTGCTGCTCGCCGGGGAGGTGCTCGTCCTCGCGCTCCTGCTCGTCGAGGCCGTCGTCTTCCTCCGGCTCCGGCGGCGCGGGCTCTCCGCCCGCCGGGCCCTCGGCGAGCTCGTGCCCGAGAACGTGCTCCGGCTCGTCGGGCACGAGCTGCGGCTCATGACGAGCCTCGGCCGGTGGGTCGCCCGGCGGCCGCACGGCGTCGAGGGCGCCGACCGGGTCTTCCCGCACGCCCGCGACCAGGCCGCCCTGATGTACGGCTTCGCCTTCGTGTGCCTCGTCGAGACGGTCGGCATGTCGTACCTGCTCGGTTCCTGGCCGGCCGTCCACGCCGTCGTCCTCGTCCTCGACGTCTACACCGTGCTCTTCGTCCTCGGCCTCCACGCGGCCTCCGTGACCCGCCCGCACACCCTCACCGGCGGCGTCCTGCGCCTGCGGCAGGCGGCGCACGTCGACGTCCGCGTCCCGCTGGGCCTGGTCTCCGCCGTCCGGCACGAGTCGCTCTTCACCCACGAGAAGGCCGAGGGCGAGCTGAACCTCGCCGTCGGGTCGCAGACGACGGTCACGATCGAGCTGGCCGAGCCCGTCGACGCGCCCCGGCTGCTCGGCGCGCCCCGGCAGGTCTCCCTGATCCGGGTGCACGCCGACGACCCGCGGACGCTCGTACGCACCCTGAGGGACGCGCTCACGCCGGAGCGAACAGCACCTTCGCCGACCCAGGGTCCGCCTCCGCGAGCCTGACCCGCACCCACTCCCCCAGCGGCAGTCGGGCCGCGCCGCCCGCGATCCGGGCGACGACCGCCGGGTCGTCGAGGTGGACCGTACCGACGGCCGGTTCGCGCTCCTTCACGTCGATCACGTACGCGTCGAAGACCTCGCCGACCCTGTCCCGCAGCAGCGCCGCCTCCACGATGTCGACGCTCTCGCGCTCGACGGTGTTGGCGCGGCGCGATCCCGCCGCCATCTCGTCGGGGAGGGTGGGCAGCGCGGCCCGTACCCACTCGGGGGGTTCGTTGCCCGCGACGGCCGCGACGCAGAGCTCGCCCGCGTACCGGTCGACGAGCCGCCGCAGCGGCGCGGTGCAGTGCGTGTACTCGTCGGCGACGGCCGCGTGGACGGCCGGGCTCGGCACGTGCCCGTCGGTGAAGACGGTGTACCCGGCGCCGCGCAGGAGCGTCGTGCACTCCTGGAGGAAGGCCGCGTGGCGCGGGTTCGCCGGGTCGAGGGAGCGGACGACGTCGGCGTACGAGACGTGGTGCGGCCAGTCGACGCCGAGCGCCCGCGCGCAGCGGCGCAGCCGGGAGACCGCCCCGTCGGGGGCGGTGGGGAGGGTGCGGAGGATGCCGGTGCCGGCGGCCGTCATGAGGTCGGCCGCCGCCATGCCGGTGAGGAGCGAGATCTGCGCGTTCCAGCCCTCGGCGGGCAGCGGTGCCCGGTAGGCGAGGGAGTAGGTGTGGTCCCGCTCGACGATCTCCTGCTCGGGGACGTTGAGCGAGATCCCGCCGCGCTCGGCTTCGAGGGCCTCGCGGAGGCGGCCGATCTCGCGGAGCAGCGCGAGCGGCTCCTCGGCCGTGCCGTCGTCGATCCGCCGCTGCACGCCCGCGTAGTCGAGCTTGGCGCGGCTGCGGACGAGGGCGCGGCGCAGGTCGGTGGCGACCCGCCGGCCCTCGGCGTCGAGGTCGATCCGCCAGAGGAGCGCGGGGCGGGGCTCGCCGGGAAGGAGGCTCGCGGCGCCCTCGGAGAGGACGGCGGGGTGGAGGGGCACCTTGCCGTCGGGGAAGTAGAGGGTGAGGACCCGCCGGTGGGCCTCGGCGTCGAGCGCGGAGCCGGGCGCGACGAAGGCGGCGACGTCGGCGATGGCGTAGTGCACGCGGTAGCCGCCGTCGGCCCTGCGGGCCAGGTGCATGGCCTGGTCGAGGTCGGTGGAGGTCGGCGGGTCGATGGTGACGAAGGGGAGGTCGGTCGCGTCGTACGCGGGGAGGCGGGGGCTCTTCGCGGCGGCCTCGGCCTCGGCGAGGACGGCGGGCGGGAAGGCGTCGGGGATCGCGAGCTCGGTACGGAGTGCGCGCAGGGCGGCCCTCAGCGGAGCCTCGGCTGCGCCGGTCACGTGGATGTGGCGGCGGGGCATGGACCCGAGCGTAGGGGGACGGGCGGGGCTCGGCACGTCGTACGGGTTCGGGGCCGGCTCCTCCCCCTTTGTACGCTGGACTGCCGGGGCCGCACCCCCACCCCCGTACCGTACGAAGGAGAACCACCGTGCTCGTGCTGTTGCCGCCCTCCGAAGGCAAGGCCTCCTCGGGGCGCGGGGCGCCGCTCAAGCCGGAGTCGCTGTCCCTGCCGGGGCTCGCGGACGCGCGCGCGGCGGTCCTGGACGAGCTGGTCGAGCTGTGCGCGGCCGACGAGGAGAAGGCGCGGGAGGTCCTCGGCCTGAGCGAGGGGCTGCGGGGCGAGGTCGCGAAGAACGTCGAGCTGCGGACGGCCGGGGCGCGCCCGGCGGGCGAGATCTACACGGGTGTCCTGTACGACGCGCTGGGTCTGGAGACCCTGGACGCGGCGGCGCGGAAGCGGGCCGGGGACTCCCTGCTCGTCTTCTCGGGCCTGTGGGGCGCGGTGAAGGTGACCGACCGGATCCCGTCGTACCGCTGCTCGATGGGGGTCAAGCTGCCGGGGCTCGGCGCGCTGGGCGCGCACTGGCGGGGCGCGATGGTCTCCGTGCTGCCGGAGGCGGCCGGTGACGGGCTCGTGCTCGACCTGCGCTCGTCGGCGTACGCCTCGGCGTGGAAGCCGAAGGGCGAGGTGGCGGCGCGGACGGCGACCGTGCGGGTGCTGCACGCGCCGACCCGGAAGGTCGTCAGCCACTTCAACAAGGCGACGAAGGGCCGGATCGTCCGGAGCCTCCTGGAGGCCGGTGCGGCGCCGGGGTCGCCGGAGGAGCTGGTCGTGGCGCTGCGGGACCTCGGGTACGTGGTGGAGGAGACCGGCAAGGCGGGGGCGCTCGACGTGCTGGTGGACGAGATCCACTGACCTGACGGGCCGCCCGTTGCAGAGTGTGCAACGAGCGTTGCGGGGTGCGCGCGACGTCGGCAGGATGACGCCATGACGAGCAGCCTGGCGCCGCCCCCGACGAGTGTGTTCGACCTGGCCTCGGCCTCCGTCGTCCCCGTCGTGCCCGTCGTGGTCCTCGACGACCCCGCCGACGCCGTCCCCCTCGCCCGCGCCCTCGCCGCCGGCGGCCTGCCGCTCGTCGAGGTCACCCTCCGCACCCCCGTCGCGCTCGACGCGGTCCGGGCGATCGCCGCCGAGGTGCCGGGCGCGGTCGTCGGGGCGGGGACGGTCGTCTCGGCGACCGGGGTCGCGGACGCGGTCCGGGCCGGGGCCCGGTTCCTGGTGAGCCCTGGGTGGACCGACGGCCTGCTCCGCGCGATGCGGGACTCGGGCGTGCCGTTCCTGCCGGGCGTCTCGACGGCCACGGAGGTCGTCGCCCTCCTCGAACGCGGGGTGCGGGACATGAAGTTCTTCCCGGCGGAGGCGGCGGGCGGCGTCCCGTACCTGAAATCCCTCGCGGGACCGCTCCCGTCGGCGCGCTTCTGCCCGACCGGCGGCATCTCCCTCGCCTCGGCCCCCGCCTACCTGTCCCTGCCGAACGTCGGCTGCGTCGGCGGTACGTGGATGGTGCCGCCCGACGCCCTCGCGGCCCGCGACTGGGCACGGGTGGAGGCGCTGGCGCGGGGGGCGGCGGCGCTCGCCGTGTCGTAGGCGGGTCGCTCAGGGGGCGACGGAGAGGCTCGTGTTCATCAGGATCGCGAGGAGGCCGAGGAGCAGCGGGAAGAGGGACACGAGGCCGAGGACGGTGCTGCGGGCGAGGAAGCCGGCCGTCGGCGGGACGCCCGCGCGGCGCGGGTCGGCGGAGTCGTACAGGACCTCCGTCGTCTTGGCGGTGCGGACATCCCAGCCGGCCGAGACGGCCGAGGTCACGCCCTCGAAGCGGCGGCCGTCGGCGGTCGTGTAGCTGAGGTGCGGGAAGACCCAGGTGTGGCCGCCGCTGGTCCAGATCCGGAGGTAGCCGTCGACCTGGCCGACGACGCCGATGCCGCGGGTACGGAGGATACGGCTGTTCCGGAACCGGCGGGCGACCCGCCACAGGCCCACCGCGCCGAGGGCCAAGAGCGCGCCGCCGACGGTCAGGGACGCGACGGCCTGCCCGGCGGGGCGGGGGCCGGTCGCGCCGACGGCCCAGAGGGCGCCGACGTAGAGGCAGACGAGGAAGCCGATCAGGACGGCCCGGGAGCTCTTGTCACCCGTGGGCAGCGTGGCGAGGGGCGGGCGTTCGACGGTCACGAGGGCGTGGCCGTCCTCGGCGGGTTCGACACCGGCGAGGGAGGCGCGGACGTGGTCGGCGAAGGCGGTGGCGGCGTGCCGGTTGGGACCCGCCAGGACGACGGAGCCGCCGAGCCCGTGCCGGGCCCCGCCGGAGTCGGGGCCGGAGATCGCGATCCGCACCTCGGCGCGGTCCGCCGCGCCCCCGACGTACGCGATAGCCCGGAGCGGGATCGTCCAGGTCGTGCCGTCACGGACGACGCTCAGGCGCGCCCCGTTGAATCTCGCACTGATTCCCCTGCCCGACAGCGAGCTCTCCACGCCCCCACCTTCCCCTTGGATCCGGCGGCGATCATACGTTCGGTGGCGAGGGCTCGAACTCCACGCCCAGGTGGTCGGTCACCGGGCGGTAGCCGAGCCGCTGGTACAGGGCGTTGCTGATGGGGTTGGCGAGGTCCGTGAAGAGGAGGACGTGGGCGACGCCGGCGTCCAGGGCGGCGCGGCTCACCGCCTCGGTGGCCCCCGCCGCGTACCCCCGGCCGCGTTCGGCGGCCGGGGTGTAGACGAGGTGGACGCGCGCCTGGCCCTCGATCGTCCGGGAGACGGCGGCCATCGAGACGGGGCGGCCGTCGGCCGCCTCCCAGAGCCAGAGGCGGCCGTCGGAGATCCGGTCGGTGACGAAGCCCGTGTAGTCCTCGGCGGGCTCCTCTCCGATGGCCAGCGCGAACTCCCGGGTCCAGCCGGTGAGGAGCGGCAGGTCCGCGGCGACCGCCCGGCGGGCGCGGCCGGCCGGGGGCGGGTCGGGCTCCGTGAGCTCGCCGAGGCGGAAGAGCCGCATGCGGACCGTGGGGCGCCAGGGGCGGCCGGTGGCCTCCGCGTACGCCTCGACGGCCGCGGTCTCCCCCCGTACGGCGGTGGGCTCCTCCCCCTCCGGCAGGACGAGCGCGCGGGCGGCCTCCACGGTCACGGCGCCGAAGGCGGGGACGCGCGGCGGGGACACCGCGAGCACCCCCGTGACCCGGCCGTCGGCCTCGGTCCACCAGCCGAGCCGCCCGGCGGCGCCCATGAGGGTCAGGACGGCGGTGTTGCGGGTCGCCTCGGCGGCGAGCAGGCCGGCGGCGGCGGTCCGGAAGGCGTCGGCGTCCTCGGTGAAGGTCCAGGTCATGGAGTCGATGGTGGTACGCGGCCGGGCCGGGGTCCAGCCGTTTGCGGACGGTTCGTCAGCGCAGGTGGGAGGTGTCGTTGAGGAGCCGCACCGAGGCGTTGCCGTCGGCGTAGTAGGCCACGGCCGAGATCGAGGCGGCCGACAGCTCCATGCGGAACAGGGCCTCCGGCGGGGCGCCGAGGGCGAGCCGGACCAGGGTCTTGATCGGGGTGACGTGGGTGACGAGAAGGACCGTCCGGCCGGCGTACGCGGCGGTCAGCCGGTCCCGCGCGGCGGAGACGCGCCGGGTGACGGCGGCGAAGCTCTCGCCGCCGCCGGTCGGCGCGGCCTTCGGGGAGGCGAGCCAGTCGTCGAGGTCCGCCGGGTACCGCTCGCGGACCTCACCGAAGGTGAGCCCCTCCCAGGCACCGAAGTCCGTCTCGCGCAGCCCGCGCTCGATCCGCACGTCGAGCCCGAGCCGGGCGGCGACGGCGGCGGCGGTCTGGCGGCACCGGGTGAGCGGCGAGCTCACGATCTCCTGGATGGTCCCCCGCGCGGCCAACGCCTCGGCCACGGCCTCGGCCTGCCGCAGCCCGGCCGCCGACAGCTCCGGATCGGACCCCCCGCTCCCGGAGAACCGCTTCTCGGGCGTGAGCGCGGTCTCCCCGTGCCGCAACAGCACGAAGGTGGCGGGCGCCCCCATGTCGGGTCCGGTCCACCCCTGGCGGGGGGCGGAGGAGACGGCACCGGCCGTCGAGGCGGAGCCGGCCGTCGCGGCGGAGTTGGCCGTCGAGGCCGAACCAGCCGCCGAGGCGGAGTCGGGAGCCGTGGCCGGGTCGGACTCCGTGGCCGGGCCGGACTCTGTGGCCGGGCCCGGCACCGCGGCGGAGCCGGGAGCCGTGGCCAGGCCGGACGCCGTGGTCGTCCCGGACGCCGTGGTCGTCCCGGGCGCCGTGGTCGGGGCGGTTGCAGCGGTCGTGCCGCTCTTCGTGTGGGCCCGTGCAGCGTGGCCGGTCGCGGCCGCGGCGGCCGCCTCGGCTTCGAAGTCGCCGGAGGCGACCGGTGCGGTTCCCGACGTCACGGCCTCCGCCGCGAACAGGCCGTCGCCCGGCTGCGGGGCCGGGGTCGGCGTGGGCCAGGCACCCGTGCCCAGGCCCGTGCCGGCGGGGGTCGTCGGCGCTCCGGACGGCGTGCCCGTCAGGGCCGCGCGGGCTCGGGCCGCGCCCGCCGCCGCGTCGCCGGGCGGACCCGACGGGGGCGGGGCGGCCGCGTTGCGGGCCGCCGAGGCGTCGAGGGCGGCCGTCGAGCCGGACGGCTCCCACTGGCGGCCGCGCTTGCCCGCGTCCATCGCCTCGTTGGCGAGCCGGTCCGCGTGCTTGTTCAGCTCGCGGGGGATCCACTCGTACCGGACCCGGCCCGACGGGAAGATCCGGCCCGCCTCCGCCGCCAGCGGCTTCATGTCCGGGTGCTTGATCTTCCAGCGCCCGGACATCTGCTCCACCACGAGCTTGGAGTCCATGCGGACGTGGACCGTGGCGTCGGGGAAGAGCGCCATGGCCGCCTTGAGGCCGGCGACCAGGCCCTTGTACTCGGCGACGTTGTTCGTCGCCACGCCGATGTACTCGGCCGCCTCCGCGAGCGTCTCGCCCGTCACCGGGTCAAGGACCACGGCGCCGTAACCGGCGGGCCCCGGGTTGCCCCGGGAGCCGCCGTCCGCCTCGACGATCAGCTCGCGTGAAGAGGTCATTACAGGCCGGACTCCGAGGTGCGGACCAGGATGCGGCTGCAGTTCTCGCAGCGGACGACCTTGTCGGGCGCGGCGGCGCGGATCTCGTTCACCTCGGTGACGTCGAGCTCCAGGCGGCAGCCCTCGCAGCGGCGCTGGTGCAGCCGGGCCGCGCCGATGCCGCCCTGCTTCTCGCGCAGGCGGTCGTACAGCTTCAGGAGGTCGTCCGGGACGGCACCGGCGACGACCTCGCGCTCCTTCGTGACGGCGCCCGCCTCGGTGTCCAGCTCGGCCGTCGCGGCGTCGCGGCGCGCGGTGGCGTCGTCCACCTTGGCCTGCACGGCCTCGACCCGGCCGGACAGCTCGGTCACGCGCTCCTGCGCGGACTCGCGGCGCTCCATGACCTCGAGGACGACCTCCTCCAGGTCGCCCTGGCGCTTGGCGAGGGAGACGATCTCGCGCTGGAGGTTCTCCAGGTCCTTCGGGGAGGAGACGGCGCCGGAGTCGAGCCGCTGCTGGTCGCGCGCGGCGCGCTGGCGGACCTGGTCGACGTCCTGCTCGGCCTTGGTCTGCTCGCGGCCGCAGTCGCTCTCCTCCGTCTGCGCGGCGACGAGCAGGTCGCGCAGCTGGGTGAGGTCCTTGGTCAGCGACTCGATCTCGGCGTGCTCGGGCAGCGACTTGCGCTTGTGGGCGAGCTGCTGGAGTCGTACGTCCAGGGCCTGGACGTCGAGGAGGCGGATCTGGTCGGCGGGCGCGGCGTTCAGTTGGGGGCTCCAGGGGAGGTGTGGTGGGAGGACCAGGGGTCGGTGACCGTCTTCGAGACGTGGACGCGGAGGCCCCAGCCGTGGCGGTCGGAAATCTCGTCGAGCTGCGCGGCGGCCTGCTCGCACCAGGGCCATTCGGTGGCCCAGTGGGCGGCGTCGACCAGGCCGAGCGGCGACTGCTGGGTCTGCTCGGAGGCCGGGTGGTGGCGCAGGTCGGCGGTGAGGAAGGCGTCCACTCCGGCGGCCCGTACGGCTCCGAAGAGGCTGTCGCCGGAGCCGCCGCTGACGGCGACGCGGCGGACGGTCATGCCGGGGTCGCCCGCGACACGGATGCCCTGCGCGGTGGACGGCAGTCGCTTCGCGGCGCGGGCGGCGAACTCGGCGAGGGTCTCGGGGCGGTCGAGCTCGCAGATCCGGCCGAGGTTGTTCTCGGGCACGAGGGGGCCGACGACCCGGAGGTCGAGCGCGCCGGCGAGGGCGTCGGAGACGCCGGGGTCGGCGGTGTCGGCGTTGGTGTGCGCGACGTGGAGCGCGATGTCGTTCTTGATGAGTCCGTGCACGACGCGGCCCTTGAAGTGGCCGGCCGAGACCGTCGTCGTACCGCGCAGGTAGAGCGGGTGGTGGGTGACGAGGAGGTCGGCGCCGAGGGCGACGGCCTCGTCGGCGATCTCCTGGACGGGGTCGACCGCGAAGAGGACGCGGCCGATCTCGGCGTCGGGATCGCCGCAGACGGTGCCGACGGCGTCCCACGACTCGGCGCGCTCTGGCGGCCAGAGGGCGTCGAGCTCGGCGATGACTTCAGACAGACGGGGCACGGGAGAAAGGCTACCTTTCTTCCGCGCCCCGCAGATCTGGGCTGTGGACAACTACTTCACGAGGTCGGCGCGCAGGTCGTCGAGGACGCTGTTCGCGGCCGTGACGCCGAGGCCGAGGTACCAGGTCTCGTCCGGGACGTCCTTCGCCTGGCCCTTCTTGACGGCGCCCAGGTTCTTCCAGAGCGGGTTGGCCTGGGCGGCGCTCTTCTTGGTGGCCTTGGCGTCGCCGTAGACGCCGGTGAAGATCCAGTCGGCGTCCGCCTCGTCGATCTTCTCGGGGCTGATCTCGGCGGCGAGCTCGTTGATCTGCTGGTTCTTGGGCCGCGGCAGACCGGCGTCCTCGAGGATCGTGCCAATGAAGGAGGCCTTCGCGTACAGGCGGATCTTGCCGGGGAGGTAGCGGACCATGGAGATGGTCGGCTTGTCGGGACCGACGTCCGTGCCGAGCTGCTTGGCCTTCGTCTCGTACGCGGCGAGCTTCGTCTTCGCCTCGGCGGTCTTGTCGAGCGCGGCGGCGTTGAGGAGGTAGTTCTCCTTCCAGGTGAAGCCCGGGCGGATGGAGAAGACGGTCGGCGCGATCTGCGAGAGCTCGTCGTACTTGTCGGCGGCGCGCAGCTGGCTGCCGAGGATGAGGTCCGGCTCCAGGTTGGCGATGGCCTCGAGGTTGAGGTTGTTGATGGTGCCGACGGACTTCGGGTTGCCGGCGTCCTTGGCGAGGTAGCCGGGGATGCCGTCGTCGCCCTCGGAGGGGGCGTAGCCGACGGGCTTGACGCCGAGGGAGACGACGTTGTCGAGCTCGCCGACGTCGAGGACGACGACCCGCTTGGGCGCGGCCTTGAGCTCGGTCGTGCCGAGGGCGTGGGTGAGGGTGCGCGGGAACTGCCCGGCCTTGGCGTCCGTGCCCATGGCCGCGGTCTTGGCGGCGGCGTCGCCGAAGTCCTTGCCGCCGGTGGCGACGTCCTTCTTCTTGCCGGCGTCCCCCTGGGCCTCCTTGGCTCCGCTGGTCTCCTTCGCGGAGGCGTCGGATCCGTTGTCCCCTCCTCCGCAGGCCGCGAGCGAGAGCGCGGCGGCGAGGGCGACGACGGTGGCGGTACCGCGGCGGCGGAAGGACATACGGAGCTCCTGGTACGGGGTGTACGGGGACGGGGGCACGACCTGGACGGAGCCACAGACTCCGCTTAGGTTCGCCTTACCTTACTCACCACCGGCCACTCCAGCACAGCCGCCCCCTCCCCCGCGGCCGAACCGATCGACGACCACCCTTATGTGTGAAGTGACCGGGGTCGTGTTGTTCGGCAGGAAGTGCGAAAACTAGCTTCGGGGCCGGAGGTGACGAGTCGATGACAGCGTGTGCCATCGAGACCGGGGAGGACTCCGGGGAGGACGAGGGCCGCGAGGGGGACCTCGGGCACGACAGCCCGTTCGTGATCACGGCGAACGGCGCCTACGCGGCGCGCCTCGCGGGCGCCGGGGACGCCCTGTTCGTGGAGCGGTGGACGCTCGACGGCCCGGAGCCGTACGCCGTCCCGCTCCCCCTCGGCCAGCCGGAGGAGCCGGGCACCCAGGTGCTGCCGCTCGCCGACGGCCGGGTCCTGGTCGCCCGCCGCGTCGACGGCCGGCGCATCACGTTCTCCCTGCTCTACCCGACGGGCCCGGAGACCGGCGAGCTCCAGCTCGGCGCCGTGGAGGCGCCCGGCTCCGAGCGGCTGGTCCTGCTGCCGCCCTCGCCCGACGGCATCTGCGCGTACGCGATGTGCGTCGGCCCCGACACGACGACGCTGTGGCTGGTGGCGGGCGGCGCGTTCGGCCCCGAGCAGGTCGCGGAGGTGAGGGGAGACTGCTCGGGCGGGGTGTGGCTGGACCGTACGGGCCGGATGCTGGCGCTCGACCGGCGGCTCGGCGACGGGCCGGTGAAGGCCGTCGCCGTCGACCTGGAGCGGGGTGGCGAGGTCACGCCCCTGCTCCAGATCACCGAGGAGAGCGACGACCGGCTGCTGCTCGCCGACCCGGACAGCGGGCTGCTCCTGATCCGCTCCGACGCGCCGTCGCCGGGCCGGGAGCGGCTCGGCTGGGGGGTGCTCGGGAGCCTGTTGCCGGTGCGGTTCCCGGAGTGCCTGCGGCTGGACGACGCGGAGGTGACGCCCTTCGCCGTGCAGCCGGGGCAGGTGCTGATGCCGGAGAGCTGCTCGGTGGCGCTGCGGATCGACGCGGGCGGCGGGAGCTGGGTGGGGACCTGGGAGCCGTCGTCGCGCCGCCTGGTGCAGGCGGCGGCGCCGGCGGGGTGGCTGGCGGGGTCGGGGCTGTGGACGGCGGAGGGCGTGCTGCGGCTGCCGCACGTGACGGCCGAGACGCCGTGCGGGCTCGCGGAGCTGGAGGTCCCGCCGGAACCGGAGCCGGACCCCGCGGTGGCCTTGGACCCCGCGGTGGCCTTGGACCCCGGCGTCGTGGTGGACGCCGACGAGCCGCGGGTGTGCCGTCCGGTGCCCTTGCAGCAGGCGCCCCTGACCGACCGCAAACCGGCTGGTTAGACTCACGGGCCGCACGGCAAGACCGATTTCTACGGGGTGAGTTCCAGCGGTGAGTTCCAGCAAGTCGGAAGCGAGCACGGAGGGCCAGGAGCCGAACGGCTCCGGGAAGCACCGCGGCAAGGCCTCGTCGGCGGAGGACTCCACGTCCTCCCCGCACGGGCGCCACCGCCGCGAACCCGACGCGCGGTGACCGGATTCGGTGACGCGAGACGGTGAAGGGCCCCGGGTCTCCCCGGGGCCCTTCACCGTTCCCCACCGTTCCCCACCGTGTCCCCCCTGGACCGGTTCCGTCCCCGCTCAGCCCTTCTTCAGGCCGAGCACCTCGGCCGCGGCGAAGGTCTCGCCGGCCGGGCGGGACGCGTAGTGCGGCGTGAGGAGCCCGTCGAGCTCCTCGTACGTGAACGCCTCCTTGGAGGTGTCGAACTTCGCCGACACCTTCGGCCGGTCCACGACCGCGACCATCCCGCCGTGGACGACGAGCAGTTGTCCGTTGACCCCGGCCGCGGCCGGGGAGGCGAGGTAGCCGACGAGCGGCGCCACGTGCTCCGGGGACAGCGGGTCGAGGTCGCCCTCGCCGGTCGGCTCGGCGAAGCCGGCGAAGACGTCCTCGGTCATCCGGGTGCGGGCCCGCGGGCAGATGGCGTTGGCGGTCACCCCGTACCGGGCGAGCGCGAGCGCCGAGGAGGTCGTGAGGCCGACGATGCCGCCCTTGGCCGCCGCGTAGTTCGGCTGTCCGGCCGAACCGGCGAGGAAGGCCTCGGAGGAGGTGTTGACGATCCGGCCGTAGACGCCGGTCTCCCCCGCCTTGGAGCGGCCCCGCCAGTGCACGGCGGCGAAGTGGGTGGTGTTGAAGTGGCCCTTGAGGTGGACCCGGATCACCGAGTCCCACTCGTCCTCGCTCATCGAGAAGACCATCCGGTCGCGGAGGATGCCCGCGTTGTTGACCAGGACGTCCAGCTTCCCGAACTCGCTCACCGCGAGGTCGACCAGGCCGCGGGCCGTCTCGAAGTCGGAGACGTCGCCGAGGTGGGCGACCGCCCGCCCGCCGGCCGCGCGGATCTCGGCGGCGACCTCCTCGGCCGGCGCGGCGGAGGCGTCGCCGGAGCCGTCGCGTCCCGGCTGGCCGTAGTCGTTGACGACGACGGCCGCGCCGAGCCGGGCGAGTTCGAGCGCCTCGGCGCGGCCGAGACCGCGCCCGGCGCCGGTGACGATCGCGCTCAGCCCCTCAAGAGGGAGTGACATGGAAGGGGTCCTCTCAGATCTCGATGCAGGTACGGAGGGCGACACCGGTCCGCATCTGCTCGATGGCCTCGTTGATGCCGGCCAGCGGGACCCGGTGGGTGATGAGCGACTCCAGGTCGATGCGGCCGGCCCGCCAGAGCGCGATGGTCCGCTCGTACGAGGTGAGGACGTCCCCGCCGCCGTACATGGAGGGGAGGATCCGCTTCTCGTCGAAGAACAGCTCGAACATGTTGAGCTGGAGGAAGTCGTCGAGGGCCCCGGCGCCGACGACGCAGAGGGTGCCGCCGCGGCGGGTCGTCTCGTACGCGGTGCGGGCGGTGGCGGACTTGCCGACGACCTCGAAGACGTAGTCGAAGCCCTCGCCGCCGGTGATCCGCTGCTTGGCGTCGGCGAGGGCGTCGGGGGCGACGGCCTCGGTGGCGCCGAAGCGGAGGGCGGCCTCGCGGCGGGACTCGACGGGGTCGACGGCGATGATCTGGGCGGCGCCCTGGAGCTTCGCGCCCTGGATGGCGGAGATGCCGACGCCGCCGCAGCCGATGACGGCGACCGAGGAACCGGCCTTCACCTGGGCGGTGTTGATGGCGGCACCGAGGCCCGTCGTGACGCCGCAGCCGATGAGGGCGGCGATGTCGAAGGGGACGTCGTCGGGGATGGGCACGGCGCAGCCGGCGGGGACGACGACCTCCTCGGTGAAGGTGCCGGTGCCGGCGAAGCCGAAGACGTCACCGCCGGGGCGCTTGAAGTTGGGGACTCCGGCGTTGAAGAACCCGGCCAGGCAGAGCTGCGTCTGGCCGCGCTTGCAGGCGGCGCAGGTGCCGCAGGCGGGCAGCCAGCAGAGCAGGACGCGCTGGCCGGGGGTGAGCCCGGTGACGCCGTCGCCGACGTCGAGGATCTCGCCGGCGCCCTCGTGCCCGGGGATGAAGGGGGCGGGCTGCGGGAGGATGCCGCTCATGGCGGAGACGTCGGAGTGGCAGAGCCCGGTGGCCCGTACCCGGATCTTCACCTTGCCGGGCCCGAAGCCCACCGCCTCGACGTCGTCGAGGACCTCCAGCTTGTCCTGGCCGATCTCGTGCAGTACGGCTGCGCGCATGGTGCGGCTCCAATCGGTGCGGATCGCGGATCTACTACGGATCAGGAGTGTTCGACGACGGTGTCGGCGAGGACGGTGGCGTCGTCGCGCTCGACGGCGGTGACCGTCACCTGGACGCGGCCCTCCTCGGCCCACATCCGGACGCGGAGGGTCTCGCCGGGGAAGACGATTCCGGCGAAGCGCGTGCGGTACGAGCGGACGCGGGTGACGTCCCCGCCGAGGAGGGTGTCGACGACGGCCTTGAGGGTCATGCCGTACGAGCACAGGCCGTGCAGGATCGGCCGGTCGAAGCCGGCGAGCTTGGCGAACTCGGGGTCGGCGTGGAGCGGGTTCCAGTCGCCGGAGAGCCGGTAGAGCAGCGCCTGCTCCTCGCGGATCGGCCGCTCGACGGTGGCGTCGGGGGCGCGCTCCGGAAGCGGCAGCCGCTCGGAGGGGCCCCTGTCCCCGCCCCAGCCGCCCTCTCCCCGGACGAAGATCTGCGCGTCGTTGGTCCACAGCGGCCCGTCGTCGTCGGACGCCTCGGTGCGCAGGACGAGGACGGCGGCCTTGCCCTTGTCGTACACGGCGGCGACGCGCGAGGTGGAGACGGCCCGGCCGCTGACGGGCAGCGGCCGGTGGAGGGTGACGGTCTGGCCGCCGTGCAGGACGGCGGCGAGGTCGACGTCGACGCCGGGGGCGGAGAGCCCCCCGGCGACCGCCATCCCGGCGCCCGCGACGGTGGCGAAGCTGGGCAGCACGTGGAGCCGGGACTCCAGGGTGTACCGCAGCTCGTCGGGATCGGTCGCGGGCACGCCCGCGCCGAGTCCCAGGTGGTAGAGCTGGACGTCCTTGTGGTCCCAGGAGATCTCGGCGCTGCGGGGTTCGGCGGCGACGGCCTTGGCGGGGTCGATCGGCATCGGGCTGCTGCTCCTCGTGGGCGGGACACGAAAAAGACCTCGGCGCGACCGTCCGCACCGTCGGTCGCACCGAGGCCGCGCGGGACCGTCCCGGAACGCGGCCGTTCTAGAACGCGTTCTAGGTCGGTGGACCCCATGTATAGCCGAGGCGCATGGAGTTGGGAACCCTTCCGGAGGGCGCGAACTGACGAAACGTCAGATCCATGCCCCAGGACATTTGTCACCGCCAAGTCCGTACGTCCGCGCCTGCCGGGAAGGGCACCCGGATCCCTAGCGTCATCCGTATGACAGACGCACCCGCGGTCACCTTCGAGGCCGCCTCCAGAATCCACGGGACGGTCCGCGCCGTCGACGGGCTCGACCTCACCGTCCGACGGGGCGAGACCGTGGCCCTGCTCGGACGGAACGGCGCGGGAAAGTCCACCGCCATCGGCCTGCTCCTCGGCCTCGACGAGCCCGACACCGGCCGCGTCTCCCTCTTCGGCGCCACACCGGCCCGCGCCGTCGCCGCCGGCCGGGTCGGTGCGATGCTCCAGGAGGGTCGGCCCGTACCGCGGGTCACCGTCCGCGAACTCGTCACGTTCGTCGCCCGCACCCACCCCGCACCGATGCCGGTCGGGGAAGTGCTCGCCGTCTCCGGGCTGACCGAGCTGGCCGGCCGCCGCGTCGACCGGCTTTCCGGTGGGCAGGTCCAGCGGGTCCGCTTCGCCGTCGCCCTTGCCGGCAACCCGGAACTGGTCGTCCTGGACGAGCCGACGGCCGCTCTCGACGTCGAGGCCCGGCAGGAGTTCTGGGGCTCCCTGCGCGGCTACGCGCTCCGCGGCAACACCGTCCTGTTCTCCACGCACTATCTGGAGGAGGCCGACGCGCACGCGGACCGGATCGTCGTCCTCGAATCCGGTCGGGTGCGCGCCGACGGCACGACCGGGGAGCTCAAGCGGGCCGCCGGCGGCGGCCACGTCTCCTTCGACCTCGGCGGCGGCACGACCGAGTGGCTCGGGCTGCTCCCCGGCGTCACGTCGTACGAGCTCCGCGGCGACCGGGCCCGGCTGCGCACGAGCGATCCCGACGCGACCGTCCGCGCGCTCGCGGAGCGGGACGCGATCCGTTCCCTCGACGTCGCTCCGGCCTCCCTCGGCGACGCCTTCCTCGCCCTCACCCACCGACCGTCCCCGGTGCCCACGCCTCTGGAGAGCGTCCGATGATCACCGCGTACGTCCGGCTCGAAGTGCGCCGCACTCTGCGCGACCCCGGCTTCACCATCGCGACGATCGGCGTCCCGGTGATGATGTACCTCCTCTTCACCAACCTCGGCACGGTCGACGGCGGGCACAGGACGGCCGCGATGGTCGGCATGGCGGCGTACGGAGCGCTCGGTGCGGCCCTCTCCGTCGGCACCGGGATCGCCGAGGACAAGTCCACCGGCTGGCTCCGGCAGTTGCGGGTCACTCCCATGACACCCCGCCAGATCGTGACGGGCCGCGCCCTGACCGGGTCGGTGGTCGTGCTCCCCGCGATCGGGGGCGTCCTCCTCGCGGGTGGCCTGGCCAACGGCGTCCGCCTGGACGCCTGGCAGTGGCCGGCCGTCGCTCTCGTCCTCTGGCTCGGCTCGCTCCCCTTCACCCTGCTCGGCCTCGGCAACGGCTACCGGCACACGCCCCAGACGGCCGGCGTCGTCAACGTCGCGTGCAACCTCGGGCTCGCCGTCGTCGGCGGCCTCTGGTTCCCCGCCGCCCTCTTCCCCGACTGGCTCCGCGTCCTCTCCGCCTACACCCCCACCCACCCTTTCGCGGAGCTGGGCGTGTCCGTGGCGGACGGGACGGCCCCGGGGGTGACGGCCCCGACGGTCGTCGCGGTGTGGACGGCGCTGTTCGGCGCGTACGCGGCCGTCTCGTACCGTCGTTCGGCGAGGACGGCGTAGGGAGCGGGCGTGCGGAACGGACGGGTCGCGAAGGCGGTCACGGGGGTACGGAAGCGAGCGCGGGCCCGGTCGGGGCGCGGGCCGACCGGGCTGAGCCTGCTGCCCTGGCTCCTGATGGCGGGCGGCGCGCTCTCCCACCTCCTCCGCGGCGAGGCGCCGTACCCCTGGGCCGGCGGGCTCGGACTGCTCGGCTTCGCCACGCTGTACGTCGTCCTCGTCTTCCGCGCCTTCGACCCGCACCGCAGGAAGACCCCGCGAACCTGGGGTCTCCTCGCGCTCTTCGCCGTTCTCACGTTCGCGCTCGCCACCGGCTACGGCCGCGAGTGGCTGCTCCTCTTCCCGCTCCTGGGCCTCGCGGTCGGGGCGGTGGTCCGGCGCGGCAAGCTGCTGCCTCTGATCACGTTCCCGCTGGTCGGAGCGGTGGGCGCGGTGACGTTCTGGCGGGACGACTGGGACTCCGTCGGCATCGTGTACGGCACGTTCATCTCCGTGATGGTGACGGCCGCGATCCTCGCGCTCGACGAGACGGTCCGGCAGCTGCTGGTGACCCGGGAGGAGCTGGCCAGGGCGGCTGTCGAGAAGGAACGACTGCGGTTCTCCCGCGACCTGCACGACCTGCTGGGCCACACCCTCTCGGTGATCGTCGTGAAGTCGGAGGCCGCGCGGCGGCTCGCCCCGCACGACCTGGACGCCGCACTCGCCCAGGTGGGCGACATCGAGTCGGTGGGCCGCCAGGCCCTCACCGAGATCCGCGAGGCCGTCACCGGCTACCGCGAGGGCAGCCTCACGGCGGAGCTGGACCGGGCACGCGACGCGCTCTCCTCAGCGGGCATCTCCCCGGTCGTACACCAGGCGGGCCCGCTTCCGGAGCCGCAGACGGAGGCGCTGCTCGGCTGGGTCGTACGGGAGTCCGCGACCAACGCCATCCGCCACAGCGGGGCGACGAGTTGCGTGATCGCCCTCGACGGCACGCCCGACCGGATCCGCCTCACCGTGACGGACGACGGCCGCGGCCCGCTGGGACAGGCGCCCGGCACCGGCCTGGTCGGCCTGCGCGAACGGGTCGCGGCGGCAGGCGGCACCCTGACGACGGGCCCGGGCCCCCGGGGCGGCTTCCGGGTCACGGCCGAGCTCCCCACGGAGACGGGCTCGGGCACCGCGAGCGACGGCACCCTCGAACGCCAGTAGCCTTCGCCCATGGCACTGCGACCCGACGAGTTCTACGACCACGCGACGACCGCCGCCGACGCCGAACGACGGCTCCCCCTGGCCCGTATGACGGGGTGGGACATCAGCCCGTTCGAACCGGACGGCCTGCGCGTCGCGCCTCTGCGCCCGCCGGTACTGCCCGAGCCTCCCCGGCACGGGGAGGACCCGGCGGACTGCGCATCGTGCCGCAGCGGCGAGGAGGGCATCTGGTTCGACGAGCGGTGGCGGCTCACCCGGATACCGAAGGCCGGCGTGCCGCTGGTGCTGATGCTGCACCCGCTCGACCACCACGACCTGGCGGACCTGCCCGACGACCTGGCGGCCGAGTTGGGCGTGCTCAGCACGCACATCGCCCGCCACGTCCAGGCGCTCCCGCATGTCTCGCGGGCCCACGTCTATCGCATCGGCGACGGCGGCGCCCACCTCCACATCTGGTTCTTCGCCCGCCCCGAGGGCCAGAGCCAGCTGTACGGGTCGTGGATGCCCGTCTGGGACGACCTGCTCCCGGAGTACCCCGAGGGCGTGGCCGAGGCGGACGCGGCGGCCGTGGTGGACGCGCTGATCGCCTCGTACGGAGGCCACCGCTGAGCAGCCGGTAGCCCGACCGCGGCGCGGTGTCGTGGGGGCGGACCTACGCTGTTGTCCATGACCGAGATGCCGCAGGACCACCGCCCCGTGAAGTCGGTGCGCGTCCTTCTCGCCGAGGACCAGGGCATGATGCGCGGCGCGCTCGCGCTGTTGCTCGGGATGGAGCACGACATCGAGGTCGTGGCGCAGGTGGGGCGTGGGGACGAGGTCGTCGACGCGGCGTTGCTCGCCCGGCCCGACGTGGCCCTGCTCGACATCGAGCTGCCGGGGCGGTCGGGGCTCGACGCCGCGGCGGACCTGCGGGATCAGGCGCCGGAGTGCCGGGTGCTGATTCTGACGACCTTCGGCCGGCCCGGATATCTGCGCCGCGCCATGGAGGCGGGCGCGGTCGGGTTCCTCGTCAAGGACGGGCCGGTCGAGGAGCTCGCGGAGGCCGTGCGGATGGCGTTGCGCGGGGAGACGGTCATCGACCCCGCGCTCGCCGCGGCGGCGCTCGGCGCGGGTCCGAACCCGCTGACCGCCCGCGAGCGGGAGGCTCTCGCCGCCTCGGTGGACGGGGCGACGGTCGCGGACATCGCGGCGAAGCTCCGCCTCTCCGAGTCCACCGTCCGCAACTACCTGTCGTCGGCGATCGGCAAGACGTCCACCCGCAACCGCATGGAGGCGGTGCGGGCGGCGCGTCAGCAGGGGTGGTTGTAGCGGCGGGGGCGGCCGCGGGCCGCCGCCGGTGTTCAGTCCGCGCGCCGCGGCTGCTTCGGCAGGGCCAGCGCCATGAAGGCCGCCGCCACGACGAGGATGCCCGTCGCCGCGCGGAAGGCCGTCGCGTAGCCCGGGACCAGGGCGCCCGAGGCGGCGGCGGACGCCGAGGCCGCGACCGTCGACAGGACCGCGAGGCCCAGGGCTCCGCCCATCGTGCGGGAGGTGTTGACGAGGCCCGAGACCAGGCCCGCGTCGCCCGGGGCCGCGCCGCTCGTCGCGAGGGTGGCGAGCGGGGTCGTGGCGAGGCCGAGGCCGAGCATCATGAGGATGCCGGGGCCGAGGATCGTGCCCAGGAAGGTGCCGTCGGCGGTCAGCGTCGACTGCCAGGCGAAGCCCGCCGCGCCGATGAGCGCGCCGGCCACGGCGACGTTCCGGGCGCCGAGCGTCCGCATGAGGCGCGGGGCCGCCTTGGAGCCGAGGATCACGCTGAGCGAGCTGGGGACGAGCGCCAGGCCCGCCTGGAGCGGGGTGTAGCCGAGCACGTTCTGCGCGTACACCGTCATGAAGAACCACATGCCGAAGGACGTCGAACCGCACAGCAGGATCGCCACGTTGGCCGCCGTCACCGCGCGGTTGCGGAAGAGGGACAGCGGCATCAGCGGGACCTCGGCGCGGGCCTCCACCGCGACGAAGGCGGCCAGGAGGACGAGACCTCCCAGGAGGGTGAGGAGGACGGACGGGTCGGTCCAGGACGTCTCCTCGGTGCGCCCGATCCCGTACGCCAGGGTGGCCAGGCCCGCCGTGACGAGGACGGCGCCGGGCAGGTCGAGGCGGCGGCCCGTGCCCTTGCCGGTCTCGCGGAGGCCGAGCGCGGCGGCGACGAGGACGACCATGCCGACGGGGATGTTGATGAGGAGGACCCAGCGCCAGGACAGCAGGTCCACGAGCGCCCCGCCGACGAACCCGCCCGCCGCGCCGCCGGCCGCGCCGACCGCCGCCCACGTGCCGATCGCGCGGGTGCGGGCCGGGCCCGCCGGGACCGCGCCGGTGATCAGGGTCAGCGTCGCCGGCGACAGGAAGGCGGCACCGAGGCCCTGCACCGCCCGCGCGCCGATCAGGTACGGCCCCGACGGCGCCAGGCCGCCGACGACCGAGGCCGCCGTGAAGAGCCCGAGCCCGAGCAGGAACACCGCCTTCCGCCCGTACAGGTCGGCCGCCCTGCCGCCGAACAGCATGAAGCCCGCGAAGGCGATGGCGTACGCGTTCAGGACCCACTGGAGGCCGAGCGGCGACAGGCCGAGGTCGGTGCGCATCGAGGGCAGGGCGACGTTCACGACGGAGACGTCGAGGACGACGAGGAACTGGCCCGCGCAGGCGGTCGCGACGATCAGCCAGGGGCGGAGGGGGCGGGGCGGTCGGGGAGGGGCGCTCGTGGCGGAGTCGGTGACGTCGGTGGCGTCGGTGGCGTCGGTCTGCGGCATGGGTGTCATGGTCGCAGACCGCTCCTGCCCCGTACATCCGGATATCGACCCAGGCGTGGACCTAGGACTTCCGCAGCAGCGTCACCACGGCCGCCCCGCCCAGACCGATGTTGTGCGCGAGCCCGACCCGCGCCCCCGGCACCTGCCTCGGCCCCGCCTCGCCCCGCAGCTGCCACACCAGCTCCGCCGCCTGCGCCAGGCCGGTCGCGCCGAGCGGGTGGCCCTTGGAGATGAGGCCGCCGGAGGGGTTCACGACCCAGCGGCCGCCGTACGTCGTCGCGCCGGACTCGACGAGCTTGCCCGAGGCGCCCTCCGCGCACATGCCGAGCGCCTCGTACGTCAGCAGCTCGTTGATGGAGAAGCAGTCGTGGAGCTCGACGACGTCCACGTCCTCGATGCCGAGCCCGGAGCGCTCGTACGCGAGACGGGCCGCCTCCCGCGACATGGGGCGGCCGACGGCGTCGATGCAGGAGCCCGAGGCGAAGGACGCGTCGGTGTCGGTGGTCATCGCCTGGCCCGCGATCTCCACCGCCTTCTCCCGCAGCCCGAACTCCTCGACGAACCGCTCGGAGACGACGAGCACCGCCGCCGCGCCGTCGGAGGTCGGCGAGCACTGGAGCTTGGTGAGCGGCCGGTGGACGGTCTTGGCGGCGAGGATCTCGTCGACCGTGTAGACGTCCTGGAACTGGGCGTTGGGGTTGTTCGCCGAGTGCTGGTGGTTCTTGGCGCCGACGGCGGCGAGCTGCACCTCCGTCGTCCCGTACCGCTCCATGTGCTCCCGGGCCGCGTTGCCGAAGATCTGGGCGGTGGGCGGGGACATCTCGAAGCCGTGGGCGGCGGCCATGATGCCGTAGTGGCGGGCGACGGGCGAGGTCTTGAAGTCGCCGGCGCCCGCGCCGCCGCCCAGGGCGCCCTTGGTCATCTTCTCGAAGCCGAGGGCGAGGACGCAGTCGGCGACGCCGCCCTCGACGAACTGCCGGGCGGTCATGAGGGCGGTGGAGCCGGTCGCGCAGTTGTTGTTGAGGTTGTAGACGGGGATGCCGGTGAGACCGAGCTCGTACACGGCACGCTGTCCTGCGGTGGAGGCCTGGAAGCAGTAGCCGACGACGGCCTGTTCCACGCTGCCGTACGGGATCCCGGCGTCCGCGAGGGCGGCGGTGCCGGCCTCCCCGGCCATGTCCCAGTACTGCCAGTCCCGGGTCTCCGGCTTCTCGAACTTCGTCATCCCGACGCCGACGACGTAGGCCTTGGCGGTCATCGTGGCTCCCCTCAGTCTCTCGGCAGGCCGAGCAGGCGCTCGGCGACGACATTCAGCTGTACTTGGGTGGTGCCGCCCGCGATGGTCAGGCAGCGGGACATGAGCAGTCCGTGCAGGGCCCGTTCGCCGGGGCCCTCGCGCAGGGCGCCGTCCGGGCCGAGGAGTTCGAGCGTGAGCTCGGCGACCTTCTGCTGGTGGAGGGTCTGGACGAGCTTGCGGACGGAGGCGCCCGCGCCCGGTTCGAGGCCGGAGACCTGGAGCAGGGTGGTGCGCAGGCCGATGCAGGCGAGGGCGTGGGCCTCGGCGAGGAGGCCCCCGATCCGTACGCGGGTGGCGCCGTCCGCCTGTTCCGCGCGCTGGATGAGGGCTTCGAGGCCGCTGTCGAAGACGACCTGGTCGGCCATGTGGACGCGCTCGTTGCCGAGGGTGTTGCGGGCGACCCGCCAGCCGTCGTTCACCTCGCCGACGACGGCGTCGGCGGGCAGGACGGCCCCGTCGAACCAGACCTCGTTGAAGAGGGAGTCGCCGGTGATCTCCTTGAGCGGCCGGATGTCGATCCCCGGGGTGTTCCTCATGTCGACGAGGAAGTAGGTGAGCCCCTTGTGCTTGGGGGCGGTGGGGTCGGTCCGGGCGAGCAGGATGCCGTGGTGGGCCCACTGGGCGGCGCTCGTCCACACCTTCTGGCCGGTGATCCGCCAGGTCCCGTCCTCGGCGCGTTCGGCGCGGGTGCGGAGGGAGGCGAGGTCGGACCCGGCCTCGGGTTCGGAGAAGAGCTGGCACCAGAGGCGTTCGCCGCGCAGGGTGGGGGCGAGGTGCTCGGCCTGCTGGGCGGGGGTGCCGTGGGCGAGGAGCGAGGGGACGACCCAGGCGCCGATGCCGAGTCCGGCGACGGTGATCCCGGCCTCCTCCAGCTCCTTCTGCACCGCGAGCTGCTGGAGCGGGCCCGCGCCGAGGCCGTACGGCTCCGGGAGGTGCGGTGCCGCGTAGCCGGTGGGGGCGAGGGCGCGCCGGGCGGCGGCCGGGTCGAGTCCGGCGGCGGGGGCGACGGCTTCGCGGGCGGCGGTGCGGTACGGGTCGGCCTCGGGCGGCAGGTCGAGGCGGAGGCCGCGGCGGGCGCCGTCGGCGGCGTGCCGGAGGGCGGCGAGGCGGTGGTGGTCGCCGGTGCCGAGGAGCTGGCGGGCGACGAGGGCGCGGCGCAGGAGCAGGTGGGCGTCGTGTTCCCAGGTGAAGCCGATGCCGCCGAGGATCTGGATGCAGTCCTTGGCGCAGGTGAAGGCGGCGTCGAGGGCGGTGGCGGCGGCGAGGGCGGCGGTGAGGGAGCGGGCGGGGTCGTGGGTGGCGCGGGCGGCGTCCCAGGCGAGGGCGCGGGCCTGTTCGAGCCGGACGAGCATGTCGGCACAGAGGTGTTTGACGCCCTGGAACTGTCCGATGGGGCGGCCGAACTGCTCGCGGGTGCGGGCGTGTTCGGCGGCGGTGTCGACGGCGCGGGCGGCGGTGCCGCAGGCGTCGGCGGCGAGGAGGACGGCGGCGAGGTCGCGGACGAGGCCGGGTTCGAGGTCGAGGGCGCGGGCGGCGGGGACGTGGGCGGCGCGGGCGGTGACCTCGGCGGTGGGCCGGGTCGGGTCGGCGCTCTCGTGGGGCCGTACGGTCAGCCCCTCGGCGTCGGCGGTGTCCACGGCGAGCCAGACGGAGCCGTCGGCGGTGGCGGCGCGGAGGAGCAGCAGGTCGGCCTGGGCGCCGCCGAGGACGGGCGGGGCGAGGCCGTCGAGCAGGTAGCCGCCGTCGGCGCGGACGGCGGTGAGGCTGCCGGTGCCGCCGAGGGCGACGGCGGCGATCCGCTCGCCGCCGGCGATCGCGGCGACGAGCTCCCCGTGGCCGCCGGCCCGGTGGAGGACCTCGGCGGCGAGGACGGAGCCGAGGTACGGCCCCGGGAGCAGCGCCCGCGCGGCCTCCTCCACGACGACGACGAGGTCTCCGAGGTCGCCGCCCCCGCCCCCGTACTCCTCGGGGAGGTGCAGTCCGAGGAGCCCCTGTCCGACGGCGGCGTCCCAGTAGGCGGGGCGCCCGGCGGCGGCGCCGGGGACGTCGAGGTGCTTGCGCACCTCCTCGGACGGTACGGCCCGGGCGAGCCAGCCCCGGACGGACCGGCCGAGCTCCCGCTGTTCGTGCGTGATGGCGATGCCCATGCGGCGCAGACTAGAACACGTTCCATTGCGACGGAAGAGCTGACGATAAGTCAGATGCAGGGCGTCAGGGGGCACATGGACAGCGGACGGAGGCTCCGCGCCGTGCAAGGATCGTCCGGAGGACCGCTTCACGCACGGGGGGAACACCATGAACGCGAGCCTGACGGCGCTGCTGATCGCCGTGGTCGGTGTGGCCGGAACGCTCGGCGCGGCGCTGCTGACGCAGAGCCGCGCGGAGCGCACCAAGCTCCTGGAGCTCCGGGCCGCCGCCGAGCAGCGGCGCGAGGAGCACGCCCACGCCGAGCGGTCGGCCCACGCGGAGCAGGAGCGGCAACGGCAGCGCGAGAGCCTGGAGCGCCGGCGCGCGTGCTACATCGCGCTGAACACCACGGCACGCCACTTCCTGACCTCGATGACGAACCACCTGCACGCGGTGCGGCGCGGCGAGGACGAAGCCGCCTCCCTGGAGACCCTGGAGGCGGCCAGGGGCGCCTTCCGGGACTGCTTCGCGGAGTCCCAGATGATCGCCCCGGCCCCCGTTCGGCAGCACGTCGGCCAGGCCAGGCAACGGCTCCTCGGAGCGTACGGATCGCTCCGGACGTACCTGGACGACCCCGACGCGCACGCGGCGGAGCTGGCGGCCATGGAGGACGCGCTCCACCAGGACGTCTGGCCCTTCCTGGGCGCGATGAAGGACGCCATGCGCAGAGACCTGGGCGTCGACGACTGACGGCGTGCCACACCGGAGGCGGCCCGTTGTCAGTGGCGCCTGTCACGATCGCTGTCGAACCACACCCCGTACGACGGAGAGAGTGAGCACACCATGGGCACCTGGGACATCGGTCCGTTCGACAACGACGCCGCCGCCGACTTCTCGTGGCGCGTCGACGAAGCGCCCGCCGAGCGGCGGGCGGAGGTGCTGCGGGCGGCGTTCCAGGAGGTGGTCGGGACCGGGGAGGACGCCTACCTGGACTCGGACTACGCCGCACAGGCCGTCGCGGCGGCGGCGCTGGTCGCCGCGGGGTGCCCGGGCGGGGAGGCGGTCGCGACCTCGTACGGGCCGAAGCAGCCGCTGCCCGAACTCCCCGCGGCCCTGCGCCCGCTCGCCGTCGCCGCCCTGGACCGCACGCTCGGGCCGGAGTCGGAGCTCCTCGAACTGTGGGAGGAGTCCGGCGACGACACGTGGGCCGCGGGCATACGGAAGCTGCGGGCGGTGCTGGCGGGGGCCTGACCGGCACCCGGGCGGTGCCGGCGGGCCCTGACCGGCACCCGGGCGGTGCCGGCGGGGGCCTGACCGGCACCCGGGCGGTGCCGGCGGGGGCCTGACGGTGTCGGGGGGCGGGCGCGTAGGGCACGATGGGCGCGCGTATCCGCGTACCCGCCAGTAGGAGGACCCATGGCCGCCGAGCCCGCTCCCGAGATCCTTGCCGCCTTCGAGGCGGCCAAGGGGTTCATGCCCGTCGTGGAGGGGCTCGCGCTGTACGAGGCCGCCACCGAGGCGGCCAAGCTCGGCCTGCCGCTCCTGGAGGTCGGGACGTACTGCGGGCGGTCCACGATCCTGCTCGCCGACGCCGCCCGGCAGGCGGGGACGGTCGCGGTGACCGTCGACCACCACCGGGGCAGCGAGGAGCAGCAGCCGGGCTGGGAGTACCACGACCCGACCGTGGTCGACCCGGAGGTGGGGCTGATGGACACGCTGCCGACGTTCCGCCGCACCCTGCACAAGGCCGGCCTGGAGGAGCACGTCATCGCGGTCGTCGGCCGCTCGCCGCTGGTCGCGCAGGCCTGGGGCGGCGAGCTCGGCCTCGTCTTCGTCGACGGCGGGCACACCGACGAGCACGCCGTGAACGACTACGAGGGTTGGGCCCCCAAGGTCGCCCCCGGGGGCCTGCTCGTCATCCACGACGTCTTCCCGGACCCGGCGGACGGCGGACAGGCCCCGTACCGGATCTACCTCCGGGCGCTGGAGTCCGGCGACTTCGAGGAGGTCTCGGTCACCGACTCCCTCCGGGTGCTGCGCCGCCGCTGAGCCGGTGGGAGCGGCGGGGGCGGCGGGGCCGTGCGGTCCCGCCACCCTGCGCCCGGGGCTCAGAACAGGCTGGTCACGTACAGACAGTTCGTGTAGCTGTACCCCCGCTCGATCTTCGTCTTGCTGGCCTTCGTGTCCCCGTACGACGATCCGCTCGCCGCCCGCTTCTGCAGGAACTGGTAGTCGCCGGCGGGCAGCAGCAGCGTCGCCTTCGGGTACTTCGAGGCCGGACCCGCGCACGCCTTGATCTTCGGCGAGTTGACGAGCAGCGGCTCCTGGTACTTCTTGCAGGTCGCGCAGGCCTTGAGCGTGACCTTGCCGGTGATGGGACCGGTGTAGAGCACCTCGACCGAACCCGGCCCGTCGTTGCTGATGACCAGGACCATCCGCTCGCCGCCGGGGTCCTTCGCCGGAGGCAGGCGCTTCCCGGCCGCCGGCTCCTCCTCGGCGATCTCGGCGGCGATGGCGATGTCCCGGGCGTGCGCGGCCTGCGGACTGTCCGGGTAGGCCTTCGCGTAGTCGGTCATCGACGCGATCGCCTCCTCGTACTCCTTCTTCTTGAAGTGCTCCGTCCCGCAGGCGAAGTCGCCCCGCTGGACGGCCGCCTTGGCATCGCGCGTGACGCCTTCGAGGGAGGCGTCCGGCATGTCGTTCAGCGTGGTCCGGAGCGTGCGGATCTCCGCCGTCGCGCCGCACGCGTCGGAGCCGCTGTCGAGCGTGTCCGTACGCCGCTTGAGCGCGTCCCGCAGGGCCGGTTCGACCTTGGCCGTGTGCGGCGACGTCGGGAACGTGGTCATCAGCTCGTTGAGGCTCTCGGCGGCGCTCGGCACGACCGTCGTCGCCGCGAGCGCGGCCGTGCCGCACTCGTAGAGGGAGCGCGCGAGCGGCTCGTCGGTCTTCGCCGGCCGGTTCCCGAGGAGCTCCTTGTCGACGGTCCCGGCGAGCCCCCGCAGGTGCCGCAGCGGGGCGAGCGCGCCGCAGAAGTCGTTCTTCTCGTACGGGGCGGACAGCGTCTCGTAGTACGCGTCGAGCCGCGCCGGGACGAGCTTCCCGGCCCGCGAGCCCGCGTAGTGCAGTCCGAGGTCCTGGTACGCCGTCAGCGCCGTGGCGTAGGACGGCTCGGCCTTCGCGAAGGCGAGGCCGTCGGCCGACTTCACGAGCGCGTCCGCCGCCGCGAGCATGTCGAGGAGCTGCTGCTCCTTCGCCTCGTCGCGGGCCGCCCCGTACGCGAGCGTGCCGCCCGCGGGGACGGCGAGGAGCACGACGGCGAGCGGCAGCGCGAGCCGGCGGACGGCCGCGCCGATCCGCAGCGTCGCGCGCAGCCCGCGCCGGGCGCCGTCGACGGCCGCGGCGAGCAGGACCACTCCGTAGCCGATGAGGACGCCCCGGGGGACGCCGTCGACGTCGGCGGGGAGCGCGACGACGAGCAGGGCGACGGTGGCGATCCAGCAGAGGACGGCTCCGATCCAGTTCCGCAGCAGGACGTAACCGAGGCCGAGGCAGGACAGGTTGAGGAGACCGATCATGGCCGCCTGCGCCGGGTTCGCCCGGCCGCGCGGGTCGGCACCTCCGCCGCCGGGACCGTAGCCGGGCGGGGCGGCGGGCGGCGGCGGGACCGTCCCGACGCCGGACCAGCCGGGGGCGGGAGCCGGGGCGGGGCCCGGGCCTTGCCCGTAACCGGGGGTGGGGCCGGAAGCGGCGGGTACCGGGCCCTGCGCGGCGGGTACGGCGCCGCCCTGCGGCGGACCGAAGCCCCCGGCAGGCGGCGGCGTCCCCGGAGGCGTGCCCTGAGGCACGCTCGGCGGCGTGTTCACCGGCGCGCTCGGGGGGTCGCTCGGCGGCGTCCCCTGAGGCGGGCCGGCCGGCTGCCCCGGGGCCTCCCACGGCGCCGGGCCTCCGAAGCCACCCTGCGTCCCGCCCGTACCGCCAGTACCTCCCGTACCGCCAGTACCGCCCGTAGCGCCAGTACCGCCCGTAGCGCCGGTGCTTCCCTGCCCTAACCCGCCGTCACCCGGAATGCGGTCGGACGGCTCGGGGCGTGCGTCGTTCGGTTCTTCCCCCACCGGTTCCCCCTCGTGGGTCCATGCGCGGTGGCACCCCCCACCGTCGCCTCCTTCCCCTACCCTTCACCGTCCCGGCACACGCGTCCACACGTTTCCGGAACCCGGTGGCGAAAGAGACGGTGACCGAGCTGCGACGCCCCCGGTACGGGCATTCGCCCCCACCAGGCCCTAAAGTCGCGGGGTGCCGAACGACCACCGGAAGACCGCCCCCCGCCCCCTCGCCCTCGCGCTCGCCCTGGCGGGCTGCTGCGCCGCGCTCGCCGGCTGCGGAGCCTCCCGGGCGGCCGACGGCTCCGACGCCCTCGACGCCTCCGGGAAGAGCGGAACCCAGTCGCCGCCACCCGCCACGGCCTCCGCGTCGGCGTCCACCCCCGCATCCGCATCCGCGCCCGCGTCCGCCACGGCCTCCGCCGCCGCGACCGCCTCCGCCTCGGCCGGGCGCCCCCTCGCCGGCCGGACCGTCGTCGTCGACCCGGGCCACAACCCGGGGAACTTCCGGCACACCCGGGAGATCAACGAGAAGGTCGACATCGGCACGGCCCGCAAGGAGTGCGACACCACCGGCACCTCCACGAACGCGACCGCCGCGCGGGCCGCGTACACCGAGGCCGCCTTCACCCTCGACGTCTCGCACCGCCTGCGGGACCTCCTCACCGCGCGCGGCGCGAAGGTGGTCCTCACCCACGACGCCGACCGCCCCTTCGGGCCGTGCATCGACGAGCGGGCGCGGATCGGCAACGAGGCCCGTCCCGACGCCGTCGTCTCCGTCCACGCGGACGGCTCGGCCGTCGGCAACCGCGGCTTCCACGTGATCCTCCCGGCCCGCGTGCACTCCGGCGCCGCCGACACCGGCGCGATCGTCGGCCCGTCCCGCGCGCTGGGCGAGGACATCGCCGACCGCTTCGGGCGGGCGACGGGCACGAAGCCCTCCAACTACATCGGTTCCGGGACGGGGTTGGACGTCCGGAGCGACCTCGGCGGCCTGAATCTCTCGACCGTCCCCAAGGTCTTCGTCGAATGCGGCAACATGCGAGACCCCGAGGACGCCGCGCTGCTGTCCTCGGCGGCCTGGCGCCAGAAGGCCGCGCAGGGCCTGGCGGACGGCATCGAGAGCTACCTCGGAGGGTAGGGACTCCTCCCCCGGAGGGTAGGGACACCTCCCTCGGAGGGGAGAACCGGCGAGCGATAGATTCGCTCCGTACCATGGGGCGACCCCCGTGCCACGACCTGAGCGCCACCCCGACGTGACGCCGCGCACGACGCGACGACGACCCGACGAAGGACTCTTACGTGAATATCCGCTCCCTCACCCGAGGCGATGGCGTGCTGATCGGTGCAGCGGTGGTGCTGTTCATCGCCTCGTTCCTCGGCATCTCCAGCTGTGACGCCGGCCCCGAGTTCTGTGCCCGGTACGACGCCCCGAACTCCTGGGAGATGTCGCCCCTCGGCTGGGGCTCCTTCCTCCTCGGCATCGCCGGCGCGGCGCTCGTCGTCGTCTCGCACGCCCTGCCGCAGCCCCGCAAGGTGGCCGGCCTGGAGCTCGGCCAGGTCGGCGCGAGCTTCGCCATCGCCTCCGCGTGGACCCTGCTCATGTGGCTCTTCGAGGCGGAGAACGCGGGCATCGGCCTCATCCTCGGCCTGATCGGCGCCCTGCTCGTGGCCGGTGCCGCCGTCGCCGCCCCGCTGGTCCCCGCGCTGAAGGCCCCGCTGATGCCGGCGCCCTCGCCGCAGTCCGCGCAGTCGCCGTACGGCATGCAGCCCGGCCAGCCGGGTCAGCAGGGCGTCCCCGGCGGGTACGGATACCCGGGCGGCCCGCAGCCGCACCAGCAGCAGCCGTACGGCGTGCAGGACCCGTCGCAGGGCGGCGGCCAGCCGTTCGGCGGCCAGCCCGGCCCGCAGCAGCACGCC
Organism: Streptomyces sp. NPDC020807; assembly: GCF_040641575.1. NCBI lineage: Bacteria > Bacillati > Actinomycetota > Actinomycetes > Kitasatosporales > Streptomycetaceae > Streptomyces > Streptomyces sp. NPDC020807. The sequence goes on from NZ_JBFADU010000004.1 coordinate 288,286, forward strand.
CAGCCGCAGCCGCACGCCGCGCAGCAGCAGCCCGAGCCGCAGGCCGCCCAGGCCCCGCAGGCCCAGCAGCAGCCGCAGCCCGAGGCCGCGCAGCCGCCGGCCTCGGACTTCGCGCCCTTCTGGTTCGCCGTCCCGGTCGCCCGTCCGCTGTACGCGGAGGACGGCTCGCAGGCACCGATCGCCGAACTGGCGCCCGGCACCTGGTACCTGGCCGTCGAGCAGCGCGGTCCGGGCCTGGTCGCCCAGACGCAGGACGGCCGCCGCGGTGTCCTCCAGGACACGAACGGCATCCAGCGCGGCTGACCCCCGCCCCGTACACCCACGGCCCCCCGCCACGGAATCCCTTCCGGGCGGGGGGCCGTTGGCGTACAGTCCCCCGCACCACACAATCTGACTATCCGTCAGAAAGGATGCGGGCATGCGCCTCGGACTCGCTCTCGGCTACTGGGGCCGCGGCCCCTCCCCCGCCCACCTCGACCTCGCCCGCGAGGCCGAGCGCCTCGGCTACGACTCGGTGTGGACGGCGGAGGCCTGGGGCTCCGACGCGTTCACCGCGCTCACCTGGATCGCCGCGCACACCTCGCGCATCAGGCTGGGGACCGCCGTCGCGCAGATGGCCGCCCGCACCCCGACCGCGACCGCGATGCACGCGCTCACCCTCGACCACCTCTCCGGCGGCCGAATGATGCTCGGCCTCGGCCTCTCCGGACCGCAGGTCGTCGAGGGCTGGTACGGCCGCCCGTTCCCCCGCTCCCCGCTGACCGCCACCCGGGAGTACGTGGACGTCATCCGCCAGGTCCTGCGCCGCGAGGGCCCCGTCACGCTCGACGGCCGCTTCCACGCGCACCCGTACGCCGGCGAGGACGGCACCGGCCTCGGCAAGGCCCTCAAGCCGATCACCCACCCCCTCCGGGCCGACCTGCCGGTCCTCCTCGGCGCCGAGGGCCCGAAGAACATCGCGCAGACCCTCGCCATCGCCGACGGCTGGCTCCCCCTGTACTGGTCCCCGGACCGCTGGTCCGAGGTGTACGCGCTCCCCGAACGCCTCCCGGACGGCTTCCTCGTCGCGCCCATGGTCCGCGCGCGGCTCTGCGAGGACGTCGCGGCCGGGCTGCTGCCGGTGAAGGCCATGCTCGGCTTCTACATCGGCGGCATGGGGCACGCGGCCCGGAACTTCCACGCCGACCTGATGGGACGGATGGGGTACGGGAAGGAGGCCGCCCGCATCCAGGAGCTGTTCGCGGCGGGGCGCCGTGAGGAGGCCGTCCTCGCCGTCCCGGACGCCTTCGCCGACGAGATCTCGCTCGTCGGCCCCCGGGAGCGGATCGCCGCGCGCCTGGACGCGTGGCGGAGGGGCCCGGTGACGGACCTCCTCGTCACGGCCCCGGACCCCGCCACGCTCCGCCTGCTGGCGGAGCTCAACTCCTGAGGCCCGCACCCGCCCGGCGGAAGCCCGGCCCCTCCGACGGAAGCCCGACCCGACGGCGGAAGCCCGACCCCGCCGGTGAAAGCCCGACCCGTCAGCGGAAGTCCGCGGCGTGGTCCGCCGCCCACTCCCGGAAGCCGCGGGCCGGGGTGCCCGTGATGCGCTCCACCTCGTCGTTGACCGGCTCGGGTGCGTCGAGCATGCCCGCCTGGGCGGGCAGGACGGCGTCCACCAGTTCCGGCGGGTAGCCGGCGGCCTTCATCCCCTCGACGGCCTCGTCGAGGCCGATCTCCTCGAACCGCGCCGGCCGCCCGGTCGCCTCGCCGATGAGGGCCACCTGCCGTTCCTGGGTGACGCGTTCGGGTCCGGTGAGCAGGGGGCGGGTGCCGAGCAGGGCGTCGGTGGTCAGCGCCTCGACGGCGACCGCGGCGATGTCCGCCTCGTGGATCAGGGGGCGGGCGAGGCGCGCCAGCGGCGCACGCACCACGCCCGTGGCGCGGAGCTCGTCCGCCCAGCCGAGCGTGTTGCCGGCGAAGCCGGTGGGCCGCAGGGCCGTCCACTCCAGCCCCGAGGCCTCGACGAGCCGCTCCAGGTCCGTGTGGAACCTGGTGATCGCCTCCCCGGGCGCGTCCCCCTCGGCCACGTCGGCGACTCCGGCGGACGACAGGTACACCACGCGGCGGGCGTGCTTCCCGATCGCGTCGACCACGTCCGCCGCGCCCTCGGAGCCGAGGAACGGCCACACGAGGAAGACGGCGTCGACGCCGTCCAGGGCCGGACCCAGCGACGCGGGGTCGGCGAGGTCGCCGCGGACCGCCTCCACGCCCGCCGGGAGGTCGGCCGCACCCCGGACGAGCGCCCGCACGGGCACGCCCGCCGCGTGCAGCAGGTCCACCACCGCGCCGCCGACCTTTCCGGTCGCGCCGGTCACCAGAATCGTGGGTCGTGTCATCGCCAGGCTCCTCGCCTCGTGCTCGCTCGATGACACGACCCTCGTCCCTCAACCAAGGTTGAGGTCAACCCCGGTGCCGGCCCGGTGTCAGCCGCCGGAGAGCTGGGCCGTGCTCGGGACCTTGTCCACGACCGTGGCGCCGGCGCTCTTGCCGGCGTCCTTGACGCTGTTGATGACGGACTCGAAGGCGCCGACGTCCGCCGCGCCCGCCTCGCCCTTGCGGAGCTTCGTCCCGAGGTCCTTGAGCGACTCGATCCCGGCGGAGAGCGGCGCGACCGCCTTCGAGAGCAGCGGGTCGCCCTTGGCGTTGTTCACGGCGGCCTTGAGCCGGTTGTACGTGAACGCCCCCGCGAGGCCCGCCTTCACGAGGGCGAAGGTCCGCCCGTCCGCGCCCTTCGTGAACTTGCCCGCCTTGTAGGGCTTCACGATCCACTGGTACGCGGCTCCCGCCGCCAGACCCGCGTTCGCCACGAACCGGGTCTTGGCGAGCTTCTGCTGCTCGAAGCTCGCCGACGCCGAGGGCGACGCCGACGAGGTCGCCGCCACGGCGGAGCTCACGCTCTGCGTGTCGTCGCCGCCGCACGCGGCGGTGGTCAGGAGCAGGGTGCTGGACAGCAGGAGCGCGGCGACTCCGCGCGACGTACTTCTGGGCACGACGGGACCTCCCTGGGGCTCGTCACGCCAGCCTCGCCCCGGTCCCGCGCGCCCGCCACTCGGGCGGGCCCGCGCGGGCCCGCCGTCCGCTCCTCGGCAGCGGTCCGGATCTCCTCGACGAAGGTCCGGATCCCCTCGGCAGAGGTCCGGCGCCCCTCGGCGGAGGTCCGGCGCCCCTCAGCAGCAGTCCGGGTCGAGCCCCGTCGGGAGCCGTTCGCCGCCGAAGACGGCGACGGTCGCCTCCTCGCCGCCGAGGGCCGCGACGGCGAGCAGCAGGGAGCCGGCGGTCCAGCTGGTCTGCTCCTCGGGCCACATCGCCCTGTCGGTCTCGCTGTCGCCCTCGAAGACGTACCCCGTCCAGTACATGCCGTTCGCGGCGCGCAGGTGCTGGATGTCCTGGAGGACGGCGAGCGCCCGGTCGGACTCGCCGATCGCCCAGAGGGCGAGGGCGAGTTCGCAGGACTCGCCGCCGGTGACCCAGGGGTTGGGGACGACGCAGCGGACGCCGAGTCCGGGGACGACGAACGCGTCCCAGCCGGACTCGATGCGGGCCCTGGCCTCTTCGCCGGTGACGGCGCCGCCGAGGACGGGGTAGTACCAGTCCATCGAGTAGCGGGACTTGTCGAGGAAGCGCTCGGGATGGCGGCGGATCGCGTGGCCGAGCGCGCCGGCCGCCAACTCCCAGTCGGGCTGCGGCTCTTCGCGGGCCTCGGCGATGGCGAGGGCGCAGCGCAGGGCCTGGTGGATGGAGGAGCTGCCGGTCAGGAGCGCGTCCTCGACGGCCCGGCCGTCGGGTTCGCGCTTCCAGCCGATCTGGCCGCCGGGCCGCTGGAGTCCGAGGACGAACTCGACGGCCGCGTAGACGACGGGCCACATGCGGTCGAGGAAGGCGTCGTCGCCGGTGGAGAGGTAGTGGTGCCAGACGCCGACGGCGATGTAGGCGACGAAGTTGGACTCGCGGCTCCGGTCGGTGACGTCGTCCGGGTCGCCGTCGTGGTAGGCCGCGTACCAGGAGCCGTCCTGGTTCTGGTGGCGGGCGAGCCAGGCGTAGGCGCGGGCGGCGGCCTCGTGCTCGCCGGCCGCGTCGAGGGCCATGGCCGCCTCGGTGTGGTCCCAGGGGTCGAGGTGGTGCCCCCGGAACCACGGTATGGCGCCGTCCTCGCGCTGCGTGGCGAGGATCCCGGCGACGGTCTCGGCGGCCTGTTCGGCGGTGAGCACCCCGGGCAGGACGAGGTGCTCGGCGATCCGCTCGGGGCTGGTCACGCCTGCGCCCGCGCCTTCGGGAGGTGCGGCTTGGTCGCGTACGCCACGAAGCTCTTGCCGACGACCGGGTTGAGGAGCTGCTCGGTGACCCGGGTCAGGGCGGGCTTCTTCATGATGTCCCAGACCAGGAGCTTGTGGTAGGCGCGGACCGGGAGCGCCTTGTCGTTGTCGACGCCGAAGGCGCACTTGAGCCACCAGTACGGGGCGTGCAGGGCGTGCGCGTGGTGGGTGCCGTACGGCTTGAGGCCGGCCTCGCGGATCTTGGCGAGGAGCTCGTCGGCCTTGTAGATGCGGATGTGGCCGCCCTCGACCTCGTGGTACGCGTCGGAGAGCGCCCAGCAGATCTTCTCGGGGCCGTACCGGGGCACGGTGATCGCGATCCGGCCGCCGGGCTTGAGGACGCGGACCATCTCGGCGAGGACGCCCTTGTCGTCCGGGATGTGCTCCATGACCTCGGAGATGATGACGACGTCGAAGGACTCGTCCGGGAAGGGCAGGTTGAGGGCGTCGCCCTCCATCGCGGTGGCGGTGGCCCCGGCGGGCGCCTCCCCGGCCTCCTTCATCGCCGCGAACCACTTGGCGACCTCGCGGATCTCCTCGCCGTTCTGGTCGAGGGCGACGACCTGGGCGCCGCGCCGGTAGCACTCGAAGGCGTGCCGGCCCGCACCACAGCCCAGGTCGAGCACGCGGTCGCCGGGGGCGAGCGGGAAGCGGGTGAAGTCGACGGTCAGCACGAATGCCTGCCTTCGTGGTCGGGACGGGGGTGGTGCGGAGGTGCAGCCGGGTACGGGGCGGGGGTCACGGCCGGGGCCGTGCGCCCCGGCGGGCGACGGCCTCGCGGTAGAGGTCCGCGGTGCCCTGGGCCGCGCGGGCCCAGGTGAAACGGTCCAGGACGCGGGCCCGGCCGGCCTCGCCGAGGCGGGCACGGAGCTCGGGGTCTCCCAGCACCCGCCCCAGCGCGGCGGCCAGCGCCCCCGCGTCGCCGGGCGGCACCGCGAGGCAGGTCTCGCCGTCGGGGCCCGCGACCTCGGGGATCGCACCGCCGGTGGTGGCGACGAGCGGGGTCCCGGTGGCCATGCCCTCGGCGGCCGGCAGCGAGAAGCCCTCGTAAAGGGAGGGGACGCAGGCGACCTGGGCGGAGCGGTAGAGGTCGACGAGTTCGGCGTCGGTGATGCCCTTGACGAACTCGACGGCGCCGCCGAGCCCGTACTTCTCGATGGCCTGGGCGACGGGGCCGTCCTCGGCGCGCTTGCCGACGACGACGAGGTGGGCGTCGGGGTTCTCGGTACGGAGCTTGGCGAGCGCCTCGACGAGGTGGACGAGGCCCTTGAGGGGGACGTCGGCGCTGGAGGTGGTGACGATCCGGCCGGGGACCTCGGCGACGGCCGGGTCGGGGGACCAGAGGGTGGTGTCGGCGCCGATGTGGACGACCCGGATGCGGTCCTCCCGTACGCCGAGGTGCTCGACGATCTCCTGGCGCGAGGTGCCGGAGACGGTGAGGACGGTCGGGAGCCTGCGGGCGACGCGCTTCTGCATGCGGGTGAAGGCGTACCAGCGGCGGACGGAGGCGCGGCGCTTCCAGTCGGCGGCGGCGTCGAGTTCGAGCTGCCGGTCGACGGTGATGGGGTGGTGGATCGTGGTGACGAGGGGCGCGCCGAGGGCGCGCGGGCCGCCGAGGAGCCCGTACCCGAGGGTCTGGTTGTCGTGGACGACGTCGAAGTCGCCGCGGCGGGCGGCGAGCATCCGGCGGGCCCGGAGGGAGAAGGTGAGCGGCTCGGGGAAGCCGCCGGTCCACATGGTGGCGACCTCGAGGCCGTCGATCCAGTCGCGGTACTCGTCGCGCTTCGGGGTCCTGAAGGGGTCCGGGGAGCGGTAGAGGTCGAGGCTGGCGATCTCGGTGAGCGGGACGCCGTCGTCCAGGGTGGGGTACGGCTGCGAGCCGATGACCTCGACGCTGTGGCCGAGGCGGGCGAGCTCGCGGGAGAGGTGGCGGACGTAGACGCCCTGTCCTCCGCAGAAGGGGTTCCCCTTGTACGTGAGGAGGGCGATCCGCAGCGGACGGTCACCGTCCGCGGAGGCGGCCTGCCGGGGGCCGGCCGGGCTTGCCTCGATGGCTTCCGCGGTCATGCGCGACCCCCTTCGAGCGTGTTTCGCCGGAGCGTAACCGCTCGCGCTAATCTAGAACAAGTTACAGACTTGATCGTTCTCGATCAGTCGAGGAGGACAGAATCTACCGGCTGGTAGCTCCGTGGTGAGAGCCGGACCAGGTGATTCGCGCCACGGCGGCCGGAACGCCATACTGTCGCCCCCCACCCCACGGAACGGGACCCCATGACCGCAGAGAGCAGGCCGGAGCTCAGACCCGCGTCGCCACCCCTGACGGAGCGGCAGGAGGCGCGGCGCCGGCGCATCCTGGACGCCAGCGCCCAGCTCGCGGCGCGGGGCGGCTTCGACGCCGTGCAGATGCGCGAGGTCGCGGAGGCGGCGGGCGTGGCCCTCGGCACGCTGTACCGCTACTTCCCCTCCAAGATCCACCTCCTGGTCGCGACCATGCAGGACCAGCTCCAGCACATGCACACGACCCTGCGGAAGCGGCCCCCGGCGGGCGCGGCCCCCGCGGAGCGCGTCGCGGAGACCCTCATGCGGGCCTTCCGCGCCCTCCAGCGCGAGCCGCAGCTCGCGGACGCCATGGTGCGGGCCCTGACCTTCGCCGACCGCGGCGTGAGCCCCGAGGTCGACACGGTCTCGCGGCTGACGACCGCGATCATCCTGGACGCGATGGGGACCTCCGACCCGACCCCGCGCCAGCTGTCGGTGGTGCGGGTGATCGAGCACACCTGGCACTCGGCCCTCATCACCTGGCTGTCCGGACGGGCGTCGATCGCACAGGTGAAGATCGACATCGAGACGGTCTGCCGCCTGATCGACCTCGTGGAGCCGGAACCCCGCTGAGGGGGACCGTCCGTGCCCCGGCGCCGGGGCACGGACGGTCCCACCCGACCGGGTCAGGACCCCTGACCGGCCGTGGCGTTGCTCGCGGCGATGGCCGCCGCGCACTCCGGGCCGCTGTCGACGGCCACGAACATGACCAGCTTCAGCGGGCCCGCCGAGTGGTTGCTCGCCTGGAGCTGCCAGCTGCTCTTCTTCAGCGACTTGATGACCGAGCCGCCCGCGCCGGAGCTCCGCTGCTCGCTCCAGCCGCCCTTGGCCAGGGTCGCGACGGAGTCCGCGTACGACTTCGCCGGGTCCGCGGCCTTCTCGGCGTCGGCCGTCCAGCTGACCATGCAGTCCTTGGCCTCGGCCGGCACGCCCTCGCCGGTCGAGTCCTGCGTGAAGCCGGCCCCCGTCGCCGCGTCGGTGATCTCCTTGGTGACGGCGTCGACGTCGAGCTTCTGCCCGGCGTCACCGCCGCCACCCGAACCACCGGTCGCGGAGGACCCGGCCGAGGACGAACCCCCGGACGCGGAACCGCCCTTGTCCGAGCCGCCCTCGCTCCCGCAGCCCGCGACGAGCAGAATCACACCGGCGGCCGCGGCCACCATCTTCGCCTTGCGCACAACACTCCCAAATACGCACGCACGAAGGCTTCTTGCCCCCGTTGAACGACGCACAGTTTTGCACGTGGGAATGACGGCACCTCACGAGGCGGGCGTCCCGGGCCAGTCGGCCGGCCCTACTCCTCGGGCGGATAGACCGGTTCGCCCCCGTCCGCGAGCGTGATGAGGATCGCCTCCACGGGACAGCCCTCCGCCGCCGCCAGGATCCGCTCCCCCGCGTCCGTCTCCGGCGCGGTCGGGTGGGACTGGCGGGCCGAGTCCAGGCGGAAGCCCTTCGGGGCGTGGTTCACGCACATGCCGGAGCCGATGCAGACGCTCCGGTCGACCTCGACGTGCCAGCGGTCGCCCATCACGCGTCCCCGTATCCGGCCGGGAGGTGGATCATCTTGTGCTCCAGGTACTCGCCGAAGCCCTCGGGGCCGAACTCGCGGCCCACGCCGGAGTTCTTGTAGCCGCCGAAGGGGCCGAGCATGTCGAGGCTGAAGGTGTTGACGTTGAAGGTGCCGGTGCGCACCCGGCGCCCGAAGTCGATCCCGTGCTCGACGTCGCCGGTCCAGACGCTGCCGCTGAGGCCGAAGTCGGAGTCGTTCGCGACGCGGAGGGCCTCGGCCTCGTCCCCGTACGGCAGGAGGCAGATGACCGGGCCGAAGATCTCCTCGCGGGCGATCCGCATGGAGTTGTCGACGCCGCCGAAGAGCGTCGGCTCGACGTACCAGCCGCGGTCGAGTCCGGCCGGGCGGCCGCCGCCCGCGAGGACCTTGGCGCCCTCCGCCTGACCGATGCCTATGTAGTCGAGGGAGCGCTGCTGCTGGCGGCGGGCGACGAGCGGGCCGACCTGGGTGGCCGGGTCGAGCGGGTCGCCGACGACGAGCGCGCCGGCCGCGGCGGCGAAGGCCTCGGAGATCTCGTCGTACCGCGAGCGGGGCACCAGGATGCGGGTCTGGGCCACGCACGCCTGGCCGTTGTTCATCCAGGCGGCCGGCACGATCCCGGCGACGGCGGTGTCGAGGTCCGCGTCGGGCAGGATCACGGCGGCGGACTTGCCGCCCAGTTCGAGGGTGACGCGGGTGAGGTTGCGCGAGGCGACCTCCATGACCCGCCTGCCCGCCGCGACCGAGCCGGTGAAGGAGACCTTGTCGACGCCGGGGTGACCGACGAGGTACTCGCTGACCTCGCGGTCGGCGGGCAGGATCGACAGGACGCCCTCGGGGAGCCCGGCCTCGGCCGCGATCTCGCCGAGGATGTACGAGTCGAGCGGCGCCTCCGGGGAGGGCTTGAGCACGACGGTGCAGCCGGCGAGGAGCGCGGGCCCCAGCTTGGCTGCGGCGGTGAACTGCGGCACGTTCCACGGGATGACGGCCGCGACCACGCCGACCGGCTCGCGCCGCACGAGCAGCGGACCGAGCACGCCGCCGCGCCGCTCCTCGAAGGAGTAGTCCCGGGCGACGGTGACGGCCGCGTCCCAGACCATCATGGCGCCGAGCGCCTGGGCCATGATCGACCAGGAGTACGGTGAGCCGTTCTGCGCGCTGATGACGCGGCCGATCTCCTCGTACCGCGCGGCGATGGCGTCCTTGATGCGGGTGACGACCGCGATCCGCTCCTCCAGGGTCATCCGCGGCCAGGGCCCCTCGTCGAAGGCCCTGCGGGCGGCGGCGACGGCCCGGTCGACGTCGGCCTCGGAGGCGTGCGGGACGCGGCCGATGACCTCCTCCGTGTGCGGCGAGATCACCTCGATGACCGCGCTGCCGAGCGGGTCGGTCAACTCCCCGCCGATGAACAGCTTTCCGTGCTCCACAAGCTCGGTCATGACCGCCGCCTTCCGGGAGGACTGAGGGACGCGAAAACACTTCTGACGATGCCTCAGAACTGATACCAGTTCTAGTTATGATGGGCAACGGTCCGGTACGCGGAGATCAAGCCCCTTACGGCTTCGGGAAGATGAGGCAGACATGACCCAGGTGACCGAGCACGGCGGAGGCGTCTGGTCCCTTCGGGTCCCCATCCCGGACAACCCCCTCGGCCACACGCTCGTCCACGTCCTCGACACCGACCGCGGCCCGGTCCTCGTCGACACCGGATGGGACGACCCCGCCTCCTGGGCCGAACTCACCGCCGGGCTCACCGCCCTCGGACTCTCCGTCCGGGAGATCCACGGCGTCGTCATCACCCACCACCACCCCGACCACCACGGCCTCTCCGGCCGGGTCCGCGAGGAGTCCGGCGCCTGGATCGCCATGCACGCCGCCGACACGGCCGTCGTCCGCCGCACCCGCTCCGCCGAGCCCGGCACCTGGCTCGACTACATGACGCACAAGCTGACCGCCGTCGGCGCCCCCGAGGAGCACCTCGCCCCGCTCCGGGCCGCGCGCGCCGCCGGACGGATGCGCACCCTTCCCGGCCTGCGCTCCGCCGTCCCCGACCGCGAGATCGTCCCCGGCGAACTCCTCGACCTCGCCGGACGGCGGCTCCGCGCCGTCTGGACCCCCGGCCACACCCCCGGCCACGTCTGCCTCCACCTGGAGGAGGAGCACCCCGCCGGGCTCCCCGGCCACGGCCGCCTCTTCTCCGGCGACCACCTGCTCCCGGGGATCTCCCCCCACATCGGCCTGTACGAGAACCCGGGCGAGGCCCACGAGACCGACCCCCTCGGCGACTACCTCGACTCCCTGGAGCGCATCGGCCGCCTCGGGGTCGCCGAGGTCCTCCCGGCCCACCAGTACGCCTTCGCCGACGCCGCCGGGCGGGTCGCCGAGCTCCTCGCCCACCACGAGGAGCGCCTCACCGGGCTCCTCGCCCTCCTCTCCTCCCCCCTCACGCCGTGGCAGCTCGCCGAGCGGATGGAGTGGAACCGGCCCTGGGACCGGATCCCCCACGACTCCCGGAACATCGCCGTCAGCGAGGCCGAGGCGCACCTGCGGCGGCTCGTGAAGCTGGGCCGGGCGGAGGCGGTGGCGGGGACGGACCCGGTGACGTACGTCGCGGTGTGAGGCACGGGGGCCGCGATCCTCGGGCCGGTACAGTGTCGTGGTCGTCATCATGCCCGTACGCGGGGGGAAGCCGGTGCGAATCCGGCACTGACCCCGCAGCCGTAAGCCGCCCCCACCAGGGGACGCGCGAGTCGGAATGCCCCGCGCGGGACGTGAAGGCCGGCACCGTCGAGGAATACGGAGCCGGAGCCTGGTGCCCAGAGGCGTGCCGGAGCCCGGCCGCAGGAGAGGGCCCCATGAACACCGTCCGCCGCGCAGCCGCCGCGCTCGCGACCGCCGCCGTCGTCATCGGCTCCGGAGCGGCCCTGGCCGCCCCGGCCGCCGCCGCGCCCTCCCCCTCCACGTCCGACACGTCCGCGACGGGCACCTCCGGGGCGATCGTCGGCCTGTACGGCTCCGGTGACCCGACGTACGACGGCGTCTGGCGCCAGTCCTACGCCTTCCTCGCCCAGCGCGGCGCCGGCTACCAGCCCGCCGACCAGGCCGTGAAGTGGCTCCTCGCCCAGCAGTGCGCCGACGGCTCCTTCAGCTCGTACCGCGCGGACTCCACCAAGCCCTGCGACGACAAGACGATGCGGGACACCAACGCCACCGCGCTCGCCGTGCAGGCGCTCGGCGCCGTCCGCCGCCAGTACGTCGAACCCGAGAAGGCCGCCACGGCCGTCAAGGCCGGAACCGACTGGCTGCGGACCGTACAGAACAAGGACGGCGGCTGGAGCTACTCCCCCGGCGGCCCCAGCGACGCCAACTCGACCTCGGTCATCGTCAGCGCCCTCGCCGCGACCGGCACCAAGCCCACCGACTTCACCTCCGTCGAGGGCCACAACCCCTACGACGCGCTCCTCTCCTTCGCCCTGCCCTGCTCGTCCTCCGACAAGGCGGACGCGGGCGCCTTCGCGTACCAGCCCGACAAGGACGGCAAGCTGGTCGCCAACGCGGACGCGACGGCCGCCGCCACCCTCGCCGGGCTCGGCAAGAGCGTCGTCGCCCGCAAGGTCGAGCCCGAGCAGAAGCCGACCTGCCAGGACCTGACGAAGCCGACCGCCGAGCGGGCCGCGCTCAACGGCTCCGCCTACCTGGCGAAGGCCCTCGCGAAGACCGGTTACCTCGTCGCCCCGCCGATGCCCGGCGCCACCGACACCACCGAGAAGCCCGACGTCGGCAACACCGCCGACGCCGTCATCGCGCTCGCCGCGACCGGCGCCACCGACGAGGCGCTGCCCTCCCTGGAGTGGCTGCAGGAGAACTCCGCCGCGTGGGCGAAGAAGAACGGCCCCGCCGCGTACGCGCAGCTGATCCTCGCGGCCCGCTCGATGGACACGGACCCGAGCGCCTTCGGCACCGTCAACCTGGTCTCGGAGCTCAACGCCCTCGGCCCCGAGCCGAAGGTCGCGGACAACTCCACCGCCGCCACGGACGACGAGGACTCCGGCTTCGACGTCTGGTGGATCATCGGCATCGGCATGGTCGTCGGCGTCGGCATCGGCTTCCTCATGAGCGGCCGCAAGAAGTGACCTCCCGGACGTTCGCCGGCAGGGTCGCCGCCGCCGGCGCGGCCCTGACGCTGACCGCCCTCGCGGCTGCCCCGGCGCAGGCCGCCGGCTACCGCTACTGGTCGTTCTGGGAGAGCGACGGCGGCAAGCCCTGGGCGTACGCCACCCTCGGCCCGGCGACGGCCCGCCCCGCCGACGGCGCCACGATCGGCTTCCGCTTCGCGGTCAGCGAGGGCACGAGCGACACCTCCACGCCGACCCCCGCCCCCGACTTCGCGAAGATCTGCGGGGACGTGGCGGAGAAGTCCGGGACCAAGCGGATCGCGGTCGTCGTCGACTTCGGCGGCCCGAAGGACGCCCCGCCGGGCGAGACGCCGCCCGCCGAGACGGTCCGGCTCGGCTGCGCCCAGGTCCCCGAGTCCGGTTCGGGCGCGGAGGCGCTCGCTGCGGTGGCGAAGCCGCTGCGGTACAACGACGCGGCGATGCTGTGCGCCATCGCGGGATACCCGTCGAAGGGCTGCGGCGAGCAGGTGGCCGAGGCCCCGGACACGACCGCGACCCCCTCGGGGAGCCCCGCCTCGGCCTCCGGCGCGAAGCCGGTCGACGGCGGCCCGTCGTTCGGCGTGCTCGCCGGCGGGGCGGCCGTGCTCGCCCTCGGCGGGGCGGCGATCTGGAAGGCCCGCCGGCGCGGATGACTCCCGCCCCCCGTCCCGCCCGCACGACGACGCCCGCCCCGACGGTCCACGCGTCGTTCACGGCCCCCGTCGCGTTCACGGCCCCCGTCGCGAACCGCTCGAACGCCCTGCACGCCGGAGCCTGGTGGCTGTGGGCGCTCGGCCTGGCCGTCGCCGCCTCCCGCACCACGAACCCGCTGCTCCTCGGCCTGCTGGTCGGGGTCGCGGGGTACGTCGTCGCGGCCCGCCGCACGGACGCGCCCTGGGCCCGCTCGTACGGCGCGTTCGTGAAGCTCGGCCTGTTCGTCGTCTTCCTGCGCGTGGTCTTCTCGCTGCTCCTGGGATCGCCGATCCCGGGGACGCACACCCTGTTCACCCTGCCCGAGGTGCCCCTGCCCGACTGGGTGCAGGGGATCCGGATCGGGGGTCGGGTCACGGCCGAGCAGCTGGTCTTCGCCCTGTACGAGGGCGCGAAGCTGGCGACCCTGCTGATCTGCGTCGGCGCGGCGAACGCGCTGGCCAACCCGGCCCGGCTGCTCAAGTCGCTGCCGGGCGCGCTGTACGAGGCGGGGGTCGCCGTCGTCGTGGCGATGACGTTCGCGCCGAACATGGTCGCGGACGTGTCCCGGCTCCGTACGGCCCGCCGGCTGCGCGGGCGCCCGACGGGCGGGGTGCGGGCGGTGCTCCAGATCGGCCTGCCCGTACTGGAAGGAGCGCTGGAGCGCTCGATCGCGGTGGCGGCGTCGATGGACGCGCGGGGATACGGCCGGACGGCCCAGGTCCCGCCCTCGGTCCGCCGCACGACGAACCTCCTCACCCTCGGCGGCCTCCTCGGCGTCTGCGCGGGCTCGTACGGGCTCCTCGCGGCGGAGGGAGCGGGGTACGGGCTGCCGCTCCTCGCCGCGGGCCTGCTCGCGGCGATGGCCGGGCTCCGGCTCGGGGGCCGCCGGACCGTCCGCACGCGCTACCGCCCCGACCGCTGGGGCGCCAGGGCCTGGCTGGTGGCGGGCTCGGGGATCGCGGTCGCGGTCCTGATGATCTGGGCGAACCAGTACGCGCCGGAGGCGCTGCACCCCGGGGTCGTACCGCTCGAAGCGCCGCAGCTGCCGGTGTGGCCGGCGCTGTCGGTCTTGGTGGGCCTGCTGCCGGCGTGGGTGGCGCCCGTACCCCCGACCGTCGGCAAGGAGTCCGTGTCGTGATCAGCTTCGAGAACGTCTCCGTCCGGTACGCGGAGGACGCCCCGCCGACGCTCCGGGACGTGAACCTCACGATCCCCGAAGGCGAGCTCGTGCTGCTCGTCGGCCCGTCCGGCGTCGGCAAGTCGACCCTGCTCGGCACGGTGTCCGGCCTGGTCCCGCACTTCTCGGGCGGCACGCTGACCGGCCGGGTGACGGTCGACGGCCGGGACACCCGGACGCATCCGCCGCGGGAGCTCGCGGACGTGGTGGGCACGGTGGGCCAGGACCCGTCGGCGCACTTCGTGACGGACACGGTGGAGGACGAGCTCGCGTACGGCATGGAGTCCCTGGGCCTCGCGCCCGCCGTCATGCGGCGGCGGGTCGAGGAGACCCTCGACCTCCTGGGCCTCGCGGAGCTCCGCGACCGCCCGATCGCGACGCTCTCCGGCGGCCAGCGCCAGCGGGTCGCGATCGGCTCGGTCCTGACCCCGCACCCCAAGGTCCTCGTCCTCGACGAGCCGACGTCGGCGCTGGACCCGTCGGCGGCGGAGGACGTCCTCGCGGTGCTCCAGCGCCTGGTCCACGACCTCGGCACGACGGTCCTGCTGGCCGAGCACCGCCTGGAGCGGGTGGTCCAGTACGCGGACCAGGTGCTGCTGCTGCCGGAGGCGGTGCTCGGCACGCCCGCCGAGATGATGGCGGTCTCGCCGATCCACCCGCCGGTGGTGGGCCTGGGCCGGGTGGCGGGCTGGGATCCGCTGCCGCTCACGGTGCGGGACGCGCGGCGACGGTCGGGCGCACTGAAGGAGCGCCTGGCGGACCGGCTGCCGGCGGCGGGGACATCGGCGAACCCTGCGGGGCGTCTCCCCCACCCCGCCCCTTCCCGAAACCGGGGCGCTGCCCCGGACCCCGGTCCTCAGACGCCGGACGGGCTGGAGGGTGCCGCCCTGTCCAGGCCGGACGAGCTGGAGAGTGCCGCCCTGACCGAGCCGCAGGCGTCGGGCGTGCTCCGCGTTTCGGCGGCGGCACCTCCAGCCCCGCCGGCGCTTGAGGCGCGGGGGTCCGGGGGCAGCGCCCCCGATTCAGCCGGTCCGGCGCTTGAGGACCGGGGTCCGGGGCAGGGCCCCGATTCAGCCCCGCCGGCGCTTGAGGCGCAGGGGCCCGGGGGCAGCGCCCCCGAATCAGCCCCGCCGGCGCTTGAGGCGCAGGGGCCCGGGGGCAGCGCCCCCGAATCAGCCCCGCCGGCGCTTGAGGACCGGGGTCCGGGGCAGGGCCCCGGTTTCGGGAAGGGGCGGGGTGGGGGCTTCCTCCCGTTCCTGCGACGGCGCCGCACCCTCCCCCCGGCACCCACCCCCACCGCCCCCCTCCTCCTCGCCGAAGGCCTCCGCGTCCGCCGCGGCCGCGTCGAAGCCCTCCGCCGCGTCGACCTGACCGTCCAGCCGGGCGAGACCGTCGCCCTCATGGGCCGCAACGGCGCCGGCAAGTCCACCCTGCTCTCCACGCTCGTCGGCATGGTCGAGCCGACCGCCGGCACGGTCCGGGTCGCGGGCCGGATCCCGCACACGACCGCCCCGGCGGAGCTGATCCGCCAGGTCGGCCTGGTCCCGCAGGAACCCAGGGACCTCCTCTACGCGGACACGGTCGCCGCCGAGTGCGGCGCCGCCGACGCGGACGCGCACGCGGCCCCCGGCACCTGCCGCGCCCTCGTCGAGGAGCTGATCCCGGGGCTCGCCGACGAGACCCACCCACGCGACCTCTCCGAGGGGCAGCGCCTCGCGCTCGCGCTGGCCGTCGTCCTGACCGGCCGCCCGCCCCTTCTCCTCCTCGACGAGCCGACCCGCGGCCTCGACTACGCGGCCAAGGCGCGCCTGGTCGCGCACCTGCGCGCCCTGGCGGCGGACGGTCACGCGATCGTGCTGGCGACGCACGACGTGGAGCTGGCCGCGGAGCTCTCCGACCGTGTGGTGATCATCGCGGACGGCGAGGTCGTCGCCGACGGCCCGACGGCCGAGGTCGTCGTCTCCTCGCCCGCCTTCTCGCCGCAGGTGGCGAAAATCCTCGCGCCGCTGCCGTGGCTCACGGTCGAGCAGGTGGAGGCGGCGCTGTGACGCGAACAGACACCCGCTCCGTCCGCGTCCTCCGCCTCGGCCCCCGCTCGGTCGCCGCCCTCGTCCTCGTCTCCCTGGTCGGGCTCGCCGCCTTCACGTGGCCGCTCTTCGCGGACGCGGACTCGGCCGTGACCTCGCACGCGGGCGACGCCCCGTGGCTCTTCGCCGCGCTGCTCCCCCTCCTCGTCGCCGTCGTCGTCGCGACCATCGCCGACTCCGGCATGGACGCGAAGGCGGTCGCGATGCTGGGCGTGCTCGCCGCCGTGGGCGCGGCGCTGCGTCCCCTGGGCGCGGGGACGGGCGGCCTGGAGCCGATGTTCTTCCTGATGGTGCTGAGCGGCCGGGTCCTCGGTCCGGGCTTCGGCTTCGTCCTCGGCGCGGTCACGATGTTCGCGTCGGCCCTGCTCACGGGCGGTGTGGGCCCGTGGATGCCGTTCCAGATGCTGTCGATGGGCTGGTTCACGATGGGCGCGGGGCTGCTGCCGGGCCCGGACCGGGTCCGGGGGCGAGCCGAGCTGCTGATGCTGTCCGCGTACGGGTTCGTGGCGGCGTTCGCGTACGGGACGATCATGAACCTTCAGGGCTGGGTGCTGCTCCAGGGCCTGAGCAGCGGGATCTCCTTCCAGCCGGGCGCGAGCCTGCCGGAGAACCTGGTCCGCTTCCTCGCTTACGTCACCGCCACGTCCCTCGGCTGGGACCTCGGCCGGGCCGTTCTCACCGTGGTCCTCACCCTCACCATCGGATCCACGCTCCTGAAGGCGCTTCGCCGTGCGACTCGAAGGGCGAACTTCGAGGCCCAGGTCACATTCGAAGGCCCGAAAAAGGGCCTCGCGGGTGAGGCGCCCCACAGGACCCACGTCACAAACGAGCCGGAATAGTAGACGGGCAAACTCGCCCAAATCACGCCACACGCTCCGGTGACCTGCGGAAACACCTCAAGCCACTCGTCCGGCATCTACCCCCCACATCCGAACCTTCCTCGTAATGGGGGTCATTGCGCCGGGGCTCCGGGCCTGGTTCATTGGAGGACGTCGCCAGGCAGCCGGTGTTCACCACGGAGCCTCGGACGGCCGGTTCCCCCCAGATCCCGGTTCCCCCGGGCCCTGGTTCCGGCTTGCCGAAAACGCCCGGCGCGGTCCTTGTTCCCGACGTTAGGTAGATACGTTGATCAGCTCGCTCACCACTCGTGCCGTTGCCCGCAAGCGCACCCTCGCCGCCACCGCGGCCGTCCTGCTGGGCGCGACGGGCGTGGCGCTCGGTACGACGGGCTCGGCTTCCGCCGCCAGCCCGCAGGAGCTCGCTCGTCAGATCGTCCCCGCCTCGCAGTACGCGTCCTTCAGCAAGATCGTCGCTCACGAGTCCGGCTGGAACCACACCGCCACCAACTCGTCCAGCGGCGCCTACGGCCTCGTCCAGGCCCTCCCGGCCTCGAAGATGTCCTCGGCCGGCTCCGACTGGAAGACCAACCCGGCCACGCAGATCAAGTGGGGCCTGAACTACATGAACGAGCGCTACGGCTCCCCGAACGCCGCCTGGGCGTTCTGGCAGGCCAACGGCTGGTACTAAGCCGACAGCCGCCAGCCGCCAGCCGCCGGCGGTCAGCCGCCGGCCCATCGCAAGGCCCCGCCCTCCTCACGGAGGGGCGGGGCCTGCGGCGTTTCCGGACGGCACTTCCGCCGCCCGAGCGCGGCGGACCGCCCGGCGGAGCGCCCTGGCGGAGTCCCAGGTGGAGCGCCTGGCGGAGCGCCCGGCAGAGTGCCCGGCGGAGCGCCAGGTGGAACCCGGCCGCTCGGCTACTCCGCGGCCGGCAGCACCTCCCGCACGAGGCGCAGCGCCTGCGGCAGCTCGGTCAGCTCCACGCCCCAGGTCGGGAAGTGGCCGCCCTCCGGGGTGAGGGTGACGGTGGCTCCCAGGTCGCGGGCGAAGGAGACCAGGTGCTCGGGGGTGGCGTCGCCGGTGACCGGGTCGTCCACCGCGTGCAGCACGCGCACCTCGCGCACCGCGCGCCGGATCCGGCCCCAGTCGAAGCCGGGCTCGAAGAAGTCGGCGAGTGCCTCGTACCCGACCTCCTTGGCCATGCTGGCGACGAGCACGACACCGGCGTACGGGCCGTACGTGTCGGTGTCGTGCTCCTGGAGCAGGCGCAGGACGTTGACCCCGCCGAGGCTGTGGCCGACGAGGACGGTGTCGGGCGCGGCGGCCGGGTCGGCCTCGGCGACGAGGGCCTTCAGCCAGGCCTCGGGCCGCGGGGTCTCCGGGTCGGGCAGGTCGGGGATGCGGACCTCGTGCCCCTCGGGGGCGAGCGCGGTCCGCAGGGACGGGTACCAGAGCGTGTCACCGGTGGTGGCGAGCATGTGCGAGACGACGATCGTGCTCATGTGGAGGATCCCCCGTGGATTCGTGCCATGGATTCCGGATCCGTTCTCCGGACCCTTCAATCGAAACGATACGTAGCGTTTCGATTGCTGTCAACGCGCTGCTACGGTGAAGTCCATGGCAGGAACGAACGCGCGGACAGGCGGCAGGGTCCGCAGCGAGGAAGCACGCGACGCGGTACTGACGGCCGCCGCGGAACTCGTCGAGGAGGCCGGATACGGCGAGCTCACCATGGAGGGCGTGGCGGCACGGGCCGGTGTCGCCAAGAGCACGCTCTATCGCTGGTGGAAGACGAGACCCGCCCTGGTCATGGACGCCTACGGCCCCGCGCTCGCCCGCCGGATGCCCGAGCCGGACACCGGGGGCGTGGCCACGGACCTGGTGGCTTTCGTCGAGCAGCTGTACCGCGTGGTCGAGCACCCGTTCCGGGTCAACGCCCTGCGCGGCCTGATGGCCGAGGCCCAGCTCGACCCGTCGTTCGCCGTGCGGTTCGAGGAGTGGGCCCAGACCCGGCGGGCGGTCGTGGCCGGGCTGCTGCGCCGGGGCGTCGAGCGGGGCGAGCTGGCCCCGGACCTGGACCTGGAGTACGCGGTCGACCTGGTCTTCGGGCCCTTCTGGTACCGGCTCCTGGTCGGGCACGCGCCCCTGGATCCGGCCGACGCGGAGCCCCACGTGCGGCGACTGCTGGGCGGTCTGGCCGCCACCGCGTGAGGAAGGGGCCGGGGGGCGCGTCCGCACCCCGGCCCCCGCCCTTCCCCGTCGAGCCCCTACAGGCGCTGGATGATCGTCCCCGTCGCCAGCGCCCCGCCCGCGCACATCGTGATCAGCGCGAACTCCTTGTCGGTGCGTTCCAGCTCGTGCAGGGCGGTGGTGATGAGCCGCGCCCCCGTCGCCCCCACCGGATGGCCGAGGGCGATGGCGCCGCCGTTGACGTTCACCTTCTCCAGGTCCTGGTCGAAGACCTGCGCCCAGCTGAGCACCACCGACGCGAAGGCCTCGTTGATCTCGACGAGGTCGATGTCCCGCAGCGACATCCCGGCCTTGCCGAGCACCGCCCGCGTCGCGTCGACCGGACCGTCGAGGTGGTAGTGCGGGTCGGCGCCGACGAGGGCCTGCGCGACGATCCGGGCGCGCGGCCGGAGCTTGAGGGCGCGGGCCATGCGCTTGGAGGCCCACATGATCGCGCAGGCGCCGTCGGAGATCTGCGAGGAGTTCCCGGCGGTGTGGACGGCGGTCGGCATGACCGGCTTGAGCCGGGACAGGCCCTCCATGGTGGTGTCGCGCAGACCCTCGTCGCGGTCGACGAGCCGCCACATGCCCTGCCCGGCGGCCTGCTCGGCCTCCGTCGTCGGGACCTGCACGGCGAAGGTCTCGCGCTTGAACCGCTCCTCTGCCCAGGCGGCCGCGGCCCTCTCCTGGGAGAGCAGGCCGAGGGAGTCGACGCGCTCGCGGGTGAGGCCGCGGCGGCGGGCGATGCGCTCGGCGGCCTCGAACTGGTTGGGCAGGTCGACGTTCCACTCGTCGGGGAACGGCTTGCCGGGCCCGTGCTTGGAGCCGGAGCCGAGCGGCACGCGGGACATGGCCTCGACGCCGCAGCTGATGCCGATGTCGATGACCCCGGCGGCGACCATGTTGGCGACCATGTGACTGGCCTGCTGCGAGGAGCCGCACTGACAGTCGACGGTGGTGGCGGCCGTCTCGTACGGCAGCCCCATGGTGAGCCAGGCGGTGCGCGCCGGGTTCATGGACTGCTCGCCGGCATGGGTGACCGTACCGCCGACGATCTGCTCGACGCAGTCGGCGTGGATGCCGGTTCGACCGAGGAGTTCGCGGTAGGTCTCGCCCAGGAGGTAGGCGGGGTGGAGGTTGGCGAGCGCGCCTCCGCGCTTGCCGATCGGCGTGCGTACGGCTTCGACGATGACGGGTTCCGCGGCCATGAGCTCGTCCTCTCCTCGACCGGTCGTGGTGTCCCGGCACCTCGTCCGGTCGGCGTCACGGGGTAACTAGTACGCGTTCTAGTTCTGCAAGCAGTCTTATGACTGCTACCCCGGGTACGCAAGGGTCCGGGACGCAACAGTTCCCGCTCCGACCCTTGCTACTTGGAGAAGTCGTTACTAACTTTCGCGACAGTTTCTGATGGACCATCAGATTATGGAGGCGTGTTGCCGATGCCCTGTCCTCACCTTCCCGAAGGGTTCGACGCCACCGATCCCGATCTGCTCCGCACCCGCGTGCCCTTCCCCGAGTTCGCCGAACTGCGGCGGACCGCGCCCGTGTGGTGGTGCCCCCAGCCGACCGGGATCACCGGCTTCCAGGACTCCGGGTACTGGGCCGTCACGCGCCACGCGGACGTCAAGTACGTCTCCACGCACCCGGAGTTGTTCTCCTCGAACCTCAACACGGCCGTCATCCGCTTCAACGAGTCCATCGCCCAGGAGCAGATCGACGTCCAGAAGCTGATCATGCTCAACATGGACCCGCCGGAGCACACCCGGGTCCGCCAGATCGTCCAGCGCGGCTTCACACCCCGGGCGATCCGCGGCCTGGAGACGGCCCTGCGCGACCGCGCCCGGGCCATCGCCGAGGAGGCCAGGGCCGCCGCGGACGCCGACGGCACCTTCGACTTCGTCACCCGGGTCGCCGTCGAACTGCCCCTCCAGGCCATCGCCGAACTCATCGGCGTGCCGCAGGAGGACCGCTCCCGGATCTTCGACTGGTCGAACAAGATGATCGCGTACGACGACCCGGAGTACGCCATCACCGAGGAGGTCGGCGCCGAGGCCGCCATGGAGCTCATCGGCTACGCGATGGGCATGGCCGCCGAGCGCAAGGAGTGCCCGGCCGCCGACATCGTCACCCAGCTCGTCGCCGCCGAGGGCCAGGGCAACCTCTCCTCCGACGAGTTCGGCCTCTTCGTCCTGCTGCTCGCCGTCGCCGGCAACGAGACCACGCGCAACGCCATCAGCCACGGCATGCACGCCTTCCTCACCCACCCCGACCAGTGGGAGCTCTTCAAGCGGGAGCGTCCGGCGACCGCCGCCGAGGAGATCGTGCGCTGGGCGACCCCCGTCGTCTCCTTCCAGCGGACCGCGACCCAGGACACCGAGATCGGCGGGCAGAAGATCCGCGCGGGCGACCGCGTCGGCATCTTCTACTCCTCCGCCAACAACGACCCGGAGGTCTTCACCGAACCCGAGCGCTTCGACATCACCCGCGACCCGAACCCGCACCTCGGCTTCGGCGGTGGCGGACCCCACTTCTGCCTCGGCAAGTCGCTCGCGATCAAGGAGATCGAGCTGATCTTCAACGCGATCGCGGACGTCCTCCCGGACCTCACGCTGGTGGGCGAGCCGCGACGGCTGCGGGCGGCGTGGCTGAACGGCGTGAAGGAGCTGAGGGTCCGCACGTCCGCGTGACGCCGGGCCGGGCGGTGGCGCCGTGCCCCCACGGCGGCACCGCCTTCCCCGCCAACCCGGGTGTACGTTCCCTCATATGGCGAACACTCAGTGGAACGACGTCGACGACTACCTCACCGGCCTGCTCGCCCCGCCGGACGAGGCCCTGACCGCCGCGCTCGCCGCCTCCGCGGCGGCCGGCCTGCCGGAGATCGCGGTCGCCCCCAACCAGGGCAAGCTGCTCCACCTCCTCGCCGCGACGCAGGGCGCCCGGAACATCCTGGAGATCGGCACCCTGGGCGGCTACAGCACCATCTGGCTGGCCCGCGCCCTGCCCGCCGACGGCCGCCTCGTCACCCTCGAGTACGACCCCGCCCACGCGGACGTGGCCCGCGCCAACATCGCCCGCGCCGGCCTGGAGAAGGCCGTCGAGGTCAGGACGGGCGCGGCCCTCGACACCCTGCCGCTCCTGGAGGCGGAAGGAGCGGGCCCCTTCGACCTCGTCTTCGTCGACGCCGACAAGGTCAACAACCCGCACTACGTCCGCTGGGCCCTGAAGCTCACCCGCCCCGGCTCGCTGATCGTCGTCGACAACGTCGTGCGGAACGGCCGGGTCGCCACCGACCACCCCGACGACCCGGGCATCACCGGCACCCGCGAGATGCTCGAACTCGTCGCCCGCGAACCCCGCCTGGACGCGACGGCGTTCCAGACGGTCGGCTCGAAGGGGTACGACGGTCTGCTCCTGGCCCGCGTGATCGGCTAGGGCCTGTCCGACCCTGATCGGCCGGACAGGCCCTCATCCCTGTCCGAAGGCGTGCCCCGCCGCCACCCCACGAACAGCGGCACCCCGCCCGTCCCGTCGACGACGACCACCCCGAAGGGGCGGTCGAAGGCGATCCGCTCCACCACCCGCGGCCGGGGCGCGGCGGCGCTGCGGGTCATGACGACCTGGGTGACGGCGGCGGCCTCCACGCCTTCCTCGCCGACCTCGACCACCGCCTCCTGGAGGACCCTGGCGACGTACGTGGCCACCGCCGAGATCCCCGAGAAGTCGGCGTCCGGCCGCAGCGCCATCCGGACGCCGAGGGACTCCAGATGGGCGTGGGCGTCGGTCTTCGTCCGGAGGGCGAAGCGCGGCAGCGCGAGCTCGGCGGCGTCGGCGCGCAGCGCCTCCCGCGCGGCGGCCGGGGCCCAGGCGGCGGGCAGGACGTCGGCGGGTCCCTCCCCGTCGGCACCGAGCACGAACCGGACCCGCACGCTCCCCTCCCCCGCGCACGGCAGCTCGACGACCGTCGCCCCGGCGACGGTCCAGGCCCACCGGGCGGGGATCCGCTGCCGCATGGTCGGTACGCCGCGGGTGACCCCGTCCCCGTCGGTGAAGGGCGCGTCACGGGTGAGCTCCGGCGCGAAGGCGACCCGCCACCGGGCCCTGAGCGCGAGGACGCTCAGCAGGACCAGGTCCTCGGACCCGTCGAGCCCGAGCGGCAGCTCCCGTACGAGCCCGCCACTGGTGCCCCGTACCCACGCGTCGAGCTCCTCCTGCGCGGACGCCTGCCGGGAGTCCCCCGGCAGCTGCCCGAACCGCACGTCGGGAAGCCCCCGCTCGAACGCCTCGCGGATCGGCAGCGTGCTCCACACCCCGGTCGCCACCGTGACCCCGCCGTCCGCGCCCCATGCCCGCGAGGCGCCGGTGACGGCCTCGGCCGCCGCCGCCCCCTCGACCCGGAGCAGCCCCGCCAGCTCCTCGGCGGTACGCCCCCGGGCCCCGGAGGCCACCGCCGCCAGCGCCAGCCACAGCCCGACGGGCGAGACGACGAAGTCCCCGTCCCCGAGCAGCGACACCCACCGCCCGGCCAGCCCCCGCACCGCGCCCGCCGCGTCCGTCCCGATCACCGAGGAGCCCCGGGTCATATCCTGCCCTCCATGAGCATCGTGAAGATCAACGTCCTGACCGTCCCCACCGAGCAGCGTGAGGTCCTGGAGAAGCGGTTCGCCTCGCGGGCCGGGGCCGTGGAGGGCTCCGACGGGTTCGAGTGGTTCGAGCTGCTGCGGCCCCTGGAGGGGACCGACCAGTACCTGGTGTACACCCGCTGGCGCAGCGAGGAGGACTTCCAGGCGTGGATGAACGGTTCCATGAAGGCCGCGCACGGCGCGGGCGGCGGCGCGGGCCAGGGTGAGGGTGGCGGTGGCGGTGGCGGTGGCGGTGGCGGCGAGCGTCCCAAGCCGGCGGCCACCGGTTCGACGCTGTGGTCCTTCGAGGTCGTCCAGCAGGCCTCCCCCAAGTAGTCCCCTGTGGTCCCGGGCGGTCCCATGGCGGTCCCATGGCGGTCCCGGTCGGTCCCATGGCGGTCCCGGGCGGTCCCGGGCGGTCCCTGGGTAATTCACGCGAGCCCGGGGGCCGGTCCGTCGCAGAATGGCGGCATGACCTGGACTTTCACCCCCGAGGCCGTCGACACCCCGGACGCCGCCGCCCTCCGCCGCGCGTACTACGGCGACGTCGCCGGCAGCTACTGGAAGCGGCCCGCGACGGAGGCGGAGATCGACGAGGGGCTCGCGGACGACGGGGTCGAGCGGCTGACGCCGCCGACCGGGCGGTTCCTGGTGGCCCGGCTCGGCGGGGAGCCGGCCGGCTGCGGCGGGGTCCTCCTGCTCGACGACGGCGAACGCGCCGAGCTGACCCGGGTCTTCCTGCGGCCCGCGTTCCGCGGCCGCGGCGGCGCCGACGGGCTGATGCGCGCCCTGGAGGACGAGGCGCGGGCGCTCGGGGCGCGCCGGATGGTGCTCAACACGCGCCTGGACCTGGTCGAGGCGCGCGGGCTGTACGTGCGCCACGGGTACGGCGAGATACCGGCGTACTGCTCGGGGCCGTACATGGACATCTGGTACGGCAAGGAGCTCTGACCACCTCCCGGCCGCGTCTCACGCCCGGTGGTCGCGGGGCGGCTCCGGCGCGCGGGGGCGCTCCGCGTCCGAGCCGGCCAGCTCCGCCGTCAGCTCCTCCACGAGCTTCACGAGGTCGGTGGGCCGGTCGGGCCCCCACCAGTCGCCGAGGAGGTCGGCGAGCGACTCCTCGCGGGCCTTGGCCAGCTTCGCCGCCGTCGCCACGCCCGCCTCGGTGAGGACCAGCTGCACGCCCTCGCGGTGGGCCAGTCGCCGCTCCTCCACCTGCCGCGCCGCCTCGGAGATGACCCGCAGCGGTACGGGCGTGGTCTCGGCGAGGCGCCCCGGCTCGACGGCTCCGTGGCGGCGGATCCGCAGCAGCAGCCAGCTCGCGGCGGGCAGCAGGTCGAGTCCCGCCCGCGCGGTGATCTTCTCGTAGACCGCCTTGCGGCCCTCCCGGGTGCCGAGGACGGAGAGGGCGCGGGCGCACTCGTCGTACGAGGAGCGCTCGACGGGGTTCGAGGCGAGGGTCTGGCTGGTGTCGGGCGCGGTGACCGCGCCGCGCAGCTTGTCCTCCTTGAGGAACCAGGCGACGACGAAGGCGACGAGGACGACCGGGGCCGCGTACAGGAAGACGTCGGTGATGGACGTGGCGAACGCGTGGAGGACGGACGGGCGCAGCTCGGGCGGGAGCTCGGCGATCGCGCGCGGGTCGGCGGCGACCTGCTCGGGCCCGACGCCGGGCGGCGGCTGCGTACCGGCGCTCGCGAAGACGGCGTCCAGCTTGTCGGTGAGCCGGTTGGTGAAGACGGTGCCGAAGACGGCGACGCCGAAGGAGGCGCCGATGGAGCGGAAGAAGGTCGCGCCCGAGGTGGCGACGCCGAGGTCCTCGTACGAGACGGCGTTCTGCACGACGAGGACGAGGACCTGCATGACGAGGCCGAGTCCGGCGCCGAAGACGAAGAAGTAGACGCTCATCTCCCAGGTGGAGCTGGTCTCGGTGAGCCGGTGGAGGAGGAGCAGGCCGATAGCGGTGAGCGCGGTGCCGGCGAGGGGGAAGACCTTCCAGCGGCCGGTGCGGGAGACGATCTGGCCGGAGGCGGTCGAGGTGAGGAGCATGCCGAGGACCATCGGCAGCATGTGGACGCCGGACATCGTCGGGCTGACGCCCTGGACCACCTGGAGGAAGGTGGGGAGGTAGGTCATCGCGCCGAACATCGCGAAGCCGACGACGAAGCTGATGACGGAGACCAGGGTGAAGGTCCTGATCCGGAAGAGCTTGAGCGGCAGCACCGGTTCGGCCGCCCGCCGTTCGACGTACACGAACCAGACGAGGAGTACGGCTCCGAGGACGGCGAGGCCGATGATCTGCGGCGAACCCCAGTCCCAGGTGGTGCCGCCGAGCGAGGCCACGAGGACGAGGCAGGTGGCGACCGAGGCGATGAGGAAGGTGCCGAGGTAGTCGATCCTGTGCCGGGTCGAGCGGACCGGGATGTGGAGCACGGCGGCGATGACGAAGAGGGCGACGATCCCGATCGGCAGGTTGATGTAGAAGACCCAGCGCCAGGAGAGGTGCTCGGTGAACAGGCCGCCGAGCAGCGGGCCGAGGACGCTGGTGGCGCCGAAGACGGCGCCGAAGAGCCCCTGGTACTTGCCGCGCTCGCGGGGCGAGACGAGGTCGCCGACGATCGCCATCGACAGGACCATGAGGCCGCCGCCGCCGAGGCCCTGGACCGCGCGGAAGGCGATGAGCTGGGGCATGTTCTGGGCGATGCCGCAGAGCGCGGAGCCGATGAGGAACAGGACGATGGCGGCCTGGAAGAGCTTCTTGCGGCCGTACTGGTCGCCGAGCTTGCCCCACAGGGGGGTCGCGGCCGTCGACGCCAGCATGTAGGCGGTGACCACCCAGGAGAGGTGCTCCATGCCGCCGAGCTCGCTGACGATGGTCGGCAGGGCGGTGGAGACGATCGTCTGGTCGAGGGCGGCGAGCAGCATGCCGAGCAGCAGCGCGCCGATCGCGACCAGGACCGTGCGGCGGCTCTGCCCCTGACCTGGCACGGGGGCGTCGCCGAGCTGGGAGGGACTGGTTTCCTGGGCCATTGCTCCATCGTGATCCGAATGTCCGGATATGGCCTGCCGGAGCGAGCTCCTGTTCACCCGCCGAACGGGCGTGGGCTGCATAATCGCTCGCAGTTGGATCGGGGAGGGGACCCATCGATGACCGGACACGTCTGTCCTGAATGCGGTGTACAAAGACCTGGCTGCGCCTGCGCGCAGGCGGAGATAGCGGCGGCCGAGGACTTCGACCCGCTGCGGATCAGGCCGTACGTCACGCTGGACGCGGCCGAGGGCCGTACGGAGCAGGACGGACCGCCGGCGGTGGAGTACCACGTCCTGCCGGTGTCGGCGGACGATCCGCCGACGGCGCAGCTGACGGCGATACGGGTGGAGGCGCTTCCGCCCGAGGCCGACCCGGGCCCGGGTCCGACTCCCGGCCCGGGTCCGGGGGCGGGCCCTGTGCCGGGGGCGGTTCCTGGGGCGGGTTCGGGGGCGGTTCCGGGGGCGGGGGCGTACCCCGACGCGTACCCGACGGAGCAGTTCACCGCCGTCCAGCCCCACCCGCGGCAGTACGCGGGCCCCTCCGACGACGGCTCCGCCTTCGGCGCGGGCCCCGCTGCCGACCCCCACCTCGATTCCGGCCCGGGCTTCGGCTCCGACCCGGGCTTCGGCTCCGACCCGGGCTTCGGTTCCGACCCCGACACGGCGCCGCTCCTCCTCCACGGCATCGGCCGCGTCGTCGACCCGGCCGACGAGCGGAACACCCGCGCGGGGCGGGCGGCGCGGCGGCGCAGGCGCGGGACGATGGTCGCGGCGGTGGCCGCGGTCGCCGTGACCGGCACCGCCGCGCTCGCGGCGGCGGTCCTCGGCGGCGGGGACGAGACGGACGACCGGGCGACCGTCCCCGACGTGACCACGAGCGCGTCCCTGAACATCGCCGTGTCGGAGGAGGCCCCCTCCCCCTCCGGCTCCTCCTCGTCCGGCACCCCGGAGCCGAGCGCCTCCTCGCCGACCGGGCGCCCGACGCCGACGGCCACGACCACCTCCGCCTCGCCCTCCCCGTCCGCCACGCGGACCACCGCGGCCCCGGCGGTGACGACGGGCGCGGCGGCTCCCCCGGCGGCGACCACGACGGCCCCGGCGACCGCCCCGACCGCACCGCCGTCGACGACCTCGGCGGCCCCCAGCACACAGGCGCCCGAGGCGCCGGAGGCACCGGAGGAGAGCGGGACGGCGGCGCCGACGCTGAGCTACGGCTCGACGGGCGCCGAGGTGGAGGAGCTCCAGCAGCGGTTGCAGCAGGTGGGCCTCTACTACGGGGACCCGGACGGCGAGTACGACCAGGACGTCTGGCGCGCGGTGAAGACCTACCAGTCCTGGCAGTCGATCGACGACGACCCGAAGGGCGTGTACGGCCCCGCCACCCGCGAGGTCCTGGAGCAGCACACCTGGCTGCCCGGGCAGTGACCGGGGGATTACGGCGCGTCCACGGAGCGGACCGGGTTGGCCAAGACGGCGCCCGATTTTGTATCGTGGAAAAACAAAGTGGCCCCGCCCGTAAACCCTGACCGGCGGGCGGGACCGCTTCGTTCTCCGCCACCCCCTCTGGAGACCCGAATGGCCGCCACCACCCCGGCACAGCAGCTCACCGCCCGCGCCCTCCTCCTCGACATGGACGGCACCCTCGTCAACTCGGACGCCGTCGTCGAGCGCTGCTGGCGGCGCTGGGCCGACCGGCAGGGCCTGGACGCCGACGCCGTCCTCAAGGTGGTCCACGGCCGCCAGGGGTACGCGACGATGGCCGTCCTGCTCCCCGACCGTCCGATGGCGGAGAACCACGCGGACAACGCCGTGCTGCTCGCCGAGGAGACGGCCGACCTGGACGGCGTCGTGCCCGTCGCGGGCGCCCCGGCCTTCATGGACGCGATCACCGCGCTCCCGCACGCCCTCGTGACCTCGGCCGACGTGCCGCTCTCGCGCGCACGGATGGGCGCGGCCGGACTGCGCATGCCGGAGATCCAGGTGACGGCGGAGCGCGTCGGCGCCAGCAAGCCGGACCCGGAGGGCTTCCTGAAGGGCGCGGCGGAGCTGGGCGTCGACCCGGCGGACTGCGTCGTCTTCGAGGACTCCGAGGCCGGCATCCAGGCGGGCCGCGCGGCCGGCATGCGGATCGTGGGCGTGGGCCCGCGCGCGGCGGCGTTCGCGCCGGACATCCACGTGGCGGACCTGACGGAGCTGCGGATCGAGACGGCCGAGGACGGCACGATCACGCTGACCGCTTCCGCCTGACGCCTTAGGACCGAGGCCTCCGGGGCCCGGCCCGCCACCTCCCGTACGGAACGGAGGTGGCGGGCCGGGCCCTTTCACGTACCCGGGCCCTTTCACGTACCCGGGCCCTTTCACGTACCCGGGCCCGTCGCGCACGCACGGACGTCGCGCACCCGCGGACACACATGAACTCCACCGGCGTGCAAGGCCCCGCCCCCGGCCGGAACCTGTCACTCCCTCAGGAACCGCACACCCCTTGATGTGACGTGCTCATGTCGTCACGCTGTTACCTGGCGCACCCCGCAAGGAAACCTCGCGCCGCCACGATGACCGGGCCGGCGCCCGCCGCCCGCGGGGACGAATTCCGGCCAACGTCCCTCCACCTCAAGGGAGTTCCCATGCCCGTCGGCAAGATCTACGCGCGTCGAATCGCCGTGCTCGCCACCTCCGCCGCCCTCGCCGTCACCGGCCTCCTCGCCACCGCCCCGGCCTCCCAGGCCGCGATGCCGACCCCCGTCAGCGCGACGACCGCCCGTACGTACCTGGCCGCGCTCACGGTCAAGGCGGAAGGTTCCTCCACGGGTTACAGCCGGGACCTGTTCCCCCACTGGATCACCCAGTCCGGGACCTGCAACACCCGCGAGACCGTCCTCAAGCGCGACGGCGTGAACGTCGTCACCGACTCCAGCTGCGCCTCCGTCAGCGGCAGTTGGTACTCGGAGTACGACGGCGCCACCTGGACGCTGGCCTCCGACCTCGACATCGACCACATGGTCCCGCTCGCCGAGGCGTGGCGCTCGGGCGCGAACGCGTGGACGACCTCCCAGCGCCAGGCCTTCGCGAACGACCTGACGCGCCCCCAGCTCATAGCCGTCACGGACAACGTCAACCAGGCCAAGGGCGACCAGGACCCGGCGGAGTGGATGCCCTCGCGCACGGCGTACCGCTGTACGTACGCCCGGGCGTGGGTGCACGTGAAGCACCACTGGAACCTCAGCGTCGACTCGGCGGAGAAGAGCGCGCTCACGTCGGTCCTGAACGGCTGCTGAGCCGGGCGGGGCGCGCCCCGGGGGCGGTGAAACCCCGGGGCGCGGCCTCCGGCGCACTCCGGCAGGCGGCGCTCCTGCGAGCGGTCCCTCAAGGCCCCCTCCACCGGCACCCGGCCCCCGCCCGGTCGGGGCTCGGGGAACCCCGCGTAGGCTCTGGCCCTGTGAATCTGCTCGACAGCCTCGGCTCGCTGCGGTCGTTGACCGCCGGCCCCTGGATCTACCCGGTGGTGACGGCGTCGATCCTGCTCGACGTCTTCCTGCCCGTGCTGCCGAGCGGCTTCCTGGTGATCACCGCCGCCACGGCGGCGGCGACGGCCACCGCGGCCTCCCCCGACGTCCCCTCCCTCCTCCCCCTGCTCCTCTGCGCGGTCGGCGCGTCCGTGCTCGGCGACTTCCTGGCGTACCGGCTGGCCCGCCGGGGCGGGCCCCGGCTGGACAGGGCCCTCGCCCGCTCGCGGCGCCTGCGCGCGGCGCAGGAACGTCTCGGCACCGCGCTGACCCGCGGCGGCGGCCTGCTCGTGGTCCTGGCGCGCTTCGCCCCCGCGGGCCGCTCCGTGGTCTCCCTGGGCGCGGGCGCGGCGAAGCGCCGCAGCAAGGAGTTCCTGCCGTGGTCGGCGCTCGCGGGCGTGACCTGGGCGTCCTACAGCGTGGGGCTCGGCTGGCTGGGGGGCCAGTGGCTGGGCGCGACCTGGTTCAGCGCGGGGGTGTCGACCCTCGCGCTCTTCCTGGCCGGCGGCCTGGCCGCGTACCTCATCCGCCGCCCGGGACCGACCCCGGCCGCGGCCTCCTGAAGCCCGCCGCCCCGCCGCGTCGACCTCACCGGCACCACAGGCACCACAGGCACCACCGGTCTCATTGACCCCACCGGCCTCACTGACACCACTGGCCTCACTTACCCCACTGGCCTCACTGACGTCATCGGCCTGAGTGAGCTCATCGGCCGGCCGGTCTCACCCGGCGGGGGAACGCGCTCCACGCACCTCCAGACCGGCGAGGAGTCTCGCGGTCGCCTCGGTGATCTCCTCGACGGCGCGGTCGAAGACCTCCCGGTTGTGGGCGGCGGGCGCGCGGAAGCCGGAGACCTTGCGGACGTACTGGAGGGCGGCGGCGTGGAAGTCCTCCTCGGTGGCCTCCTGGGGCAGTACGGGCGGGCGGAGAGTCTTGATGCTGCGGCACATGCCTCCAGTGTGGCGCGCGCCACTGACAACCGCAGGAGGCTCAGGCGAGACCGCGGCGGCTCCGCGCGTTGATCTCGGCGGCGCGGGCCCGCAGCTCGCGCAGGGGCGTGGCGAGCTGGACGTCGGAGGGCTCGGCCTCCCACTCGGCGCCGCCGTGGACGGCCCGGATCAGAAAGCGCCCGGAGACGCACTCCACGTAGAAACCGACCCGCCCCGTGGCGGTGTCGCGGACGAGGTCACCGACCTCGGGCAGCGGCTGCACGCATCCCCTCCGTCCCGGTCCTGAAGCTTGGGGAGAACCAGAGAAGCGGGGAGACACCTCCCTGTCAACGTATCTCTAGAGATGTCCCCCGATGGATGGATCGACGGGGCGGGACGGCGCACACGTGTGCACCCTGCCCAGGGGGTGCGCCGTAGGGTGTCCCGCAGATGAAGGGAGTGGTTCACCCGTGACTGACCAGGACAGTGCCCGTCGGCCCAAGTACCAGCGCATCGCCGACGAGTTGAGAACCGCGATCCAGTCGGGGGCCTTCGCGCCGGGTGACCGGCTGCCCGGCGAGAACGACCTCATGACGACGTACGACGTGGCGCGGATGACGGCCCGCCAGGCCCTGTCGGTCCTGCGGAACGAGGGCCTCGCCGAGGCCCGCAAGGGCGCCGGGGTCTTCGTCCGGGTCTTCCGCCCGCTGCGCCGCCGGGGCATCCCGCGCCTCTCGGGAGAGCTGTGGGGCAGCGGCCGCTCGGTCTGGTCGGCGGACGTGGAGGACAGGGCGCTGGTGGTGGACCGGATCGAGGTGGCGGAGACGGAGGCGGAGGAGCGGGTCGCCGGGGCGCTGAACCTGGAACCGGGGGCTCCGGTCTGCGTCCGCAGCCGCCGCTTCGTGCTGGACACGAAGCCGGTGCTGCTCTCGGTCTCGTACCTCTCGGCGGAACTGGTGCGCGGGACGCCGATCGCCGAGCCGGACACGGGACCGGGAGGCACGTACGCGCGGCTGGCGGAGCTGGGGCACCGGCCGGTGCGGTTCCGCGAGGAGATCCGCTGCCGGATGCCGACGGCGGAGGAATCGGACCTGCTGGCCCTGGAGTTCGGCACGCCGGTGGTCCTGATCGGCCGGACGGCGTTCACGGCGCCGGGGGTCGCGGTGGAGCTGAACGAGATGACGCTGGACTCGTCGTCGTACGTCCTGGAGTACGACTTCGACGCCTGAGCCGCGGACGGCGGACAGAGGTCTGCCGAACGTGGCCGAACTTGTGCGGACAAGGTGAAGGTGGCACACACAACATGCATATTCTGTGTGCTCGCCGGACCCCACGACCGGGAGTACGGCCACTCACACCGAGGGACATCCATGCTTCGCGTACGCACGCTCGCGGCCGTGACCGCGGCCGCCGCCTCCGGCGTCCTCCTCCTGCCTTCGCCGGCCCAGGCCGCCGGTTCGGTGCACCTGTACAAGATCTACTACGACAGCCCGGGTTCGGACACGCGCACCAACTACAGCCTGAACGGCGAGTGGGTGCAGATACGCAACACGACCCCGTACGCGGTCAACCTGCGCGGCTGGACGCTGACGGACGCGGCGGCGCACAAGTACACGTTCGGCAGCTTCACGCTGGGCGCGGGCAAGATCGTGACCGTCCGCACGGGCAAGGGCACGAACAACGCGACGAGCGTCTACCAGAACCGCGCCGCATACGTCTGGAACAACGACAAGGACACGGCGACGCTGCGGAAGGCGTCGGGCGCGTGGGTGGACGGCTGCTCGTACAACTCGACGGCCGTCGACTACAAGTGGTGCTGACCCCGCGCCGCACCTGACGACCTGTGGCCCCGACACACCCCGGGGCCACACCCCCTCAGCCCCGCTCCCCCTCGCCGTCCCCCTCGCCCTCCCGGCGAGCAGCGGGCACCGCACGCTCCTGGACATCGGCGCCGACCTGCCCGCCGAGCGTCATGACGTTCAAGGTCGCCGAGTTCTCACTGGCGATGGCCTTCTCGACCCGCGCGACGAGCAGCGCGAACGCCTGCCGCCCACCCAGGTCGCGATACGGCCCGACCCGCGCCTCGAAGTACACCCGCTCGTGCCCGAGGAGCTGCTCGGTGGACCGGTAGTTCTTCCACTGCTCGCGATACCGGTAGACGCTCTCCAGCGAGACGGCGGCCACGACGACGACACTCAGCACGGTCGCGACGACCCGGGCGAACGCCAGATCCACGTTCACGAACACCGGCACGAGCGCCCCACCGACGACGGACACGGTCCGCATCCGCAGATACATCGCCTTCATCCGCGTCGCCTTGACGTCGTACCACTCCTGATACTGCGTCAACCGGCCCTCGACATACCGCTCGGCCGTCATCTCACCCCGCCGCACCCCCGCGCCGGGCGCGTCCCCCACCTCAACCATCCCCCGAGTACACCCACCCCCCGAGGACACGTCAACCACGACCACCCCTCCCCGCCGGCGCGCAAGACGAAGGCCCCCGCAGGGACTGCTGCGGGGGCCTTCGTACTGGTGGGCGCGGACGGTTTCGAACCGCCGACATCTGCTTTGTAAGAGCAGCGCTCTACCCCTGAGCTACGCACCCGTGGAAGAGGCAACAGCGTACATGGCCGGGTGGGCGGTTCCGAAACCGATTCGGGGGGTGGGGCTTTCGGTGTCGGCTCGGTCACGGAGCGTGGGCGTGAACTGATCAGGTCGTGTGTTCGTCTATGGCTGGTGGGAGAATGAATCCGGACCGGGCACGGCGGACACAGCACGGGAGAGGTACGTGGCGGCGAGCGACGCTAGGGGCAGGGCGACGTCCGGGATGTCCGTGTTGGGGCTGGGGATCGCGTTGCCCTTGTTGGTGGGGGCGTTGTTGCCCCAGGCGTTCGCCGGGGGTGGGACCCGGCGGTGGTTCGGCGGGCGGGGCGAGGGGCAGCGGGCCGAGGCGCAGGCGGCCAAGGACGCGGCCGCTTCCGCGTTCTACGAGCTGGACACCGCGCAGCGCGGGCTGCGGATCTCGATCGAGACCATCACCGCCGTCGACGACTCGCCCGAGGCCCGGCGTGCCGTCGAGGGGTTCGCGGCCCTCGGGCGTCGCATCGACGAGGTCAGCCACGTGTACATCGGGGCCGTCGACGCGCACGATCTCGACCGGGACGAGCTCGACGCCGGTACCGCCGAGCGGGCCCGGGTGGAGTTGAGCCGTGCCAAGGAGCAGCTCGACGCCGTCAAGGGCGAGCTCGAACGGTTCGAGGAAGGGCTCGCGCCGCTGCTCGCCGGTGCCGAGACGCAGCTCGCCCGGCTCGCCCCCGCCGTCGAGCGGGCCCGGCAGGCCCTGCGCGCCGCCGGTGGCGCGCTCGACTCCGTACGGGACGGGGGGCTGCGCGCCGACGACCTCGCGCTCCGGCTCGCCCGGCTCGGGCCCGAGCTGACGCGGCTCAACGAGGGCGCGGGGCGGCACGGCGTGGCCGAGACGCTCCAGCGCGCCGACCGTGTCCTGCGGGATGCCGAGGCCATACGGGTCGAGGCCGAGCGGCTTCCCGAGCGGGCCGCCGAGATCGACCGGCGGCTCGTCTCCCTCCGTACCCGCGCCGAGGCGCTGACCACCCGCGCCGGGGGCGTCGAGCCGGTCCTGTCCGAGCTGCGGCGGCGGTTCTCGCTCGCCTGCTGGCAGGACCTCCAGCACGTCCCCGAGCAGGCCGCCGGCACGCTCCGGCAGGCCGGGGAGCGGCTCGCCGAGGCCACGAAGGCCCGTGCCGAGCAGCGCTGGCCCGACGCGACCTCCCTGCTCTCGACCGTCCGCGCCCTCCTCGACTCGACCGACGAGGCCGTCTCCGCCGCCGGCGACCGACTCCGCCGTCTCGACGCCGTCGCCAAGGACCCGAAGGCCGAGACCGACCGCGCCCGGTTCGCCGTGCGGGACGCCCAGCGGCTCGCGATGGACGGCCGCCAGACGCCCGACCCGCGCCACGCCCGACCCCTCGACGAGGCCGTCGCCCGTCTCGACCGGGCCGTCGACTCCCTTGAGGGCCGCCACCCGGACTACTGGCATTTCCTGGGTGAGCTGGAGGGGGTTCGGGCCACCGCCGCGCAGGTCGTGGAGCACATCCGGGAGGAGCGGGGAGCCGGGGCGGGGCACTGACCCAAGGTCTGGGTGAGGCACTGACCCAGGGTCGGGGTGGGGCGGTGACCCAGGGTCTGGGTGGGGCACTGACCGCGGGCCCGTGCGGGGCGGTGACCCAGGGCTCGTGCTCGGGGCGGTGACCCGGGGCCCGTGCGGGGCCGTGGCCCAGGGCCCCGCCCGCCGTTAGCCTGTCCTCATGCCTCGTTACGACTTCCGGTGCCGCACCTGCGGTGACACCTTCGAGCTCACCCGCCCCATGGCCGAGTCCTCCGACCCCGCCACCTGCCCCGCCGGACACGACGACACCGTGAAGCTGTTGTCCGCCGTCGCCGTGGGCGGCAGTGCCGGCTCCGCCCCCGCGCCGAGCGGCGGCGGGGGCGGTGGCGGCTGCTGTGGCGGTGGCTGCTGCGGCTAGCCCGTCACCACCGCGGCGCGGAAGCGGCGGAGGATCTCCTCCCCCGCCGCCACCCCGCGCTCCGCGAGGACGTCGAGGTGGGGGGCGTGCCATTCGCTGTCCGCGAGTTCGCCGTGGCCCGGGCGCCAGGCCCGGTCCGCCGCCATCAGCAGGTCCGCGTCGAGGAGTGAGTCGCCCGCCGCGAGCGTGAGCGTCGCGCCCGTGCGCCGGGCGACCTCGCGGACGGCCGCGCTCTTCGTGAGCGGCTTCGGCACCGCGTACACCTTGCGGCCCTGGAGCGAGACCGTCCAGCCGCGCTCCCCCGCCCACGTGCCGAAGCGCCGCAGCCACTCCTCGGGGAGCCGCTCGCGGTCGACGACGAGGTACGCGAAGAGGTCCTCGGCCACCCGGTGCTTGCGCACCCACGACAGGTCCGTCGTCGCCGTCAGGTAGGCGCGGATCTCGGAGAGGGGTGCGCACTCCTCGGCGAGCCGGCTCACCACCGTCCGGTGCCAGTCGCGGTCCGAGACGCCGTCGACGAGGATGTGGCCGCCGTTCGCGCAGATCGCGTACTTCGGTGCGGTGCCCGGGAGTTGGATCCGCTGGTACTGCTTCCGCGTCCGCGTCGTCGTCGGGACGAAGACGGTCTCCTCGGTCAGCCGCGCGAGGAGGTCGGCCGCGTCCTCGGTCATGTACGAGAGCGGCTTCGCCTCGTGGACCTCGACGCACAGCAGCCGGGGCGCCTGCGCGTCCGGCATGCCGAGGGAGAGGGCCGCGCTGGAGTAGATGAGGGTGCGGTCGAGGTCGCTCGCGACCAGCGTCGCACGCGGCTCCGAGGGCTGGGGCGTTCCGTTCGGGCGCTTGCCGCTCACTGGGACACCACCGCCTTGCCGTCGGCTCCTGTCGCACCCCTCGTGTACTGAGGGTGGATCAGACCCACGCAACTGTACGGGAGTTCGTCGACCTCCACGACCGGGACACCCCGCTGTTCGGCGAGCAGTCGCACGTGCGCGAGGTCCGCGCCCGCACCGCGCTTCGCGAGGATCTTCCAGGGGACGCGGCGCAGCAGGACGCGGGTCGTCTCGCCGACGCCGGGCTTGACCAGGTTGACGTCGTGGATGCCGTACTCCTCGCTGATCCGCTCGACGGCGGCCCATCCCTCCCAGGTGGGGGTGCGGTCCGTGGCGAGGAGCTCCTTGACGTCCACCTCGACGGTCTCGGCGACCTCGTCGAAGCGGGCGGCGACGGCGTCGAGGAACTCGCCGGAGACGTCGGCCCCGGCGAGCTCGCGGTAGAACTTCGCGCCGTGGAAGTCGTTCGGGCCGACGAGGTCGGAGCGGAGCACCGTACGCGATATCAGGCCGGAGACCGTGGAGTTGAGGCACGCGGAGGGAATGAGGAAGTCCTCGCGGGTGCCGTAGGTGCGGACGCAGGAGCCGGGGTCGGCGAGGACCGCGATCTCCGGGTCGAAGCCGTCGAACTCCTTGAGCGCCTCGGTCAGTTCACGGGTGATCGCGCCCTTGCCGGTCCAGCCGTCGACGAACACGACGTCGGCCGGGTCGTGGTGGGCCGCCAGCCAGCGCAGCGCGTTGGCGTCGATGCCGCGGCCGCGGACGATCGAGACGGCGTAGTGCGGGAGGTCGAGGCCGTGGCGGGCGGCCGCCCAGCGGCGCATGAGGACGCCGACGGGGGTGCCGGCGCGGGCCAGCGAGACGAGGACGGGGGTGCGGCCGGGCCGCTCGGCGAGGACGGTCTCGGTGACCGTGCCGACGGCGCGGGCGATCCGGGCGGCGGAGCCTTCCAGGGCCGAGTGGAAGAGCTCCTGGTAGCGGGCGCTGGGCTGGTACTCGACGGGCAGCGATTCGGCGTAGTGGGCGCCGCCGCTCTGGATGGCTTCCTCGCGTTCCTCGGTCGGCGCCTCCAGCTCGACGTCCGAGAGGTCCTGGAGGAGCCAGCCGACCTCCTCGGGGGCGTACGAGGAGAAGGCGGGGCCGCGGAGGGGCTCGGGCAGCATGGAGCTCCTTTCGGGAGCTTCGTCGGAGTCCGTGGAGTGCGTGGAGTGCGCGGGGCTCGTGGAGTGCGTGGAGTGCGCGGGGCTCGCGGAGTGCGCGGGGCTCGTGGAGTCCGTGTACGGGGAGACCGTGGGCGTGTACGAGGGGATCACCGCGAGCAGTACCCGCGGGACGTGCGCCGCGAGCGCGGCGAGCAGGCCGTCCGGGGCGTGCAGCTCCGCGGTGTCGGCGGCGGAGTCGACGACGAGGACGACGGCGTCGAAGCCGGCGCCGGCCACGTTGTACGCGTACCGCTCGCCGGGGCCGTCGGCCGGGTCGTCGTGGGCGGGGAAGACGAGCCGGGTGCGGATCGCGTAGCCGGGGTCGTCGACGGCGAGGACGGGCGAACGGGTGGTGGTGGAGAACCGGACGTCGTGTCCGGCCTCCTCCAGGGCGGTGGCGAGGCGCAGGGGCGCGTACATGAGCTCCTCGAAGCCCAGCACGAGGACGCGGGGGCTGCCGGGAGCGGCGGGACCGCCGCCCCGGAGGGCCTCCGCCATCCCGTCCGCCAGCGCGGGGAGGGCCGCTTCGAGGCGCGCCCGGTGGTCGGGGGTGAAGCCGTGGCGTCCGCCGTCGGGGAGGCCTGCGGGCCAGTCGAGGGGGACGCGCACGGAAGCGGGGGCGGGCACGGGCGCGGAGGCGATGGCGGGGGCGGGCGCGGTGGCGCCCTCGGTCGCGTGGGGCTTCTCCTCGTCCGCGCGCTCGTGCTCCGCCACCAGCGCCTGGCCCTTCTCCAGGACCCCTTCCGGCAGGCGTACGGAGCCGGCGGCGAGCGAGACCAGGTCGACGCGGGCGCCGATCTCCTCCGCGAAGGCGTCGAGGCGGCCGAGGTCGGCGGCCGAGCGCATGTCGACGAGGGCCACGACGACGTACCGCTCGCGCGGGTATCGGGCGTGGAGGTCCCTGATGGTGTTGAGGACGGTGTTGCCGGTGGTGAACTCGTCGTCGACGAGGACCAGCGGCCCGCCGCCCTCCAGGAGCTTCGGGTCCTCGGGCAGGAGCAGGTGCGAGGTCGCGTGGGAGTGGGACTCCTCGAAGCCGCCCGCGCGGGCGA
This sequence comes from Streptomyces sp. NPDC020807, assembly GCF_040641575.1. Lineage (NCBI taxonomy): Bacteria > Bacillati > Actinomycetota > Actinomycetes > Kitasatosporales > Streptomycetaceae > Streptomyces > Streptomyces sp. NPDC020807. Next base: position 327,398 of record NZ_JBFADU010000004.1, read on the forward strand.
CGCCGGCGACCGGGCGGCGGGTGGAGTGCAGGTACGGGGCGAGGCCGAGGCCGTCGGCGACGGCGTGGCCGAGGGCGGTGGCGGTCTCCGCGTAGCCGAGGACGACGGCACGGGCCGCCTCCTCCTCGCCGAGGAGCCCGCGGACCCGCACGCCGAGGCCGAGGGCGGAGCCGTACACGACGGAGGGGCGCTGCGGCACGTGCTTGCCGAGCACGGTCGAGACCAGCAGGTGCGCCCGTTTGGGGTTGCGCCGCAGTGCGAGGCCCAACAGGGCCGGTAGCTCCTCGCCGCCGATCAGTTCGACGCCCAGTCGCTCCGCGACCCACGTTCCGGTCCACACCACGTCGTCGACGTCCCTTCGTCAGCCGGACAGCCCGGCGCGTCAGCCGGACAGCCCGGCGGTTCGGCCGGACAGCCCGGCACCTCAGCCGGAGAGTCCGGCGGTGAGCAGCTCCACGAAGCCGACGTCCTCCTTCGCGACGCCGAAGACCTCGGCGCGCAGGAGGATGCGTTCGGCCCACGCGCGGTGCGGCTTCACCTCGTTCATCTTGTTCGTATAAGCGGATCGGAGCACCCCGCCGCCGTCCTGCTCGGGGCGCAGGATGTCCTGGGCGTCGCTCCACTCCTCGTGGCTGACCACGGAGAGGGCGTGCACCGGGACCACGTGGGTGGGGTGGATGCAGGTCTTGCCGAGGAGGCCGTTGGCCCGGTCGAGCTCGATCTCGCGGAGGAGGCCGTCGAGGTCGTGCTCGATGAGCGCGGTGCGCAGGCCCTCGGCCCGGCCCTCCAGGAAAGGGCTGCGGCGCAGCTGGGGCTTGAACATGCGCTCGCCGGGTCGGAAGTACTCCCAGACGGGGCCGGTGATGGTGAAGCCGGTGCCGTCGGAGCGGCCGAGGACGTTGACGACGTCGGCGATGACGTTCGCGACGATCTTGACGTCGTACGCGGTCATGTCGGGCGAGCGGCGGAGCCCGTACGCGCTGCAGAAGTCGGTGACGCCGAGGCGGAGGGCGAGGACGCGGTCGCGGTGCTTGTCGGTGATCGAGGCGATCCCGGCGAGGGTCTCGGCCCGGGTCTCCAGGTGGAGGAGCTCGGGGGACTCGAGGACGGGCATGGCGAAGAGTCGCCTGCCGCTCGTCCGCTCGGCCTGGGTGAGCGCTTCGAGGAAGGCGCTGCCGCGGGTCTCGGTGAACTTCGGCAGTACGAATCCGGACAGGAGCCGGACGGTGTCGCCGAGGCGGGCGACGAGATCGGTGATCTGGCGCGGGGCGCGGACGCGGATGAAGAGCAGGGGGACGCCGGTGCCGCCGGCCGCGAGGTCGGCGAACTGGCGGACGAGGTTGGCTTCGCCGGCCTCGACGTCGCCGTCGCCGATGGAATCCTCCAGGCAGAGGACCATGGAGACGACCCCGCGGGCCGCCTGCTTGCGGATGTCGTCGGCGAGCTTCGGCCGGGTGGCCGGGCTGTAGAGCGTGGCGCCGAGGGCGACCGCGAGCGTGCTCGCGGGGGAGTCGGCCGTGAAGTCGGCCGGCTCCTGGTGGAACAGCCCGGTCCGCGTTGCGGACGGGATGTGCCCGAAATGACGCATGTAAATCCCCCGTCTGCCCTGCGGGCCCCTCATGACATGTGGCCGGTAATAGTACGTAGGTGCGGGTGTCCTTAGTTCCCTCCGCGCATGAAATTCAGGTAACTCCCCGACATCGGTCATGTCGACCCGCTACTGGTGGTGCCCCCGCGTTGTCCGCGGGTCGGGCGGGAGGGCAGGATTGCGGTCATGACGCACGCGATGCTGAAGGGCTCCAACGTCCCTCTCGACACCGCGGCCGTACGGGCCGTGCTCCGCTGGACCCCGGGCCCCGGGGTCCCCGACGTGGACGCCTCGGCCCTGCTCCTGGGCGCCGACGGGCGCGTGCGGTCCGACGAGGACTTCGTCTTCTACAACCAGCCGCGGCACCCCTCGGGGTGCGTGCGGCGGCTGTCGAAGAAGCGGGACACCGAGGGGTTCACGGACACCGTGGAGGCCGACCTCGGCAACCTGGAGGGCTCCGTCGACCGGGTGATCGTCGCCGCCTCCTCGGACGGCGGCACCTTCCGCTCCGTCTCGGACCTCCGGATCCTGCTGTACGACGCGGCCGCGGGCCCCGGGCGCGAGCCGCTGGCCCTGTTCGACGTGACGGCGGAGACCGGCGAGGAGACGGCCGTCATCTGCGGTGAGCTGTACCGGCGCGGGGACGGCTGGAAGTTCCGCGCGGTGGGGCAGGGCTATCCGACCGGGCTCGTCGGGCTCGCCACGGACTTCGGCATCTCGGTCGACGAGGACGCCCAGGACGAGGGGCAGGCCGCGCAGGCTGGGCAGGGCGGCCCTGAGGGCCTCCAGGGCGGCCAGGAGGCCTTCCCGGCCGCCGGCACCCCCGACTTCGACGCGACCGTCGCCCACACGCCCGTACCGCCGCAGCCGACCGTGCCGCCGATGCCGGACCGGGCGCCCGCCTACGGGTACCCGCAGGCCGCCCCCGAGTTCCGGATGCCGCCGATGGGTCCGCAGTTCGTACGGCCCTGACCGCGGCGGCCCCCGCCCCTCCTCCCGCCGGGCCGGGGCCGCCGGCCTCCTCAGGCCTTGCTCTTGTAGCCGCGGCCCCACTGGAGGCCCCAGCCGTACAGCCGGTCCAGTTCGGCCTGGAAGCCGTAGACGAAGCGGACCTCTCGTCGGACGGTCAGCTCGCCCTTGACGTGCTCCACGGAGAAGACCGCGCAGGAGCGGGCCTGCGGGGCCCGCTCGTCGAGTTCGATCTCGATGCGCGGGCCGTTGCTCGGGTAGAGCGTGATCTTGGCGTGCGTCCGGTCGAAGGCCGGGGTCTGGTCGTAGATGTAGACGAAGAAGAGCAGCCGCTTGATCTCGTCCTTGTGGTCCAGGTTGATGAAGATCGTCTCGCCCGAGGAGCCGCCGAAGCGGTCGTCGCCGCTGAGCTTCACGTACGGGGCGTCGTTCAGGTCGCCGAAGAAGCCGCCGAGGGGCTGGACCACGCCCTTGCTGCCGTCGGCGAGCTCGTAGAGGCAGCCGAGGTCCAGGTCGACGTTGACCATGCCCTGGGTGTGGGCCTGGACGACCTCGGGCTTGAAGAACTGGGAGGGGTTGCGCAGCAGGCGGCCGCTCGTCCGGGAGCGGCCTTCGAGGTCGGAGCTGCGCATTCGCCAGGAGAGGTTGACCCGGAGGTTGCCGTTGGCCGCGCCCTGCTGTGTCAGCGAGACCGTCGGGCGCCGTCTGGTCAGCTCGACCGTGTTCGACGCGGTGCCGCCGGTGTCGAACCGCGCCGCCCTGTTCGGGAACAGGTTGTCCCAGAAGGCCATGGCGCCTTCACCCCCCAGTGATGTTCTGCTGTCCGCACATGCCTGCGGGGCGGCCGGGTCCACCGGCCGCCCCGCAGGAGAGCTTTCCTCGTTACCCGGGGTGTCACACCCCGGAGGACACCTCGGTCTTGCCCCCGGCCGCCTCGGCCGCCGCGAGCGCCTTGTTGCGGCGGACGGACGACAGGAAGGACCAGCCGATCAGGACGACGCCGATGAGGCCGGTGATGACCTCGTTGATCTGGTACTGGATGGTGATCATGAGGATCACGGCCAGGGCGCCGATCGCGTAGTGCGCGCCGTGCTCCAGGTAGACGTAGTCGTCGAGGGTGCCCTGGCGGACCAGGTAGACCGTCAGCGAACGGACGTACATCGCGCCGACACCGAGGCCGAGGGCCATCAGGACGATGTCGTTGGTGATCGCGAAGGCGCCGATGACACCGTCGAAGGAGAAGGAGGCGTCGAGGACCTCCAGGTAGAGGAACATGAAGAAGGCGGCCTTGCCGGCCAGCTGGACCGCGGAAACCTTCTTGCCGGTGCGCTTGGCCTCTTCCTCCGCCTCGTGCTCGCGCTCCTCTTCCTCCTCCAGCTTGTTCTCGAAGAAGCTGGAGAGGCCACCGACGATCAGGTACGTGATGAGGCCGAAGACGCCGGAGAGCAGGACGGTCGACGACGCGTCGATGTGCGTGCCGCCGTGCTGGTGGGCGTGGGTGGCGACGGTCATGGCGCTGATCGCCAGGACGATGAGGGCGATGCAGACCGACAGCATGTCGACCTTGCCGAGCTTGGCCAGCGGGCGCTCCAGCCAGGCGAGCCACTTGATGTCACGGTCCTCGAAGATGAAGTCGAGGAAGATCATCAGCAGGAACATGCCGCCGAAGGCCGCGATCGACGGGTGCGCGTCGGTCACGAGCTGCTCGTAGCGCTCGGCGTCGTTGAGCGCGAGGTCGACGGCCTCGATCGGGCCGATCTTCGCGCTGATGGCGACGATCACGACGGGGAAGACCAGCCGCATGCCGAAGACGGCGATGAGCACACCGATCGTGAGGAAGATCTTCTGCCAGAAGGCATTCATCTTCTTCAGGATTCCGGCGTTGACCACCGCGTTGTCGAACGAGAGCGAGATCTCGAGGACGCAGAGGATCGCGACGACCCCGAACGCTTCCCACCCCCCGTAGAGAACCGCCGCGACCAGGCCGAGCGCAGTGATCGCGAACGACCAGCCGAAGGTTTTCAGAACCACTGTCTACCCCATCGTGAAATTACGGGCTTTACGAAACGTTGACCCCGAAGTCTAGAGCGATGCCCCGAAGCCCGGACGCGTACCCCTGACCGACCGCCCTGAACTTCCATTCGCCGCCGTACCGGTAGAGCTCGCCGAAGATCATCGCGGTCTCCGTGGACGCGTCCTCGGAAAGGTCGTAGCGGGCGAGCTCCTGGCCGTCCGCCTGGTTCACGACGCGGATGAACGCGTTGCTGACCTGGCCGAAGGTCTGGGAGCGGTTGTCGGCCTCGTGGATCGAGACGGGGAAGACGATCTTGTCGCAGTGGGCCGGGACCAGGGACAGGTCCACGATGAGCGACTCGTCGTCGCCGTCACCCTCGCCGGTGAGGTTGTCGCCGGTGTGTTCGACGGAGCCTTCCGGGCTGCGGAGCTGGTTGTAGAAGACGAAGTACTCGTCGCCGAGCACGCGGCCGGACTGGCACAGCAGGGCACTGGCGTCGAGGTCGAAGGGGGCTCCGGTGGTGGAGCGCGCGTCCCAGCCGAGCCCGACGAGGACCTTGACGAGGTTGGGAGCGGCCTTGGAGAGGGAGACATTGCCTCCCTTGGCGAGCGTGACGCCCATGTGCGGTTTCCTCCCCGAGGGTGATGAGGCACGTCCGGCGCCGCACGGAGGGTGCGGCGCCGGACGGTTCGAAAGGCTCGGACTCAGACGTTGACGCCGAAGTCCTGCGCGATGCCGCGCAGACCGGAGGCGTACCCCTGGCCGACCGCGCGGAACTTCCACTCCGCGCCGTGGCGGTAGAGCTCGCCGAAGACCATGGCCGTCTCCGTGGAGGCGTCCTCGGAGAGGTCGTAGCGGGCGATCTCGGCGCCGCCGGCCTGGTTCACGACGCGGATGAACGCGTTGCGCACCTGGCCGAAGGACTGCTGGCGGTTCTCGGCGTCGTAGATCGAGACCGGGAAGACGATCTTGGCGACGTCCGCCGGCACGGTCGCGAGGCTGACCTTGACCTGCTCGTCGTCACCCTCGCCCTCGCCCGTGAGGTTGTCACCGGTGTGCTCGACCGAGCCGTCGGCGCTCTTCAGGTTGTTGAAGAACACGAAGTCCTGGTCGTTGCGGACCTTGCCCTCTTCGCTCACCAGGATGGCGCTGGCGTCGAGGTCGAAGTCCGTCCCGGTGGTGGTGCGGACGTCCCAGCCCAGACCGACGGTCACGGCGGTGAGGCCAGGGGCCTCCTTGGTCAGCGAGACGTTGCCGCCCTTGCTGAGGCTGACTCCCACGAGTCCCTCCATACGTTTTCAGGGGCAGCGCCCCTGGTCGTGCGTTGGCATCGGATCAACGTCTGGATCCTAGTGACGGGTTCCCGGTCGAAACAGTCGATTCGACCGGGAAATCGAAGGTGTCGACCCGTGGACGCGTCGGGAGGCGGCGGCGGGACGGCCGCCGGGGGCTCAGAGGGCCTGGAGGGCCTTGGCGTAGTCGGCCGCGTCCCTGGCGTCCGGGAGGGCGTTGACGACGGTCCAGCGGACGACGCCGGCCTTGTCGATGACGAAGGTGCCGCGGACCGCGCAGCCCTTCTCCTCGTCGAAGACGCCGTAGGCGCGGGAGGCCTCGCCGTGCTTCCAGAAGTCGGAGAGCAGCGGGAAGTCCAGGTCCTCCTGCTCGGCGAAGACGCGGAGGGTGTGGATCGAGTCGTTGGAGACGGCGAGGAGCTGGGTGTCGTCGTTGACGAAGACCGGGAGGTCGTCGCGCAGCTCGCGCAGTTCACCGGTGCAGACGCCGGTGAAGGCGAAGGGGTAGAAGAACAGCACGACGTTCTTCTCGCCGCGGAAGTCGGAGAGCCGCACGGTGCGCCCGTGGTTGTCCTTCAGCTCGAAGTCCGGGGCCCGGGTGCCGACCTCGATCGCCATCGTCTGCGTGTCCCTTCGACGCTCGCCTCGCCGTACGGCCCGGCCTCGGACCGCGTCGGTGGGGCCAGCCTACGGCCTGTACGGGAAAGCCCCCGCCGACGGTGTGTCGGCGGGGGCTCCTCGCAGCGTGGTGATCAGCGCTTGGGGGCCACCAGACGGGCGCCCGCCCAGTCCTTGGCGACGCTGATGCTCTTGGTCTGGGAAAGACCAGCGGTCTGCGCGGCATCGTTGATATCGCTCGGCTCGATGTAGCCGTCACGGCCGGTCTTCGGCGTCAGCAGCCAGATCACGCCGCCGTCCTCCAGAAGACCGATGGAGTCCACCAGGGCGTCGGTGAGGTCACCGTCCTCATCGCGGAACCAGAGGACGACGGCGTCGGCGACGTCGTCGTAGTCCTCGTCCACGAGGTCCTGGGCGATAACGGACTCGATGCCTTCACGGAGATCCTGGTCGACGTCGTCGTCGTAGCCGATCTCCTGGACCACCTGTCCGGGCTCGAACCCCAGCCTCGCTGCCGGGTTGGTCCGCTCCTCCGCGTGGTCCGCGGTCGCGCTCACGGCTTGCCTCCTGCTCATTCGGAAAATTCTGTGGGCCACGCGTAGGCGCGCGGCACTGGCCGTAGTCCACACGTGCCGGGGCTCATCGCGCAAGTACTGGGCCGCGGAGACCGCCGAAACGGTGACGTTTGGGGCCGTCTCGCCCCAACTTCCGGCACGCTCCGGCCGCTCTCCGTGATCAGACACACATGATTCATCCCGGTTTACGAACTTCTGAGGTTTCAGTCTGCCGAACGCCCGGACGAAACGCATGCGCGAGATGGGCGTAAGGTTGCGATTTGACCGCACCCCGATCGTGGAGGACCACTGGGGGTTACCCCTCGGTAAATGTGACGTCTGGCGCAGACGGGGTACACGATGGACATCCCGACCACTCCGTGGCCCCGTGGGTACCACCGACAGCGAAGGAAGAGCGTGGCTCCCGGATCCGATCGCAACCCGATCATCATTGGCGGCCTTCCCAGCCAGGTCCCGGATTTCGACCCGGAAGAGACCCAGGAATGGCTTGACTCCCTCGACGCGGCCGTCGACGAGCGGGGCCGTGAGCGGGCCCGTTACCTCATGCTCCGGCTCATCGAGCGGGCCCGCGAGAAGCGCGTGGCAGTGCCCGAGATGCGCAGCACGGACTACGTCAACACCATCGCCACCAAGGACGAGCCCTTCTTCCCCGGCAACGAGGAGATCGAGCGCAAGGTCCTCAACGCCACCCGGTGGAACGCGGCCGTGATGGTCTCGCGCGCCCAGCGCCCGGGCATCGGCGTCGGCGGTCACATCGCCACCTTCGCCTCCTCCGCCTCGCTCTACGACGTGGGCTTCAACCACTTCTTCCGCGGCAAGGACGAGGGCGACGGCGGCGACCAGATCTTCTTCCAGGGGCACGCCTCCCCCGGCATCTACGCCCGCGCGTACCTCCTGGACCGGCTCGACGACACGCAGCTCGACGGCTTCCGCCAGGAGAAGTCGAAGTTCCCGAACGGCCTGTCGTCGTACCCGCACCCGCGGCTCATGCCGGACTTCTGGGAGTTCCCGACCGTCTCGATGGGCCTCGGCCCCCTCGGTGCGATCTACCAGGCCCGGATGAACCGGTACATGGAGGCGCGCGGCATCGCCGACACCTCCAAGTCGCACGTCTGGGCCTTCCTCGGCGACGGCGAGATGGACGAGGTCGAGTCGCTCGGCCAGCTCTCCATCGCCGCCCGCGAGGGTCTGGACAACCTGACCTTCGTCGTCAACTGCAACCTCCAGCGCCTCGACGGCCCGGTGCGCGGCAACGGCAAGATCATCCAGGAGCTGGAGTCGATCTTCCGGGGCAACGGCTGGAACGTCATCAAGCTGATCTGGGACCGCTCCTGGGACCCGCTGCTCGCGCAGGACCGCGACGGCATCCTGGTCAACCGGCTGAACACCACCCCGGACGGCCAGTTCCAGACGTACGCGACGGAGACCGGCGGCTACATCCGCGACCACTTCTTCGGCGACGACCACCGCCTGCGGGCGATGGTCGAGGGCATGTCGGACCAGCAGATCCTGCACCTGGGCCGCGGCGGTCACGACCACAAGAAGATCTACGCGGCCTACGCGGCGGCGAAGGCGCACGCCGGCCAGCCGACGGTGATCCTCGCGCAGACCGTCAAGGGCTGGACGCTCGGCCCCAACTTCGAGGGCCGCAACGCGACCCACCAGATGAAGAAGCTGACGGTCGACGACCTCAAGCGCTTCCGCGACCGGCTGCACATCCCGGTGACCGACCGGCAGCTGGAGGACGGCCTGCCGCCGTACTACCACCCGGGCCGGAACTCCGAGGAGATCCAGTACATGCACGACCGCCGCAGCTCGCTGGGCGGTTACGTGCCGACCCGCGTCGTGCGGTCGAAGCCGCTGGTCCTGCCGGACGACAAGACCTACGCGGCCGCGAAGAAGGGCTCCGGGCAGCAGTCGATCGCCACGACGATGGCCTTCGTCCGCATCCTGAAGGACCTCATGCGGGACAAGGAGATCGGCAAGCGGTTCGTGCTGATCGCCCCCGATGAGTACCGCACCTTCGGCATGGACGCCTTCTTCCCGAGCGCCAAGATCTACAACCCGCTCGGCCAGCAGTACGAGGCGGTGGACCGCGAACTCCTCCTCGCCTACAAGGAGTCGCCGACGGGTCAGATGCTCCACGACGGCATCTCCGAGGCCGGCTGCACGGCCTCGCTGATCGCCGCCGGCTCGGCGTACGCCACGCACGGCGAGCCGCTGATCCCGGTCTACGTCTTCTACTCGATGTTCGGTTTCCAGCGGACCGGCGACCAGTTCTGGCAGATGGCCGACCAGCTGGCGCGCGGCTTCGTGCTCGGCGCCACCGCCGGCCGCACCACGCTGACCGGCGAGGGCCTCCAGCACGCCGACGGCCACTCGCAGCTGCTCGCCTCGACCAACCCGGCCTGTGTCGCCTACGACCCGGCGTTCGGTTTCGAGATCGCGCACATCGTCAAGGACGGCCTGCGCCGGATGTACGGCCAGGACGCCGAGGACGTCTTCTACTACCTCACCGTCTACAACGAGCCGATCCAGCACCCGGCCGAGCCGGCGGACGTGGACGTGGAGGGCATCCTCCAGGGCATCCACCGCTTCAAGCCGGCCGAGGCCGGTTCGATCCCGGCGCAGATCATGGCCTCCGGCGTCGCCGTGCCGTGGGCGATCGAGGCGCAGCGGATCCTCGCCGAGGAGTGGAACGTCCGGGCCGACGTCTGGTCCGCGACCTCGTGGACCGAGCTGCGCCGCGAGGCCGTGGCCGTCGAGGAGCACAACCTGCTCCACCCCGACGAGGAGCAGCGCGTCCCGTACGTGACGCGCAAGCTCCAGGGCGCCGAGGGCCCGTTCGTGGCCGTCTCCGACTGGATGCGCTCGGTCCCGGACCAGATCTCCCGCTGGGTCCCCGGCCCGTACACCTCGCTGGGCGCGGACGGCTTCGGCTTCGCGGACACGCGGGGCGCCGCCCGGCGCTACTTCCACATCGACGCCCAGTCGATCGTGCTGTCGGTGCTGACCGAGCTGGCCCGCCAGGGCAAGGTCGACCGCTCGGCCCTGAAGCAGGCCGTGGACCGCTACCAGCTCCTGGACGTGGCGGCCGCCGACCCGGGCGCCGCGGGCGGCGACGCCTGACGGCGGTGAGGGCCTCCTGACGGTCCGTTTCGGCTGGTGAGGGCGGTGGGACCTGGTCCCGCCGCCCTTCGCCGTTCCCTACGATGCCGTTCATGCCCGTCATGAAGCTCCGCTGGGAACAGCGAACCCAGACACCGCTCCTGGTGCTCGCCGTCGCGTTCGGCGTCGCCTACGCGGTGCCGATCGTCGCCCCCGGAGCCCCACCGTGGGTGCACCGGCTGTGCACCCATGTCGAGTGGACCGTCTGGGGGGCCTTCGCGCTGGACTACGTCGTCCGTCTGGGGCTGGCCCCGGCCCGCTGGGCCTTCGTCCGCTCCCACCCGCTGGATCTGCTCGCGGTCCTGCTGCCGATGGTGCAGCCGCTGCGGCTGCTGCGGGTCGTCTCCACGCTCCTCCTCGTGGGCCGGCGGGCCCGGATGGCCCCGCAGATAACGCTCACCACCTATGTGGCGGGCGCGGTGGTCGGGCTGATGATGTTCGGCTCGCTGGCCGTGCTGCACGTCGAGCGGGACGCCCCGGACGGCAACATCAAGACGCTCGGGGACGCGGTCTGGTGGTCGTTCACGACGATGACGACGGTCGGCTACGGCGACCACGCGCCGACGACGGGCCTCGGCCGGGTGCTCGCGGTCGGGCTGATGCTGTCGGGCATCGCCCTGCTCGGTGTCGTCACCGCCAACATCGCGGCCTGGTTCATCGCCCGTTTCGACCGGGACGACGCGGCGGAGCGGCGGCAGACCGAGCTCCTGGAGGAGCTCACCCGCGAGGTGCGCGAGCTGCGGGCTGAGGTCGCGCGGTTGTCGGACGCGGCTCCACGGGAGATCCCCTCGCCCGCCGCGCCTACCGCTCCCACAGTTTGAACGCTCTGACCTCGTAGGGCGCCTGCGGCACCCACGTACCCCCGCGGCCCGGGTAGGTCTCGAACTCGCCCGTCTCCTCGCACTCGGCCGACTGGTACGTCGTCACCGGGCGTCCCGCGCGGTTCGCGAGGGACTGGGCCGAGGTGCCGGCCGGCAGGGCGACGCAGCTGTCGACGTCGGTCGTGGCCAGCTCGTACGTCCACGGCCTCCCCTTGAAGTCGGGCTTGGGCCAGAGGCAGAGCCGGCCTGGCCCGCAGGCGCCGAGGGTCGTGGCCCCCGGTGGGGCGGCGGTCGCGCTCCCCGTCCCCGGCAGCACCAGAAGGACCCCGAGGAGCACCGCCAGAACGCTTTTCGTATGCATGTCTTCAACCCCCGATTCGCCACACTTCACTTCGTCACTCTCCGTAATCACGAGAGTGGCGGAGGTCGACCCCCAACGGAAGAGGGGCCGCCCCCGTTCACGCGAACGGGTGACGGCCCCCTACGGGAACCCCGAGGTCGGAGCGGCGTCAGATGTGGCCGCCGCCCATGCCCGCCTCCGCGTTCTCGCCGCGCTTGGTGAGCGTGGCGACGAGGGCCGCGACGACGGCGACCGCGCCGGCGACGGTGAAGGCCAGGCCCATGCCGTCGAGGAACGTGTCGTGGATGACGTCGGTGACGGTGGCGAACAGGTCGGGGGTCATCCCCGGGGCCTTCGCCATCTCGGCCGGGGCCATGCCGAACTCGGCGGCCTGCTCCAGGCGCGGGTCCGCCGGGACCGGGATGCCGGCCGCGGCCCAGTTGTCCGCGAAGGTGCTCGACACCTTCGCCGACATGACGGCACCGAGCACGGCCGTGCCGAGCGCGCCGCCGACCTGCATGGCGGCCTGCTGGAGGCCGCCCGCGACGCCGGAGAGCTCCAGCGGCGCGTTGCCGACGATGACCTCGGTGGCGCCGACCATGACCGGGGCGAGGCCCAGGCCGAGGAGCGCGAACCAGAGGGACATGACGAGGGTGCCGGTGCCGGCGGAGAGCGTGATCATGCCGAACATCGCGACGGCCGTGCAGACCATGCCGCCGACCAGCGGCACCCGCGGACCGAACTTGGTGATCAGGGCGCCGGCGAGCGGCGAGGAGACGATCATCATCGCGGTCAGCGGGAGCAGGTGCAGACCGGCGTCGATCGGGCCGAGCCCCTTCACGCCCTGGAGGTAGAAGGTGACGAAGAACAGGCCGCCCATGAAGGCGAAGGCCATGAGGACCATGAGGACGACACCGGCCGAGAGCGGCACGGAGCGGAACATGGCCAGCGGGATCAGCGGCTCCTTGACCTTCGTCTCCCAGAAGGCGAAGAGCACGAAGAGCAGCAGCGAACCGCCCAGGCAGCCGAGGGTCTTGCCGCTGCCCCAGCCCCAGTCGGCGCCGGCCTTGATGAGGCTCCAGACGAGCGAGCCCATGGCGCCGGAGAGGAGCAGGATGCCGAGGACGTCGAAGGAGCGCGGCGCGTTCTCGGCGCGGTGGTCCTTGAGGACGAAGAGGCCGAGCAGGAGGGCGACGACGCCGACCGGCACGTTGATGAAGAAGACGGACTGCCAGCTGACGTGCTCGACGAGGAAGCCGCCGAGGATCGGGCCGCCGGCCGTCGAGGCGCCGATGACCATGCCCCAGATGCCGATCGCCATGTTCAGCTTCTCGGCGGGGAAGGTGGCGCGGAGCAGGCCGAGGGCGGCCGGCATCAGCAGGGCGCCGAAGACGCCCTGGAGGACGCGGAAGGCGATGACGGCGCCGATGGAGTCGGAGAGGCCGATCGCGGCGGAGGCGGCGGCGAAGCCCGCGATGCCGATGAGGAAGGTCTGGCGGTGGCCGAAGCGGTCGCCGAGCTTGCCGGCCGTGATCAGGGCGACGGCGAGCGCGAGCAGGTAACCGTTGGTGATCCACTGGAGCTGGTCGAGCGTGGCGCCGAGGTCGGCCTGGATGGCCGGGTTGGCGATGGCGACGATCGTGCCGTCGAGCGCGACCATCATCACGCCCACCGCCACGGCGAACAGAGTGACCCACGGATGACCGCGCAGTCCCTTCGCCGGGACCGGTACCGGTTCCCGGGCGCCCCCCTGATCCTGCGGCGTCTTTTCCATGGTGGTCTGACTAGTCATGCGAAGAGGCTAATGACAGTCACTGACAATTGACAAAGCGATTCACGCGACGGTAACTGTCACGTAGCTCACAGGTACCCTGAGCAGACGAAATGCCTGAAAAGAGGACCCCTGACGTGACCGTGCCCGGCCTGCGCGAGCGGAAGAAGCAGCGCACGCGTGACGCGCTGATCCGGGTGTCCCTGGAGCTCTTCACCACCCACGGGTACGAGCGGACCACCGTCGACGAGATCGTCGACGCCGTCGAGGTCTCGCAGCGCACCTTCTTCCGGTACTTCTCCTCCAAGGAGGAGGTCGCCTTCGCCGTCCAGCAGATGGTGGAGGAGGGCTTCATCGAGGCGCTCCGCGCCCGCCCGGCCGCCGAGGCCCCCCTCGACGCGCTCCGCAACGCCGTCCTCGGCTCCTGGGACACCGTCGGCGAGGCCATCGCCGAGGTCGTCCCCGTCGAACTGCACCTGCGGACCTTCCGGATGATCGAGTCGACGCCCGCGCTGCTCGCCGCCCACCTGCGCCGCTCGACCGAGCTGGAGGAGACGATCGCGGGGATCGTCGCCGAGCGCGAGGACCTGGACGTCGACGCGGACCCGCGCCCCCGGATCGCGGTGGCCGCGTTCAGCGGCGTGATGCGGGTGACCGGCCAGATGTGGGGACGGGGCACGGACCAGAGCCTGGCGGCCATCCGCGCGCTCACCGAGCGCTACCTGGACCACCTCGGCCCGGCGCTCGCACCGCACTGGCGGTAGCGGAGCCCCGCGGCGGACGCGACGGCGGCCCTCACCCACGGTGGCGGCGGCCCTCACCCACGGTGGCGACGGCCCTCACCCACGGTGGCGGCCCTCACCCACGGCGGCGGCCCTGACGGACGGTGGCGCCGACCCGTACGGGCCGTAGCCCCCGGGCCACCCCAAGTAGCCCCGGCGGGGCCGGAGATCACCACGCCCCGTACCCGGCCGGTACCGCTCCGCACTACACCCCCACCGGCGTACCGGCGCACCGGACCACCCCCGTAGGGTGGCCGCCCGTGACCACCGTCGACGCCCCGCTCGCCCCCGCCGTCACGCGCGCGCTCCTCGCGCTCGCCGTGGTGTTCGTGCTGCTCGCGACCACCGGCTGGACGACGATCCGGCACCGGCCCGCGCCGGGCCCGTCCCGCGAGGCCGCCCTCGCCGCCTGGGCGCGCGACCGCGTCGACCACCGTCCGCTGCCCGATCCGGCCGGCGCCGCGGCCGGCGCGGTCGCCGCCTTCTTCGCCCGGCTCGGGCCCGCCGGGGGCCTGCGGCTCGCCCAGCGGCACCCCCTCGTCGTCGGCAACCTCAACGGCGCCCCCGTCGCCCTCCGCTACCGTGCCAACCGGATCACGCTCGCCCAGGCCCTCGCCGCCGAACGCGACCGCGTCGACGACCCCCGGCTCTCCGCGGAGGGCCTCCACGAGGCACGGCGCCGGGTCGACCGCTTCTCCTCGCTCCTCAGCTCCGACCGCCGCATCCTCGCCTTCGACCCGACCGGCCGGGGACGCGCCGCCGAGGTACTCGGCGACCTGGAGCGGGCCCGCCGGGTCTCCGTCGTCGTGCCCGGCGTCGACACGACCCTCCTCACCTTCCAGAAGACCCACGGCCGGTACGCGGCCCCCGTCGGCATGGCCAGGTCGCTGTACGAGGCCGAGCGCCGCGCCGACCCCGCCGCCCGGGTCGCCGTCATCGCCTGGGCCGACTACACCGCGCCCGCCGGGGTCGGCGTCGACGCGATCACCGGGCGGCTCGCCGCCAACGGAGCCGTACGCCTCGTGGACATGGTGACGGCGCTGCCGGGGAACGCGCGCGTGGCGCTGTTCTGCCACAGCTACGGCTCCGTCCTGTGCGGTCTCGCCGCGCCCCGGCTGCCCGCCCGCGTCACGGACCTGGCCGTCGCGGGGAGTCCCGGCATGCGGGTGGAGCACGCCGGGGAGCTCGCCACGCACGCGCGCGTGTGGGCGATGCGGGACGAGGACGACTGGATCGCCGACGTGCCGCACATGGAGGTCGGCGGGGTCGGGCACGGCGCGGACCCGGTCGAACCGGAATTCGGCGCGCGGCTCGTCTCGGCGGCCGGAGCGGTCGGCCACGGCGGCTATTTCGAGCCGGGTACGGACAGTCTCGGCAACTTCGCCGCGATAGGCGTCGGTGCGTTCGATGACGTGATCTGTGCACGTGCCGACAGCGCTTGCCATCGTGGAATATCCGGCGGGGAAGGGCCCTGACGCGCGTAGATCACGGGATTTCCCCCGCAAACGCGGGGGCGACGCAGGGGCACGCGCCGCTTACGATGAGGCGCATGGGTGATGTGCTGGCCGGAATTCATGCCACCTGGGAGTTCGAGAGCGACGCCCTCGTCACCCGCTTCGACCGGGGGAACCGCACGCCGAGGCTCTTCAACGCGCTGCGCGAACGACGCGTACCGCACGAGGCCCTGGCTGCCGTGACGCTCACTCCTGGCAAGCGGGGAACCGTCGTGCTGCACGCGGTGCCGAGGCCCGGAGCGGACCCCCTGATGGAGGCTGCCGCGGGGCAGCTGAAGGAGAGCTGCGACCCGTACCGCCTGGTGCTGCCGGCGGACCGGGAGACGCTCGCCGCGCACTACAGGGACGAGCTGCGGGCGCTCCTCCCCCCGGAGGCCGGCCCGGACGACCGGGCCGACGGCTTCCTCGTCGCCGCGCCCGCCGGACCCCGCTCCTTCAAGACGTACGACGGGCGGGCGCACTTCGACGGCACGGGCGAGGTCGCGTTCCGCTGGTCCTCGACCGGCGCGTCCTCGGAGAAGTGGAAGGCCGGCGACCAGACCTTCTCCGTACGGGAGCTCAGCGGGGTCGAATGGCGCTCGCCGGACATCGTCGACGGGTACCTCCGCCTGCTGCCGCGCGGCGGGGCGGTCCCGGTCGCGCAGCCGGACCGCGACCCCTCCTCGGTCGTCTTCGGCCTCGGGTACGGGCCCGTGCACGAGTCGCTGCCCTTCGCCGCCGCCGTCCTCGCGGCGATCCGCGGCAAGGTCCGCATCCCCGCTCCCTCCCCCGCGCCCGACACGCTCCACGCCGCCGTCCCCGTCCCCGGGGCCGTCGCGGAAAGGATTCGGCACCTCGGTGAACTGCACCAGGCGGGACTGGTGACGGACGAGGAGTTCTCGACGAAGAAGGCGGAACTGCTCGCCGAGCTGTGAGCGACCCGAGGGAGGCCGACGTCATACCCGGGTAGCGGGTCCCACGGCCCACCCCGGTATGACGTCGACGGCGGGTCCCGCTGCCTACCCTGGGCGGATCATGGCTACCGACCAGCGGCTCACGCCGCGCATCCGCCGGGCGGGCGAGCGGACACGCGCATCGCTCCAGGGGCTCGGGGCGGCACTCACCACCCCGAGCGTCCCCGGCGCGCCCCTGCTCGCCGACGCCTCCTCGCGCTGGGTGCGCCTGCTGCCGTACGGCATCGCGCTCGCCTTCGTCTCGGCGCTGCTCCCCTCCACCGCCACCGTCCTCATCAACGACTACGGCGTCAACGGCGCCCTCGCCGGGGCCCTCGCCACCGCGCAGTCAGCGCCGCTCCTGCTCGCCGTCTCCCGCCCCCTCCAGGCCTGGTGGGTCATCTTCCCGGCCGACGTCCTCGGCGCGCTCGCGATCCTCGGCTCGGACGGCCCCCGGGCGGACCTCTGGCCCTGGACCCCGCCGGTCGTCGTCGGCTACTGCGCCCTGATGCTCGCGCTCGGCCTGCGCGAGCACCGCCGGGCCCTCTTCGGCGTCTGGCTGACGACCGGCGCCACCGGCTTCGTCCTGGAGGTCTTCCGGCCCGCCGGCGACACCAGCCTCCACATCCTGCTGCTCGTCCTCAGCGGCGTCCTGCTCCTGCTCACCTCGGCGGTACGCGCGCGTGGCGACGCGCAGCGGCGGCTCGTCGAGCAGGAGACCATCAGCGAGGCCGAACGCGCCCGGCGCACGCTCCTGGAGGAGCGCGCGCGGATCGCCCGTGAGCTGCACGACGTCGTCGCCCACCACATGTCCGTGATCACCGTGCAGGCCGACTCGGCCCCGTACCGCATCCCGGACCTCCCGGACGCGGCCCGCGAGGAGTTCACCTCCATCGCGGCGAGCGCGCGCGAGTCGCTCGCCGAGATGCGGCGGCTCCTGTCGGTGCTGCGCAGCGAGGGCAGCGAGGGCGAACGGGCCCCTCAGCCGGGCCTGGACCGGGTCCAGCAACTCGTCGAGGCGACCGTACGGGCCGGGGTGCCGGCCGAGCTGTCGCTCGCCGCCGACCTCGGGGACGTCCCGCAGGCCGTGGACCTGTCGGCGTACCGGATCGTGCAGGAGGCCCTCGCCAACGTCGTCCGGCACGCGCCCGGCGCGCCGACCCGGGTCTCCGTGCGGGCCGCGGGCGACGGCTGGCTGACGGTCCTCGTCGTCAACGGCCCGTCCGAGGAGCGGAGTCCCGCGGTCGAGCGGGGCGCGGACGGCACCGGGCACGGGCTCGTCGGGATGCGGGAGCGCGTACGGTTGACGGGCGGCTCGCTCGACACCGGGCCGCTGCCGGACGGCGGATTCCGCGTCGCGGCCCGGCTCCCGCTCCGCCCGGAGGGCGAGGGCACGGACGAGGACGAGAACGAGACCGACTCGAAGGACGAGGGCGACACCCAGTGACCATCCGCGTGATCATCGTTGACGACCAGGCCATGGTGCGGGCCGGCTTCGCCGCCCTCCTCGCCGCCCAGACCGACATCGACGTCGTCGGCGAGGCACCGGACGGCCGTCAGGGCGTGGACGTGGCCCGCTCGGTCCACCCGGACGTCGTCCTCATGGACGTGCGGATGCCGGAGATGGACGGCCTCGCGGCGGCACGCGAGATCCTCCACCCGCCGGCCGGGGTCACCCACCGCCCGAAGGTGCTCATGCTGACCACCTTCGACGTCGACGACTACGTGTACGAGGCGCTGCGCGCCGGTGCCTCCGGCTTCCTCCTGAAGGACGCGCCCCCGGCCGACCTCATCGCGGCGGTACGGGTCGTGGCGGCCGGTGACGCCCTGCTCGCGCCCTCCGTGACCCGCCGGCTCATCGCCGACTTCGCCGCCTCCCGGCCCGCGCCGCGCCGCGACACGGCGGCCCTGCGTCTGAACGGGCTCACCCCGCGCGAGACGGAGGTCCTCCAACTCGTCGCGCGCGGCCTGTCGAACCAGGAGATCGCCGGGCAACTCGTCCTGGCCGAGCAGACGGTGAAGACCCACATCGGGCGGGTCCTCGCCAAACTCGACCTGCGCGACCGCGCGCAGGCGGTGGTCTTCGCGTACGAGTCGGGGCTCGTGACGCCCGGGGAGTGAGCACGCCCCCAGGAGTGACCCCGCCGGGGGATAACCCCACCCGCCGCCTGGGGACGGCCTCTCCTCCACCCCCTACCCCGGTACCGGTCCGAGGTTGGCTCCCCGGTGTGACGTGCCGTCACCCGCCGTCTTCCTACTTTTCCCTCGCCGAGAACGAGCGAGAGAAAAGGGAGGGAGCGACGGATGCGCCGCTTCACGAGGACCCTCACCACCCTGGCCCTGGTCGCCGCCGTGACCGCCGGGACGGCGGGCTGGGCGTCCGGTGACGCCCAGGACCCCGTCACCGGACCTCCCGAGGGGACGGGCGCCTGGCGTGCCGCCGGGTTGCCGGATCCTTGGGCGACGGGGGCCGTCGAGATCGCGCGGTTCTTCGCGGGACTCGATCCCGTACGACAGGAGGAACTGGCGCGGAGGTACCCGACGGTCGTCGGGAACCTGGACGGGGCTCCCCCCGCCCTGCGGTACGCGGCCAACGAGCGCGGCACGCGGGATCGTTTCTCCCAGGACGGGGGCGCGCGGGTGCTCGCCCACGACCCGCGCGGGCGCGGACAGGCCGTCCTCGTCCACGGGGACCTCGCCCGGGCCGAGAACGTCGCCGTGATCGTCCCCGGCTCCGACGTCGACGCCGGCCGGGTCCGGCCGCTCGCCGACATGGCGGCCTCCCTGCACCGCGCCACCGGCGGACGGACGGCCGTCGTCGCCTGGGCCGGGTACACCACCCCCGTCGGCGTCGGCCTCGACGCCGCCACCGGCCGGCTCGCCGAGGCCGGGGCCGAGCGCCTCACCCGCTTCGTCGACGGGCTCGTGGCCGTCCGGCCCGCCGGGGCGGCCCGGCCCTCCGTCTTCTGCCACAGCTACGGCTCCGTCGTCTGCGGCCTCGCGGCCCACGACCTGAAGGCCAAGGACCTCGTCGTCCTCGGTTCCCCCGGCATGCGCGCCGCGAACGTCGCCGCGCTCGGCACCTCCGCCCGCGTCTGGGCCGCGAAGGACCCCACCGACTGGATCGACAGGGTCCCGAACGTCGAACTCGCCGGACTCGGCCACGGCACCGACCCGACCGATCCGGAGTTCGGCGCCCGGCCCGTCCCCGCCGGGGACGCCGACGGCCACGCCGGGTACTTCGCCGCCGGGACGTCCTCCCTGCGCGCGTTCGCCGCGATCGCCGAAGGGGACGTCCGATGACCTCCCTGACGAAGCTGGCCCGCCGGATCGAGTCCTCCACCCCCGCCCACCGCGACCGCGCCGTCGACGGCCTCCGCGCCCTCGCGCTGCTCGCCGTCCCCACCGGGCACTGGCTCCTCGGCGGCTTCACCCTCTCCTCCGACGGCGCGATCCACAACGCCAGCCCGCTCGGGACCTTCGCCGCCCTCGCCCCCGCCAGCTGGTTCCTCCAGATGCTCGGGATCTTCTTCCTCGTCGGCGGCTACGCCTCCGTCCTCTCCTACCGGCGCCGCAAGGGCTCCACGCGCGCGTGGCTCGGCGGCCGCCTCGCCCGGCTCGGCCGGCCCGTCCTCGGCGTCACCGCCGTCTGGGCCGCCCTGCTCCCCCTGCTCCACTTCGGGTTCGGCGTCCCCGTCGACACCCTGCGCACGGCGTCCACGCTCGTCATCCAGCCACTCTGGTTCGTCGGCGTCTACACCGTCGTCACCGCGCTCACCCCGTACTGCGTCCGCGCCGCCCGCCGTCTCGGCGTCTGGGCCGCCGCGCCGCTCCTCGGCTCCGTCGCCGTCGTCGACTTCCTGCGGTACGGGCCGTACGCCGACGCCGTGCCGTCCTGGCTCAGCCTCCTGAACATCCTGCCCGGCTGGCTCTTCGCCTACCAGCTCGGCGTCTCCTGGGGCGAGGGCCGCGTCACCCGGCGCCACGCCTGGGCCCTGCTGCTCGGCGGGACCGCGCTCTTCGCCGCCCTCCTGCTCCAGTTCGGCTACCCGGCGTCCATGGTCGGCGTCCCCGGCGAGGCCCGCACCAACTCGCACCCGCCGTCGCTGCTCGTCCTCGCCCTCGCCGCCGCGCAGAGCGGCGCCGCGATCCTGCTCCGCGACCGGATCGGCGGGCTCCTGAAGCGGCCCGCGCTCTGGGCGCCGGTCGTGATCGTCAACCTGTCCGCCATGACGATCCTGTGCTGGCACCAGACGGCGATGCTCGCCGCCGCGATCCCCGCCTCGTACGCCGGGGAGGTCCCCGGACTCGTCGGCGCCCCCGACTCGGCCGGCTGGATCCTCGCCCGCCTCGCCTGGATGCCGGTCTTCGCCGGTCTCCTCGTCCTCGTCGGGCGGTACGCGCGCGGCTTCGAGTCCCCCTGGGCGAAGGCCGGCCGGACCCGCCGCGTCCTCGCGGGCGTGCTCGCGGCGGGGTTCGGGGCCTTCGCCCTGGGGCTCGCGTGAATCCCCCCGAGCGGGGTTCAGACCTCGCGGGCCGCCGACGTGAGGCTCATGTCCGGGTAGCGGTCGCCCGCCACCAGGCCCGCGATCGGCTCCAGTTCGGCCAGCTCCTCCGGGGTGAGGGTGATCCGGGTCGCGGCGGCGTTCTCCAGGAGGCGGGAGCGCTTGCGGGTGCCGGGGATCGGGACGACCGTCAGGCCGTGCACCGCCGCCCGCTGCTGCACCCAGGCCAGCGCGACCTGCGCCGGGGTCGCCCCGTGGGCCGCCGCGATCTTCCGTACCGGGTCGAGGAGGGTGGCGTTCCGCTCCGCGTTCTCGCCGGTGAACCGGGGCTGGTACTGGCGGAAGTCGCTGCTCGACAGGTCCTTCCCGGCGTCCGCGAACGCCCCGCTCAGGAAGCCGCGGCCGAGCGGCGAGTACGGCACGAAGGTCACGCCGAGCTCGGCGGCGGCGCCGACCGCGCTGCGCTCCACGTCCCGCGAGAAGAGCGACCACTCCGACTGGAGGGCGGCGATCGGGTGCACGGCGTACGCCTCGCGCAGCTCGGGCCCGGTGACCTCGCTCAGCCCGAGGAAGCGGACCTTCCCCTCCTGGACGAGCTCCGCCATGGCGCCGACCGAATCGGCGAAGGGGATCTCCGGGTCCCGGCGGTGCATGTAGTAGAGGTCGATCGTCTCGACGCCGAGGCGTCGCAGGCTGCCCTCCGCCGCCCGCTTGATGTAGGCGGGGTCGTTGCGGACGCCGCGGTAGGCGCGGTCGTCCGGGCGCCGCTCGATGGCGAACTTGGTGGCGAGGGTGACCTCGTCGCGACGGGCGGCGAGGAAGGGCGCGAGGAACTCCTCGTTGGCGCCGCTGCCGTAGATGTCGGCGGTGTCGATCAGGGTGACGCCGGCCTCCAGGGCCGCGTCGAGGGTGTCGCGGGCCGCGGCCTCGTCGGTGTCCCCGTAGAACTCGCTGATGCCCATGGCGCCGAAGCCCTGGACGCCGATCTCGGGGCCGTCCTGGTCCTCGGCTCCGAGGCGTACGGTGTCGATCCTGGTCACGCTGGTCATGAAGGTGTGCCTCCGCATGCGGTCCCGTGGTTCCCGTAATGGCTGATCTTGATGTCGAGCACGGCGAGCGTGTCCTGCAGCTCGGAGATCCGGCCGAGGACGTCGCGCCGGGTGGCCTCCAGGAGCTCCCGGCGTTCGTCCCGGGTGTGGTCGCCCTCGCGCACCAGCTCGGCGTACCGGACCATGTCGGCGACCGGCATCCCGGTCAGCCTCAGCTTGCCGACGAAGGCGAGCCAGTCGAGGTCCCGCTCGGTGAAGCGGCGCTGCCCGGTGTGCGAACGGTCGACGTGCGGCATGAGGCCGATCCGCTCGTACCAGCGCAGGGTGTGCGCGGTGAGCCCGGTGATGGCGGCCACCTCACTGATCGTGTAGCGGTCCTTCCCGGCAAGCCCGGTCGTGCTCTCGATCACGCTCATGGGTCCCACGCTAAAAGGTTGGAGTGCACTCCAAGCAAGTAGGACCGGCCTCGGGTGGAGCAAGTAGGCTCGGCCCCATGGAGAGCAGCAGCGTGCCGGGCCTCGCGTCGACCCTGGCCTTGATCGAGAACTGGCCCGTCCCCACCGCGGCGGCGGCCGTCGTCCGTGCCGACGGCACCCTCGCCGGGTCGCACGGTCCCACCTCGCGGCGCTTCCCGCTCGCCTCCGTCACCAAGCCGCTCGCGGCGTACGCCGTCCTCGTCGCGTACGAGGAGGGGGCGATCGACCTCGACGAGCCGGCCGGGCCCGAGGGCTCGACCGTCCGCCACCTGCTCGCCCACACCTCGGGGCTCGCCTTCGACGAGAACCGGGTCATGGCGGCCCCCGGCACCCGCCGGATCTACTCGAACACCGGCTTCGAGGCGCTCGGCGACCACGTCGCCAAGGCGACCGACATCCCCTTCGCCGAGTACCTGCACCAGGCCGTCCTTGAGCCGCTCGGCATGGCGTCGACGACGCTGGAGGGCTCGCCCGCGAAGGACGGCGTGTCGACCGTCGACGACCTGGTCCGCTTCGCCGCCGAGGTGCAGGCGCCCCGGCTGCTCGACGCCCGGACCGTCCTGGACGCCATGACCGTCACGTACCCCGGCCTGACCGGCATCCTGCCCGGCTACGGGCACCAGAAGCCGAACGACTGGGGGCTCGGCTTCGAGATCCGCGACTCCAAGTCCCCGCACTGGACCGGCGCGACCTCCTCGCCGCGCACCTTCGGGCACTTCGGGCAGGCGGGCACCTTCCTGTGGGTCGACCCGGACGCGCGGGCCGCGTGCGTGGCGCTCACCGACCGGCCCTTCGGGGCGTGGGCGGTCGAGGCCTGGCCGCCGTTCACGGACGCGGTCCTCGCGGGGCTGCGGGGCCTGTAGGGGGCGACTCGCCCCTAGGGGGTGCCCCCGGGCGCTGCCTAGTCGATCTTCCGGCCGTGTTCGCAGGTCGCCGTGGGCAGGGCCCCGTCCGGGCCCGTCACGGTGACCTCGGCGCGGCCGGTGCCGTCCTCCGCGTGGACCGTCGTGCACACCAGCTGGCGCACGGCGGCAGCCGACAGGCCGGTGACCGGGAACGGGGCCCGCAGGAGCAGGAGCCGGCGGTCGTCCGTGCCGCCGGACTCGTCCTCGGAGACGTGCGGGGAACCGGCGCCGCGCGGGAGCGCCGTGGTGAGGCCCGCCGTCACCTCGTCCGGCCGCGGGCCCGCGAGGAGCGCGGCGAGGACCTTGTCGGTGGCGACGGGCCCGTGGCCCGAGGGATCGGTACGGGTCGGGTCGGCGAGCCCCGGGCCGCTCCGCACCTCCCCGGACCCGTCGAACGGCAGCCCGCCGCCGCGGACCACCGGCATCGAGGTGCCGTCCGGGCCGACGAAGTACAGCAGCGGCCATTCGTCGGGGATGTTCACCCCGGCGGTCGCGGCGCCGCCCGCCTCGACGACGTCGGTGCCCTGGATGCCGCAGGCGGTGAGCGGCAGCAGCAGCCCGCACAGGGACGCGGTCACGCGGGCGCGGCGGCTCACAGCGGCATCCGTACGGTGAAGACGGCGCCGCCGGCGGGGTGGTTGGCGGCCTCCACGGTGCCTCCGTGCAGACGTACGTTCTCCAGCGTGATCGCCAGTCCGAGGCCGCTGCCCGCCGAGCGGGTACGGGCCGGGTCGGCCTTGTAGAAGCGGTCGAAGACGTGCGGCAGGACGTCCGGGTGGATGCCAGGGCCCCGGTCGGCGACCTCGGTCACGACGTGGTCCCCCGCCGCGTACACCCGTACCGTCACCGGGGCGCCGCCGTGCCGCAGCGCGTTGCCGACGAGGTTGGCGACGACGACGTCGAAGCGGCGCGGGTCGAGGCGCGCGCGGATGCCGGGGGCGAGCTCCTGGACGACGGTGGCGGGGTCGGTCCAGTGCCGGTTCCTGAGCGTCATGCGGACGCAGTCGGCGACGTCGAGCTCGTCGGTGTGGAGCTCGGCGGCGCGCGCGTCGAAGCGCGAGATCTCCATCAGGTCCTCCACGAGCACGGCGAGGCGGCCGGTCTCCGCGCTGATCAGGCGGACGGCGCGGGCGGTGTCGCTGCCGAGGGTGCCGGAGTCGGCGTCCTCGTCGAGGACCTCGGTGACGGCGAGCATCCCGGCCAGCGGGGTGCGGAGTTCGTGGGAGACGTCGGAGGCGAAGCGGCGGGCGCGGGCCTCGGCCTCGCGGAGCTCGGTGACGGACCGTTCGAGGGCGGCGGCGGACTCGTTGAACGTCCGGGCCAGGTCGGCGAGTTCGTCGCGGCCCTTGGAGTGGATGCGGGTGTCGAGGCGGCCGGCGCCCATGCTGTGGGCCGCGTGGCGCAGCTCCCGCACCGGGCGCAGGACCCCTCGCGCGGCGAGGAGCGCGGGGATCAGGGCGACGGCGAGGGCGGGCAGCGCGCCGTCGCGGGCGGCGGCGACCATCGCCTCGATGTTCGCCTCCTCCTCGTCGAGCTCCATGACCGCGTAGACGACGAGTCCGGTGGGCTGGGCCGTCCCCCGGGGCGAGTGCCGGAAGACGGCGGGGACGGCCATCGTCAGGTACGGCGTCCCGTTCTTGACGACCCGCTGGAAGCTGCCGTGCGGGGTGGCGTCCCGATCGGTCGCGCGGGCCCTGAGCTCGGGGGTGATGACCGAGGAGCCGGGGCGGTCGGTGGAGGAGACGCGCAGGGTGCCGTACTCGGCGTACACCCGCCACGGGCGGGGCTTGCCCTGGCGGGCGATCTGGAGGGCCATGTCGCGCAGGTCCTCGCCGCTGGGCGGCAGGTTGACGGTGAAAGCGTCGACCTGCTCGCGGAAGGCGGAGACGGCGGTGTCCTGGGTCTGCTCCAGGATGGCGCTGCGGGCCGCCCGGTAGGTGAGCGCGGCGGTGGTGCCGCAGCCGACGGCGGCGACGAGCAGGAACGCGAGGACGAGCCGGGTGCGGAGGCCGAAGGGGTGGGGGCGCAGACGAGGGGCGCGGGCCCTCCTCCGGCGGCCCGCGGCCGGGACCGCCGCGGGGTCCTCCGCGGGGGCCGCCGGGGCCACGCACGTCTTCACAGCGGTCCGAAGCGGTAGCCGAACCCGCGCAGGGTCTGGATGTAGCGGGGCTCGCCGGGGTCCTCGATCTTGTTCCGCAGGCGGCGGACGCAGGCGTCGACCAGCCGGGCGTCGCCGTGGTAGCTGTGCTCCCAGATGTGTTCGAGGAGCTGCTGGCGGCTGAAGACCTGCTCGGGCGCGGCCGACAGGTGGAGCAGCAGCTTCAGCTCGGAGGGGGCGAGGGCGACGCGTTCGCCGGACTTGGCGACGGTGAGTCCGGCCCGGTCGACGGCGAGTTCGCCGTGGAACTCGACGGCCGGGCGGCCCCCGCCGGGCTCCTCGATGCGCCGCAGGACGGCCCGGATGCGGGCCTCGATGACCTCGGTGCGGGCGGGCTTGACGATGTAGTCGTCGGCACCGGCCTCCAGGCCGACGACGACGTCGAAGTCGTCGCCGCGCGCGGTCAGCATGATGATCGGGAGCTGGCTGTCCTCGCGGACCCGGCGGCAGACCTGGACGCCGTTCATGCCCGGGAGCATCAGGTCCAGGAGGAGCAGGTCGGGACGGAACTCGTCGAGCGCGGCGAGTCCGGCCTCGCCGGTGGCGGCGGTCCGCACCTCGTGCCCGCGGCGCCGCAGCCCGAGCTCGACCCCTTCGCGGACGGAGGGGTCGTCTTCTATGAGGAGCACGCGGGGCATGGAGGGAGTATCCCAAGGTCGGTGCGGACGGCTGAGGGGGAGGGGGAGGTAGCCGGGGAGGTCAGGTGCGGTGGAGCCGTGCCCTGGCCGCGCCGACGAGTGACTGGACCTCGGTGAGGCGGAGGGGGCGGGCCAGGGCGGCGAAGGCGGCCACGACCGTGAGCCCGCCGGCGAGGCCGGCCAGGACCGCGCCGGCCCGGGCGCCCGTGAACGGGCCGGCCGCCGTGACCGTGAGGTCGGTGACGAAGAGGGCGTATCCGGTGGCGGGGACGGCCACGATCAGGAGGCGCCCGAGGGCTCGGCCCGCGCCCCCTTCGCTCGCAAGGCCCGCGCCCCCTTCGCTCGCGCGGTCGGCGGACCCTTCGCTCGCGCGGTCGGCGGACCCGAGCCGCCTCCGGAGGACGTACGCCGTGAGGCCCCAGCCCGCCCACAGCGCCAGCGAGTACCCCGCCGCCATCCCGGCGACGGCCCAGTGGCGCGGGAGCCAGTGGTACGCGGCCAGGGAGAGGCCCGCGTTGAGGCCGGCGATCACGAGGTTGAGCAGGAACGGGGTGCGGGTGTCCCGGAGGGCGTAGAAGGCGCGGGTGCACACGTACTGCCCGGAGAACGCGACGAGTCCGGGCGCGAAGGCGACAAGGATCCAGGACATCACGCGGATGTCGGCGGCGCCGGTCCTCCCGTACCCGAAGACGACCGTCATCAGGGGGACGGCGAGGGCGAAGAGGGCGCAGGCGGCGGGGACGACCGCCGCGGCGCTCGTCCGCTGCGCGTAGGCGACGTCCCGGCGGACGGCCGCGAGGTCGCCGTCGGCGGCGGCGCCGCTCATGCGGGGCAGCAGGGCCGTGACGAGGGAGACGGTGACGATGCCGTGCGGGACGGCCCACAGGAGGTAGGCGTTGTTGTACGCGGCGAGGCCGCCCCCGCTCACGGTGGAACCCGCCGAGGTGGCGAGCAGGGTCGTCACCCAGTACGCGGCCTGGTTGGTGAGGACGAGCAGGACGAGCCAGCCGGCCGAGCGCAGCGGGGCGGCGAGGCCGCTGCCGCGCCAGTCGAGGCGGGGGCGCCAGCGGAAGCCGGCGGCGCGCAGCGAGGGCACGAGGGCGAGGGCCTGGACCGCGATGCCGGCGGTGGTGCCCCAGCCGAGGAGCGCGGTCTCGCCGGGGGTGAGTCCGCCGCCGTCGGAGACGAGGAGGAAGAGGCCGAAGACGGCGACGACGACCACGTTGTTGAGGACCGGGGTCCACATCATGGCGCCGAACCGGCCGCGGGCGTTGAGGACTTGCCCGAGGAGGGTGAAGAGGCCGAGGAAGAGGATCTGCGGCAGGCAGGCGCGGGCGAAGGCGATCGTCGTCTCGCGCCTCTCGCCCGCGTAGTCGGTGTACGCGTCGACGATCCCGGGCGCTGCGAGGACGGCGAGGGCCGTGAGGACGGCGAGGGCGAGCGCGCAGAGGGTGAGGAGGCGGTCGGTGTAGGCGACGCCGCCGTCCTCGTGCTCCTTGGCGGCCTTGACCAGTTCGGGGACGAAGACGGCGTTGAGGGCGCCGCCGAGGAGCAGCGTGTAGACGATGGTGGGGACGGAGTTGCCGACCGCGTAGCCGTCGGCGACGTAGCCGGCGCCGAGGGCGGCGGCGACGACGGCGGCGCGGA
This sequence comes from Streptomyces sp. NPDC020807, assembly GCF_040641575.1. Lineage (NCBI taxonomy): Bacteria > Bacillati > Actinomycetota > Actinomycetes > Kitasatosporales > Streptomycetaceae > Streptomyces > Streptomyces sp. NPDC020807. The sequence goes on from NZ_JBFADU010000004.1 coordinate 355,160, forward strand.
CGAAGCCGGTGGCGCGGGAGACGAGCGAGCCGGAGGCCATGAGGGCGCCGGAGCGCAGCGCGGAGGGGGTCTTCCTGTGCGGTTTCGGGGCCGTGAGCGTGGCCGTCATCGGCGGGCCAGGTAGGCCTGGAAGGCGCGGTACAGCGCCCCGTTCGTCGTTCCCTGCATCGGCGTCTCCCACTCCCCCAGCGTCTCTACGACCTGGCCGCCCGTGCCGAGCTTCCAGCGGAGCAGCCCGTGGGCGCGGTCGTCCGGATCGAGGGTGGAGGGTACCCCGCGCAGGTCGTAGACGGCGGCGCCGGAGGCGTGGGCGTCGAGGAGCATGCGCCACTGGAGGGCGTTGGAGGGGCGGACCTCGCGGCGGTGGTCGGCGGAGGCGCCGGTCTGGTACCAGACCCGTCCGCCGACGGTGACCATGGTGTGGGCGGCGAGGATCTCGCCCTCGTGGCGGGCGAGGTAGAGCTTCATCCGGCCGGGGTGTTCGGCGTTGAGGACGGCGTACTGGCGCTCGTAGTACGCGAGGGAGCGGCCGAGGCGGAAGCCGTCGCGCTCCTCGGTGACGCGGAGCAGGCGGTAGAACTCGGGGAGGTCGGCGGCGGAGCCGACGGTGATCTCGACGCCGGACTTGCGGGCCTTGCGGACGTTGCGCCGCCACTCCTGGTTGAGTCCGGACCACAGGTCGTCGGTGGAGCGGCCGGTCAGCGGGACCTGGAAGACGTGGCGGGGCTGGGCGTCGGCGCCGTCCTCGGAGTCGCCGCCGCACTTGCGCCAGCCGCGGGCGCGCAGGCGCTCGGCGACGACGGTGCCGAGGGGGTCGACCTCGTCGGCGAGGACGTCGGCGAGCCGGCGGCCGGGTCCTGCGGCGGCCTTGGCGGTGGCGGCGTTCCAGCGGCGGTACGCGGGCCCGGGCCCGATGCGCACGGCGAAGGCGCCCGCGGCCCGCAGGTGGCCGAGGAGCGGGGAGAGCCAGCCGTCGAGGTCGGGGTCGGACCAGTCGGCGACGGGGCCCTCGGGGAGGTAGGCGAAGTACTTGCGGGTGCCGGGGAAGGGGCGGAGGAGGACGAGGGCGACACCGGTGAGCGCTCCGGACTCGGGCCCCCAGCCGAGGAGTTGGTGGCTCCAGCCGCCCTTGACCCGCGCCCAGGCGGGGAGTTGGAGGAAGCTGGGGCCCTCGGCGCCGGTGGCGCGGCGGGCGAGGAACGCGCGGTACGTCTCGGGGGACACGGGACCGAGCCGGACCGGGCCCGCGGGGGCGACGGGGGCACGGCGGTCGGTGGGTGCGGCCGTCACGAGCAGCGCTGACACAACGGGGGCCTCCTGGTTCCGCCCCTCGGGGTGGGGGCGCACAGCAGGCTCACAGCCGAATGCGACGGAGCCGCGCGGTCAATGTGACCGGACCGTGACCGTTCCGCCGCAGCCCCCGTCACATGGGGTTTCCGGCGCGCGGGAACGGCCGGGGCGGCCTACAGTCCGGGCATCCCCCTCTTCTCGCCCACCCCTCTCCTGCTCCGGAGGTCCTTCGTGCTGCCCCTGCGCGCGTCCCGTTCCACCCTGTCGGCCGTCGCCCTCGCCGTCTCGCTCACCGCGTGCTCGGCGCAGGCGGCGAGCGGGCCCGGGGGCTCCCCGTCGTCGCCGTCCACGGGTGCTCCGGCGGCCGGTCCGGTGAAGGTGGCCGTCGTGGACAGGGCGGCCGGCCGGCCCGTCTCCGTGACGGCGTCGGGCGGCACCCTGGCCTCCGTGAAGGTCGCCGACGAGGACGGTGTCGTCCTCACGGGCCGTACGGGCGCGGGCGGTTCGCGGTGGACGTCGGACCGCAGGGCCGCTCCGGGGACCTCGTACACGGTGGAGGTGGTCTCCCGGGCCGCCGACGGCGCGGAGTCGACGACGCGGTCCTCCTTCGTGACGCCCGAGCCGAAGGCGGTCAACAAGCTGACCCTCGCGCCCGGGAAGAACACGACGGTGGGGATCGCGCACCCGCTGTCGATCGTCTTCGACCTTCCGGTGACACGGAAGGCTGACGTGGAGCGGCAGTTGAAGGTCACCACCTCCAACGCGACCGAGGGGTCCTGGGGCTGGGTGAAGGACTGGTCGGGCCGCGACCGCGTCGACTGGCGGCCCCGGGAGTACTGGAAGCCCGGCACGGAGGTCACGCTCGAAGCCGACCTGAACGGCACGGACTCGGGCGGCGGCTGGTTCGTCCGGGACTACCGCACCGGCTTCACCGTCGGCGCCGCCCAGGTCGTCGAGGTCGACCTGGACCGGCAGCGGCTGACCCTGGAGCGGGACGGGCGGCCGGTCCGCACGATCCCGGTCTCCGGCGGCACGCCGGGCGGGGACAAGCGGTCCTGGCGGGGGACGGCGGTCGTGATGGCGAAGGAGGGCACGATCAACATGAACTCGGAGACCGTGGGCCTCGGCGACGCCTACGACAAGATGGTCGACTACTCGGTACGGCTGACCTGGTCGGGGATGTACGCGCACGCGGCCCCGTGGAACGCGGCCTACTTCGGCAGGGCCAACAAGAGCTCCGGGTGCATCGGGATGAGCGACGAGGACGCCGCCTCCTTCTACGCCTCCGTGAGGGTCGGCGACCCCGTCGAGATCACCGGCCGCGACACGAAGGGGGTCGTGGCGGAGGGCAACGGCTACGGGGCGTGGAACCTGGGCTGGGAGGCGTGGAAGGCGAAGAGCGCGCTCGCCTGAAGAGCCGGTCGCGGCCTTCCGGGCCCCGCCCGCCCCGGCCTCGGGCCCTCCGGCCCCGGCCCCGGCGGCCCAGGCGCCGCCCGCCCCGGCCCCGGCGCCGGCCGCCCCGGCCTCAGCCGCCCAGGCCCTTGCGCCAGTCCCGCATCTCCCAGACGAGAAGCTCCGCGTCGGCCGTGGCCACGAGGGTGTCCCCCTCGGCATCGGTGATCCGGGCGGCGTCGCCGGGTCCGAGCTCCTCGCCGCCGCCGAGCGTCACCCCGCCCCGTACGACGTGCGCGTACGTGAAGTCGGCGGCCGGCAGGGCGATCCGCTCCCCCGCGCGCGGGCGGTGGACGTGCAGCAGCGCGTCCGCCTCCGGCAGGGCGTACGACCAGGAGCCCGCGCCCCCGCGCACCACCTCGTACGAGGGCTCCCCACCGGGCGCGAGCGGGGCCAGCCACATCTGGACGAAGACCAGGGGCGCGGCGCCGTCGTTGCGCTCGACGTGCCGGACACCGCCGGCGGAGCTGAGCCGCTGGAGCTCGCCGGGGCGGACGAGCGTGGTGTGACCCGTGGTGTCGTGGTGGGTGAGCTCGCCCTCGACGACCCAGGTGACGATCTCGGTGTGGCTGTGCGGGTGCTCGTCGAAGCCCGCACCGGGCGCGAGCCGCTCCTCGTTGCAGGCGAGGAGCGCGCCGAAGCGGAGGTTGTCGGGGTCGTAGTGCGGCCCGAAGGAGAGGGCGTGCCGGGTCTCGATCCCGGCGGCGGGGTCACCCCCGGGGTACCGCTCGCCCGCGCGCTGGATGCGTGTCCGGATACGTGTCACGGGGGTCACCGTAGCCCTCCCCCGACGGCCGGCGTCCGAGGGGAATCAGCCCCGCCCCCGCACGTCGGCGCCCCGATAAGGCAGTCTTGTCCCCGTGCCAGAACCCACGAACGCCGCTCATCCGCACGCCGCGACCCTGAAGCGCCTCGAACAGTCCTCCGGGAGACTCGCCGCCGGCGCCATCGCGCGCATGGACGAGACGCTGCCGTGGTACCGGGCGATGCCGCCCGAGAACCGGTCGTGGATCGGCCTGGTCGCCCAGGCCGGCATCGCCGCGTTCACCGAGTGGTTCCGGCGGCCCGAGACGCCGCAGGCGATCTCGACGGACGTCTTCGGCACCGCGCCCCGCGAGCTGACCAGGGCGATCACCCTGCGCCAGACCGTGGAGATGGTCCGGACGACGATCGAGGTCATGGAGTCGGCGATCGAGGAGGTCGCCGCCCCCGGCGACGAGGCCGTGCTCCGCGAGGCGCTGCTCGTCTACGCCCGGGAGATCGCCTTCGCGACCGCCCAGGTGTACGCGCAGGCCGCCGAGGCCCGGGGCGCGTGGGACGCGCGCCTGGAGTCGCTCGTGGTGAACGCGGTGCTCTCCGGCGAGGCCGACGAGGGCGCCGTCTCGCGGGCCGCCGCGCTCGGCTGGAACTCGCCCGACCACGTCTGCGTGGTCCTCGGCACCGCCCCCGACGGCGACAGCGAGCTGACGGTCGAGGCGATCCGCCGGGCCGCCCGGCACGCGAAGCTCCAGGTCCTCACCGGCGTCCTCGGGAACCGTCTCGTCGTCATCGCCGGCGGCAACGACAACCCGCTCGCGGTGGCGAAGTCCCTGATCGGGCCGTACGCGGCCGGTCCGGTCGTGGCCGGTCCCGTCGTCCCCGACCTGCTCGCCGCGACCCGCTCCGCGCAGGCCGCCGCGGCCGGTCTCAAGGCCTGCTCGGCGTGGCAGGACGCGCCGCGGCCCGTCCTGGCGGACGATCTCCTCCCGGAGCGCGCCATCGCCTCCGACCCTTCGGCGCGCGAGCAGCTGGTGGAGGAGATCTACAGACCACTGGAGGAGGCGGGCTCGGCGCTCCTGGAGACGCTGAGTGTCTACCTGGAGCAGGCGAGCAGCCTGGAGGGCGCCGCCCGGATGCTCTTCGTGCACCCGAACACCGTGCGCTACCGGCTCCGACGTGTGACCGACGTCACCGGCTGGTCGCCCTCCGACGTCCGCTCGGCGTTCACGCTCCGGATCGCCCTCATTCTGGGACGCTTGGCCGACGCGGATCCCCAGTCCTAGACTTTTGTCGAAGACCAACAATTCCCCCGACGGTTCTTCGTCCTTGTCCCCACGGGCGCCGGGAGCCGTCCGCAAGAGAGAGTGTGAGGGTGCTCGTACTCGTCGCTCCCGGCCAAGGCGCTCAGACGCCCGGCTTCCTGACTCCCTGGCTCGACCTCCCCGGCGCCGCCGACCGCATCGCGGCCTGGTCGGACGCCATCGGGCTCGACCTCGTCCACTACGGCACGAAGGCGGACGCGGACGAGATCCGTGACACCGCCGTGGCACAGCCGCTGCTCGTCGCCGCCGGCCTGCTCTCGGCCGCGGCCCTCGGTGACGTCACCCCCGGCGCCGTCGCCGGTCACAGCGTCGGCGAGTTCACCGCCGCCGCGTTCGCGGGCGTCCTCGACGACACCGCCGCCCTGCGCCTCGTACGCACCCGTGGGCTCGCGATGGCCGAGGCCGCCGCGATCACCCCGACCGGGATGTCGGCCCTGCTCGGCGGCGACCCCGAGGTGACCGTCCCGCACCTGGAGAAGCTCGGCCTGACCGCCGCCAACGTGAACGGCGCGGGCCAGATCGTGGCCGCCGGCACGCTGGAGCAGCTCGCGGCCCTGGACGCGGACAAGCCCGAGGGCGTCCGCCGGGTCGTGGCGCTCAAGGTCGCCGGAGCCTTCCACACGCACCACATGGCGCCCGCCGTCGCGAAGCTCCAGGAGGCGGCCGCCGAGCTGTCCCCGGCGGAGCCGTCCGTGCGGTACGTCTCCAACAAGGACGGGCAGGTCGTCGCCGATGGCGCCGATGTCCTCTCGCGCCTGGTCGGCCAGGTCGCCAGTCCGGTCCGCTGGGACCTGTGCATGGAGACCTTCCAGGAGCTCGGCGCGACCGCGCTGATCGAGGTGTGCCCCGGCGGCACGCTGACCGGTATCGCCAAGCGCGCCCTGCCGGGCGTCGCCACGGTGGCCCTCAAGACTCCCGACGACCTCGACGCGGCCCGTACGCTCATCGCCCAGCACGCGGCCGTCTGAGAAGGAGTGTCGACAAGCATGTCGAAGATCAAGGCCAGTAAGGGCGCACCGTTCGCGCGGATCCTGGGTGTCGGCGGCTACCGCCCGACCCGGGTCGTGCCGAACGAGGTGATCCTCGAGAAGATCGACTCGTCCGACGAGTGGATCCGCTCGCGCTCCGGCATCTCCACCCGCCACTGGGCGTCCCCGGAGGAGACCGTCACCGCCATGTCGGTGGAGGCCTCCGGCAAGGCCATCGCCGCCGCCGGGATCACGCCCGAGCAGATCGGCGCCGTGATCGTCTCGACGGTGTCGCACTTCAAGCAGACTCCGGCCGTCGCCACCGAGATCGCCGACAAGGTCGGCGCGGGCAAGCCCGCCGCGTTCGACATCTCCGCCGGCTGCGCGGGCTTCGGTTACGGCCTGACCCTCGCCAAGGGCATGATCGTCGAGGGTTCGGCGGAGTACGTCCTCGTCATCGGCGTCGAGCGGCTCAGCGACCTGACGGACCTGGAGGACCGCGCGACGGCCTTCCTGTTCGGCGACGGCGCCGGTGCCGTGATCGTCGGCCCCTCGGAGGACCCGCACATCGGCCCCACCGTGTGGGGTTCGGAGGGCGACAAGTCCGAGACGATCAAGCAGACCGTGCCGTGGAACGAGTTCCAGGTCGGCGACGTGTCCAAGCTCCCCCTGAACCAGCAGGGCGAGATCAAGTTCCCCGCCATCACGCAGGAGGGCCAGGCGGTCTTCCGCTGGGCCGTCTTCGAGATGGCGAAGGTCGCCCAGCAGGCGCTGGACGCCGCCGGCATCACGGCGGACGACCTGGACGTCTTCATCCCGCACCAGGCGAACATGCGGATCATCGACTCGATGGTGAAGACTCTGAAGCTGCCGGAGCACGTCACGGTCGCCCGTGACGTGGAGACCACCGGCAACACCTCGGCCGCCTCGATCCCGCTCGCGATGGAGCGGCTCCTGGCGACCGGGCAGGCGAAGAGCGGCGACACCGCGCTCGTCATCGGCTTCGGGGCGGGTCTCGTCTACGCCGCGACGGTCGTTACCCTCCCCTAGGCACGCCGGATCATCCGGTACGCCTTCTCTTACCGAAGTAACCCCGCAAGAAGGAGCGCCACTATGGCTCACACCCAGGAAGACATCCTCGGCGGCCTCGCCGACATCGTCAACGAGATCGCCGGCATCCCGGTCGAGGACGTCCAGCTGGACAAGTCCTTCACCGACGACCTGGACGTCGACTCGCTGTCCATGGTCGAGGTCGTCGTCGCCGCCGAAGAGCGCTTCGACGTCAAGATCCCGGACGAGGACGTCAAGAACCTGAAGACCGTGGGCGACGCCGTCTCCTACATCCTCAACCACCAGGGCTGATCTCGGTCCCTGCTGGCCCGGTACGCCACCCGGCGGTGGCGCCGTAATTCCGACCATCACACACATGGAGAACAATTCCTGTGAGCTCGACCAATCGCACCGTGGTCGTCACCGGTATCGGCGCAACGACACCGCTGGGTGGCGACTCCGCATCGACCTGGGAAGGTCTGATCGCGGGACGCTCGGGCGTCAAGCCCCTGGAGGGTGAGCGGTTCGCCGAACTGCCCGTCCAGATCGCCGCGCCGGTCGCCGTCGACCCCGGCGACGTCCTGCCCCGCCCGCTCGCCCGCAAGCTGGACCGCTCGGCGCAGTTCGCGCTGATCGCGGCCCGCGAGGCCTGGGCCGACGCGGGCTACACCGCCCCCGCCGGCGAGGACGAGAAGATCGTGCCCGAGCGGCTCGGTTCCGTCATCGCGTCCGGCATCGGTGGTGTCACCACGCTGCTCGACCAGTACGACGTGCTGAAGGAGAAGGGCGTCCGCCGCGTCTCCCCGCACACCGTGCCCATGCTCATGCCCAACAGCCCCTCCGCGAACGTGGGTCTGGAGGTGAACGCCCGGGCGGGCGTCCACACCCCGGTCTCCGCCTGCGCGTCGGGCGCCGAGGCGATCGGCTACGCCGTCGAGATGATCCGTACCGGCCGTGCCGACGTGGTGGTGGCCGGCGGTACCGAGGCCGCGATCCACCCGCTGCCGATCGCCGCCTTCGCCAACATGATGGCGATGTCCAAGAGCAACGACGAGCCGACGAAGGCCTCGCGTCCGTACGACACGGGCCGCGACGGCTTCGTGCTCGGCGAGGGCGCCGGCGTCGTGGTCCTCGAGTCCGAGGAGCACGCGAAGGCCCGCGGCGCGCGGATCTACTGCGAGGTGCTCGGCCAGGGCCTCTCGGCCGACAGCCACCACATCGCGCAGCCCGAGCCGACCGGCCGCGGCATCGCCGCCGCGATGCGGAACCTGCTCGAGTCGACGGACCTCAAGCCGTCCGAGGTCGTCCACCTCAACGCGCACGCCACGTCGACGCCGCAGGGCGACGTCGCCGAGATCAAGGCGCTCCGCGCGGTCCTGGGCGACGACCTCGACCACGTCGCGATCTCCGCGACCAAGTCGATGACCGGCCACCTCCTGGGCGGCGCGGGCGGCATCGAGACCGTCGCGACGGTCCTGGCCCTCCACCACCGCCTGGCCCCGCCGACGATCAACATCGACGACCTCGACCCCGAGGTCGACGCGGACATCGTCCGGGGCGAGCCCCGCGAGCTGCCGCAGGGCACCATCGCCGCGATCAACAACAGCTTCGGCTTCGGCGGCCACAACGTGGTCCTGGCGTTCCGCTCGGTCTGATCCGCGCGTTCGTCCCGGCGAAGACCCGCTCCCAAGGGAGCGGGTCTTCGCCGTTTCGTCACATAAGCGGATCATCGTGCGTGTCTCCCCATTTATGGGGGAACGCCCGTGTGATGCTGGCGCCCGTACCGTCCCGGCCGCGAGAGGCGCCCCCATGATCCGTCGTCACCGCAGACGTCGTCGACCGCACCGCATCCTGTTGCCCGTCCTGGGCACCGTCACCGCCGCCGCGCTCGCCGCGGGGGTGCCGGCTCTCGCCGGCGCCGCCGGGCAGGCCGCGCCGCGCGGGGCCGGGACGCAACGGCCCATCGGGCCCGACCCGGTCGTCTCCCTCCTCGCGCACGGCAATCTGACGATGGCCTCCAACTCGGTCCTGACCTGCGATCCCAGCGACGGCAGCGTCTGCAACGACACCGAGGGTACGAACAACAACCGGACGATGTACGTGAAGTCCGACGCGAGCGCCCCCGGGAACAACGCCTCCTCCGCCGAGCTCACGATCCCGGCCGGGGCCACCGTCCTCTCCGCCCGCCTGTACTGGCAGTTCAACCCGACGAACACCAGCACCAGCGGCACCCCCGGCGACCTCGCCAAGGGGAACACCGTGTCCTGGAAGGTCCCCGGCGGCAGCGACTACACGCAGGTCACGGCCGACACCTACGACTACTTCGACCAGCAGGTCGGCGGCACCCCGCCGGAGCCGCTGATGGCCGCCGGCGCCGTCGCGGACGTCACCGCCCAGGTGAAGGCCGCCGGAGCGGGCTCGTACACCGTCGCCGACATCCAGGCCTGCGCCGGGCGTTCCTCCGCGCAGAACTTCGGCGGCAACAACGTCGGCTGCTGGGGCGGCTGGTCACTGGTCGTCGCCTACGAGGACGCCTCGGAGCCCCTGCGCTACCTCCAGGTCTGGGACGGCTTCCAGCTGCTTCGCGACCCGAACCCCACGACCACCCTCACCCTCGCGGGCATCCGCACCCCGAGCGGGGCCCCGGCCGCCGCCACGATGGGCGTCACCGTCGGCGACGGCGACGCGCCGATCTCCGGGGACCAGGCCCTGGTCGGCTCGGCAGCCGACAACTTGACCGCGCTCGCCATGCCGGGTCCGGCCGGCGTCACCACCACCAACGCCTTCACCAGCCGCATCGACGAGGTCGCCGCCGACGGCACCGGCGCCAACATCACCACCCGCGATCCGGCCCCCGTCACCAACTACGGTTACGACGCCCCGATCATCGACGTCACGGGCAAGATCCCCGCGAACAGCTCGCAGGCCCTGCTCCAGATCAACGGCGCGGGCGACGCCCTCCACCCGCAGGCCGTCTGGCTGGCCCTGGAGGCGCGCGAGCCGGACCTCCAGGTCGTCAAGGCCAACGACCCGGCCGGTGCCACGAACGACACCCCGCCCGGTCTGGTCGACCCCGGCGGCGAGATCACGTACACCTTCACCCTGACGAACGCGCACGCGGGCGACCCGGGCACGGACGACCTGGACACCGCCACGGACGTCACGCTCACCGACGAGCTCCCGGCCGGCGTCTCGTACGTCGCCGGGTCCAACCCGGACTGCACCGCGCAGGCTTCCACCGTCACCTGCACCGCCGACGACCTCGCGCCCGGCGCCTCCTCCACCGTCTCCTTCAAGGTGAAGGTCGCCCCCGGCACCGCCGCCGGGACGAAGCTCGACAACACCGCGAAGGTCGCCTTCAAGGGCGACCAGACCGAACGCTCCCAGGAACGCACCAGCAACACCGTGCGCAACACGGTGAAGGCCAAGGCCGCGTACCAGATCAAGAAGACCTCGGACCACGACGGGAAGACCGCCGCCCCCGGCGACAAGGTCGCCTACGAGGTCGAGGTCGCCAACACCGGGAACAGCGCGATCTCCGCGCTGACCGTCACCGACGACCTGACGGACGTCCTCGACGACGCGACCTACAACGGCGACGCCGACAGCGCCTCCGGTGGCACGCTCACGTACGCCGAGCCGGAGCTGAGCTGGACCGGTGACCTGGCCGTCGGCGCGAGCGTGAAGCTGACGTACTCCGTCACCGTCAACGACCCGGTGAGCGGCGACAGGACGATGACGAACACCGTGACCGGCGACAAGCCCGGCGGCAACTGCCCGACGGCCGCCCGCGACGCGGACTGCACCACGACGACCGAGGTCAAGGAGCTGACGCCGACGGAGCCGCCGACGACACCGCCGACGACCCCGCCCACCACGCCGCCGACCACTCCGCCGACCGACCCGCCGACGACTCCGCCCACCACCCCGCCGACGACCGAGCCCACGCCGAGCCCGTCCTCGTCCACCGACCCGACCCCGTCCCCTTCCCCCACGGACGGCGGCATCTCGGGCGGCGGCTCCAACGGCAGCGGCTCGGGCGGTAGCTCCGGCGGCGGCACCTCGGGCGGCGGGGGTCACCACGGCGGTGGCGGTCAGCTTCCCGACACCGGCGGGTCGCTCGCCGGACCGCTCGGCGCGGCGGCCGCGCTCGCCGTCGCCGCCGGTACGGGCCTGACGCTCGCCGCGCGACGCCGCAGGAAGGGCCGTCACGTCTGACCCGGCCCCGTGAAAAGGCAGACGGCCCCGCCCGTGAGGGCGGGGCCGTCTGTCCGTACGGCGAAGAGTTGCTCAGACGACCTGGTGCAGCCAGCGGACCGGGGCGCCCTCGCCCGCGTACCGGAAGGGCTCCAGCTCGTCGTCCCAGGGCTTGCCGAGGAGCTTGGCGACCTCGGCCTCCAGGTCGGTCTCGCCCTGGAGCGAGCGCGCGAGGGCGGCCCGCAGCCGGTCCTCGGGGATCAGGATGTCGCCGTGCATGCCGGTGACGGCGTGGAAGATCCCCAGGTCGGGCGTGGCGCTGTAGCGCTCGCCCTCGGCCGTGGGGCAGGGCTCCGCGGTGACCTCGAAGCGGAGCATCTGCCAGCCGCGCAGCGCGGAGGCCAGTCTGGAGGCGGTGCCGGTCTGCCCCTGCCAGGAGAACTCGGCTCTCCACGTGCCGGGGGACGCCGGCTGGCGGATCCAGTCGAGCTGGACCCTCGCACCGAGGACGCCCGCGACCGCCCATTCGACGTGCGGGCAGAGCGCGCGCGGTGCGGAGTGTACGTACAGGACTCCACGTGTCGTCACCGGGACCTCCAGGGCAAACCCTCATAAAGGGGACAGCATGTGACGTGATGTAATTTACCGGAGCCGGTCGGCAAAGGCGCCTCTGGTTCGACGGGGGAAAAGCTACCGTGCCGCACCGACATCGGTGTGACGTACGGTCGGTCCGGGGGCGGGTGAACACCAACCTTTCACCCAGCAGGACGCCGAAGGAGGGGCCGGGGATGCGCGGTCGCGGAAAAAAGCGTGTGACGCTCGCGCTCGCGGTGGCCGCCACGGTGCTCGTCGGCGCCGGGTGCGCGGCGGAGGAGCGACCGGAGCCCAAGGCCGCCACGGGGTCCGCCCGGCCCACGTCCCCCGCGCCCACGTCCCCCGCGCCCACGCGGTCCTCGCCCGCCTCCCCCGCGCCCTCCGCGCCCGCCTCCCCCTGGGACGTCGCCCCCGCCTCCCTCGCCGCCCTCGGCGATTCCATGACCCGCGCCTTCGACGCCTGCGCGGTCCTGGCCGACTGCCCCGAGGCCTCCTGGGCGACCGGCACCGACGCCGCCGTGAACAGCCTCGCGGTGCGGCTGCTCGGCCCCGGGAAGGCGGCCACGCACACGTGGAACCTGGCCCGGACGGGCGCCCGGATGGCGGAGCTGCCGGAGCAGATGGCCCGGGCCGCGGCGGAGGAGCCGGGGCTCGTGACGGTGATGATGGGCGCCAACGACGCCTGCCGGCCCACCCCCGCGCAGATGACCCCGGTCGCCGACTTCCGCTTCTCCTTCGAGACGGCGCTCGCGAGGCTGCGCGAGGACGCTCCGGAGGCGCTGGTGTACGTGTCGAGCCTGCCGGACCTGCGCCACCTGTGGTCGACGGGGCGGCTCGGCGCGGGGCCCGACGTGTGGAAGCTGGGGATCTGCGGCTCCATGCTGGCGGACCCCGACGACCTGAGCGCGGCCGCGGAGCGGCGCCGGACGTCGGTGCGGGAGCGCGTGATGGCGTACAACGAGGCTCTCGCGGAGGTCTGCGCGGAGGACCGGCTCTGCCGGTACGACGGCGGGGCGGTCTTCGCGTACCGCTTCGGCGGCGGGCAGCTGAGCGCCTGGGACTGGTTCCATCCGAGCGTGGCGGGGCAGGCGCGGCTCGCGGAGATCGCGTACGAGCGGATCACGGGGAGATGAGGAACCCCGGGGCGGCCGTCAGGTCACGCCCCGGGGCCGTTCTCGGGAGGGTCACACCTCCAGGGTCGCGGTCAGGCGCGCGTCCGTGACGGAGTGCGCGGCGACGACCTCGTACCCGCCGGGGACGTACGCCCAGTCGTTCGTCTCCTCGTCCCAGATCTCGAAGGCGCGGCGCGGCAGCGCCATCGTGACCTCGACGGTCTCGCCGGCGGCGGCCTCCACGCTCCCGAAGGCGGCGAGCCAGCGCTCCGGGCGCTCGTGGCGGGCCGCGTCGTCGCCGGTGGGCGCCAGGTAGACCTGGACGACCTCGCGGCCGGTGCGGTCGCCGGTGTTGGTGAGCCGGACGGTGACCGTCTCGGGGGTGGCGGTGAGGGCGTCGTACGACCAGGTCGTGTAGCCGAGGCCGTGGCCGAAGGCGTACGCGGGGACGGCGCCGGCCTTGGCCCAGGCGCGGTAGCCGATGAAGACGCCCTCGCTGTAGTGGAGTTCGCCGTCGGTGGGGGTGACCTCGGTGACGGGGGTGTCGGCGAGGGTGGCCGGCCAGGTGGTGGGGAGGCGGCCGCCGGGCTCCTCGGCGCCGGTGAGGACGTCCGCGAGGGCGGCCCCGCCCTCCTGTCCGGGGAACCAGCTGAGCAGGACCGCGGCGACGTCCTCGCGCCAGGGCAGCTCGACCGGGGAGCCGGCGTTGACGACCACGACGGTGTTCGGGTTGACGGCGGCGACGGCCCGGACGAGGTCGTCCTGGCGGCCGGGGAGGGCGAGGTCCTTGCGGTCGAAGCCCTCGGACTCGACGCGCTCGGTGGTGGCGACGACGACGACGGCGGTGTCGGCGGCACGCGCGGCCTCGACGGCTTCGGCGATCAGTTCGTCGGGGTCACGGCGGGGACCGAGGTGGACGAAGGAGAACATGACGGCCGGGAGCGGCGCCGCGAACTCCTTGTCGAGGGTGTGGAGGAGCGAGACCTCGACGGTCTCGCCCGCCGTGAGGGCGACCTTGGCGCGCTCGACCGGGGAGCCGAAGAAGGCCTCGAAGGGGTCGGTCTCGGGGCCGAGGGCCTGGACGCCGTCGAAGAGGGTCTCGCCGCCGACGGCGAGGCGGAAGGCGCCGAGGCCGCGGGTGCCGAAGGCGTGTTCGCCGCTCTCGCGCGGGGTGAAGCGGCCGACGACCTCGATGGAGGCGAGGGCCTCGTGGGTGACGCCGGCGGGGAGGTCGTCGCCGATCCACTGGACCTGGCCGTTGGGCAGGGTGCCCTCGCCGAGGAGCGTGCCCTCGGCGTCGCGGCAGCGGGCGACGAGGGTGAACCCGGACGAGACGGAGCCGGCGGGGGTGAGTTCGTCGCTGGGGTCGGCGCCGATCGTGTAGGTCAGGGCGCCTTCGGGGAGCGCGGCGGTGAGGCCGTCGAGCGGGGAGACGACGTGGTCGGGGAAGACCTGGGCGGAGCCGCCGCCGAGGACGCGGGCGTCGCGGGCGGCGGCGCCGGAGAGGGCGACCGTGCCGTTCCTCAGGGGCAGGGCGGTCCTTCCTTCGCGGGACTCGTTCCGCACGAGGACGAAGCCGCGGCGGGCGATCTCGCGGGCGAGGGCGTCGCCGTCGACGGTGGCCGGGGGTTCGGTGACGACGGCGGGGGCGCCTTCGAGGGCGCCGACGCGGGCGGCGAGCCGCAGGACGTTCCGTACGGCGGTGTCGACGGCGGTCTCGGCGACCTCGCCGGCGCGGACGGCGGCGGCGAGCGCCTCGCCGTACACGGTCTGCGGGCCGGGCATGGCGACGTCGAGGCCGCCCTCGATGTCGCCGGTGGTGGAGCGGGCGGCCATCCAGTCGGAGACGTTGAAGCCGTCGAAGCCCCACTCGCCGCGCAGGACCTCGTTGACGAGGTGGTGGTGCTCGGTCATGGTCACGCCGTTGACCTGGTTGTAGGCGGTCATGATGCCCCAGGGGCGGGCGTTCCTGACGATGGCCTCGAAGGGGGCGAGGTAGAGCTCGCGGAGCGGGCGGGCGGCGATCCGGTTGTCGACGGTGAAGCGGTCCGTCTCGGCGTCGTTGGCGACGAAGTGCTTGACGGTGGTGCCCACGCCGCCGTCCTGGACGCCCTGCACGTAGCCGGTGCCGATCGCGCCGGTCAGGTACGGGTCCTCGCTGTAGGCCTCGAAGTGGCGGCCGCCGAGCGGGGTGCGGTGCAGGTTGACCGTGGGCGCGAGGAGGACGTGGACGCCCTTGCGGCGGGCCTCCTGGGCGAGGAGGCGGCCGGCGCGGCGGGCGAGCGCGGGGTCCCAGGCGGCGGCGAGGGCGGTCGGGGAGGGCAGGGCGACGGACGGGTCGTCGGCGGTCCAGCGGACGCCTCGGACGCCGATCGGGCCGTCGGACATGACCAGGGACTCCAGGCCGATCTCGGGCAGCGCGGGCAGGGACCACATGTCCTGCCCGGCGAGCAGCCGGGTCTTGGCGTCCAGGTCGAGCTTGCCGAGCGCCGCCTCGACGGCCGCCTCGCGCGCGGCGTCGGCCGCCTCGTCCACGACCACGCCTGCGCCCACGCCCACGCCCATGTCCACGTCCACGTCCACGTCCACGTCCACGTCCACCATCGTCGTCTCCTCTTTGACGTGCAGATCACCCCGATGCACCCCATCGTGCACCCATCTACCTGTAGATCGGTAGGCAACGTTATCAGTCTGTTATTTTCTGGGGGCGGTACGGTCTCGGGAAGACATCCGGAAAGGAGCCACGGCGATGGCGCGGGCAAAGAGCGAGGAGCGGCGCGCGGAGATCCTGCGGGCGGCCCTCGAAGTGATCGCCGAGCGCGGCTACCGGGGCGCCACGCTGGGCTCCGTCGCCGAGCGCGTCGGGCTGACGCAGCAGGGGCTCCTGCACTACTTCCCGACGAAGGAAGCGCTCCTCGTCGCCGTCCTGGAGGAGCGCGACCGCTGGGACACGAGCGGGGCCAGCAGCGGCGAGAGCTGGCGGCTCGACCTGCTCGACTCCCTCGTCGAGTACAACGCGATGCGGCCGGGCATCGTGCAGACCTTCTCCGCGCTGCTCGGCGAGAGCGTGACGGACGGGCACCCGGCCAGGGAGTTCTTCACCGAGCGGTACGCGCAGGTGCGGGCCAACATGGCCGAGGTGCTGCGCCTGGAGTTCGGCGAGCGGCTGCCGGGCGGGCTGACGCCCGAGCGGGCGGCGCCGCTCCTGACCGCCGTGATGGACGGCCTCCAGTACCAGTGGCTCCTCGACCCGTCGGCGGTGGACATGCCGGAGGCGTTCCGGGACTTCCTGCGCCTGCTGTCCGCGGGGAGGGCGTGACCTCCTAGCGGGCCACGGCCGACAGGTCCTCGGAGAGCAGCGCCGGGTCAACCGTCAGGGCCGCGTGGACCGCTTCGAGGACGGGCAGTTTCGCCGCGCCCGTCGCGAGGGCGACGTCCTTGGCGGCGAGGGCGACGGGGAAGTACGAACCCGTCGCGGTGGCCCGGCCGACGGCTCCCGCCAGGGGGCCCTGGGAGAGGGTCCGCAGGGCGAGTTCGCGGGGCAGGCCGAGTCCGTCGGCGAGGGTGAGGGCCTCGGCGACCAGGGCGACCCCGCCGATGACGGCGTTGATGAGGACCAGCTTGAGCGCGGCTCCGGTGCCGGGGCCGCCGCACGGCGTGACCGCGCCGAGGCGGTCGAGGACGGCGGCGACGGGCACGGTGTCGCCGCCCGCGAGGATCAGCAGCTCCCCCGCCGCCGCCCGGTCCACGCTGCCCATGACGGGCGCGTCGATCAGCGTGACCCCCTCGGGCAGTCGGGCGGCCAGCGCGCGGACGGTGTCCGGGCCGACGGTCGAGGTGTCGATCCAGTGGGTGCCGGGGCGCAGCGCCGGGAGGATCTCGTCGGCGACGGCGAGGGCCGCGGCGGGGTCGGCCAGCATCGTGACGACGACGTCGGCGTCGCGGACGGCGTCGGCGGGCGTGGCGGCGCGCGCGGCGCCGTCGGCGACGAGGGCGTCGGCCTTGGCGGCCGTACGGTTCCAGACGGTCAACGGGTGCCCGGCGTCGAGGAGTCGACGGGCCATGGGGAGGCCCATCGAGCCGAGCCCGAGGAAGGCGATCCGCTGCGGCGCGGGTGTCTGCGTCTGTGTCTGCTTCCGCGCGAGGTCGTTGTTCTCCGTGTTCTCCATGCCCTCGACGCTACGAGGGGACCTCCCATGCGACAAGCGAATGTCTAGCATGAGTGTCATGCAGCATGCTCATGGCTTGTACGAGGCCTTCCTCGCCGTCGCCCGCGAGGGCTCCTTCACCTCCGCCGCCCGCGTCCTCGGCTACACCCAGTCCGCGATCTCGCGACAGGTGCAGTCCTTGGAGGAGGACACGGGCGCGGTGCTCTTCGAGCGGCTGCCGCGCGGGGTGCGCCTGACCGAGGCCGGCCGGGTGCTGCTCCCGCACGCCGAGGCCGTGCGGGACCGGCTGCTGGCCGCCCGGGCCGAGCTGGAGGCGCTGCGGACCCTGGAGGGCGGGCTGTTGCGGCTCGGCTCGTTCTCCAGCGCCAACGCGGCCCTCGTCCCGCGCGCGCAGGCCGCGTTCCGCGCGCGGCATCCCGGCGTCACCGTCACGCGGACGGAGGGACCTTCGGTGAAGCACCTGGGCCAGGTCGCCGCCGGGGAGCAGGACCTCGCGGTGGTCAGCCCGGCCCTCGACACCCGCGCGCCGGACGGCGTGCGGCTCCACCACCTCCTCGACGAGCCGATGCTCGTGGCCCTCGCGGCGGGGCATCCGCACGCGGGACGCCGGGCGGTGCGGCTCGCCGAACTCGCCGACGAGGAGTGGATCGTGGGGGCCGAGCGGCTGGAGGACACCCTCTTCCGCCCGGCGGTCGCCGCCGGCTTCCGGCCGCGCACGGGCCTGCTGGCGCACGACTGGATCGCGAAGCTCGGCGCCGTCGCGGCGGGGCTCGGCATCACCCTCGTACCGGCGCTCGCGTCGACGGCCGTACGCCGGGACGTCACGCTCGTCACGATCCACCCGGACGACGTGCCGTACCGGCGGATCTGCGCCGCGACCCCGCCGGCGCCGACGGTGGCGGCGACCGCGTTCCTGGAGCTGCTGCGGGAGACGGCGGAGGCGTGGGCGCGGGGCGACGGACACGGGCCGACGGGCACGGGATGATGAGCACATGATCGTCGCAGCAAGCCAGTTCGCCCCGGTCGCCGGGGACATCGACGCCAACGTCCGTACGATCGCGGGGCTGATCCGGGAGGCCGGGGCCGCGGGGGCCCGGGTCGTGGTCTTCGCCGAGCTCTGCCTGACCGGGTACGAGCCGACGCTGATCCGGGACACGCCCTCGCTGGTCCTCGCCGAGGACGACGGACGGCTCGGGCCCGTGCGGGAGGCGTGCCGGGAGGCCCGAGCGGCCGCGGTGGTCAACGGGCCGGTGCGGAAGGGCGCTTCGGGGATCGGGCTGGCCACGCTGGTCATCGGGCCCGACGGCGGGACCCTCACCCGGTACGACAAGCGGAACCTGTACGGGATCGAGGCCGAGGTCTTCGTGCCGGGGACGGTCGACGGGCGGTTCGCGCTGGACGGGGTCCGGTTCGCGCTCGCGACCTGTTACGACAACCGCTTCCCGGAACTCGCGGAGCGGGCCGCCGCCGACGGCTGTCCGGTGTACCTGGCGAGTTCCGTGCTGGGCGCCGACAACGACTCGTTCGAGAAGGTCTACCCGGTACGGGCACGGGACTTCGGCCTGTACGTGGTGCTCGGCAACGTCCTCGGGCCCAACGAGGACGGGGTGGGCTGCGGCGGGGCCGGGGCCTGGGGGCCGGACGGGCGGCGGATCGCGGACGCGGGCGGCGGGGAGGCCGGTTTCGTCCTGGCGGACGTCGGCCCCTGACCCGTGCACGGAGGGCCGGGCGGTCGTGGGACATACGACCGCCCGGCCCTCCGCCCTCGTGAGGCCGTCGCGGAACCCCCGGTCCGCGACGGGCCTCCCCCGCCCCCGTCGTTACGGGGCGCTCAGTCCCAGCGTGTAGGTACCGGAGCCGCTGTACGCGTGGACCACGTACCGGTAGTAGCCGGCGGTGCCGTAGTAGCTGGTGTCCTCGTTGGCGGTCGCGGTGCCGCCGACGGCCACGTCCGCCCAGGCGGAGCCGTTCCACTTCTGCAGGTAGAGGTCGAAGTCGGCGCCGGACGGGCCGCGGAGGCAGCCCACGTGGGTGCCGGCCGTGGCGGAGTAGTAGTACGAGCCGTCCGGCTGGGCCACGGCCTGGCCGGAGGTCAGGCTGCCCTGGTACGTGGCCTCGGCGTTGGCGCAGCCGGTGGGCGGCGTGGTGGTGCCGACCGACAGCTGGTAGGTGACGGTGTGCGTCGCGGAGCCCGTACCGGTGACGGTGATCGGGTAGGTGCCGTTGGCCGTGCCCGCCGCGACCTGGACGGTCATGGTGGAGGAGGAGCCGGAGGTCACCGAGGAGGGGCTGAAGGAGACCGTGACGCCGCTCGGGGCGCCGCTCGCGGAGAGCTGGACGGTCTGCGCGCTGCCGCCGGTGGTGGAGGTGCTCACCGTGGAGGTGGCGGAGGCGCCCGGCTGGACCGAACCGGAGGTCGGGTTCAGGGCGAGCGAGAAGTCCGGGGTGGTGGTGCCGCCGCAGTCGGTCTCACCGGACTGGGCGGGGACGCCGATCGCGTTCCAGGCCGCCTTGACCGCGTTGCACTCGGTGCTGCCGTAGGTGTTCTTGGCGCTGGTCAGGGTCGCCTTGCGGGCGGCGAGGTGGTTCCAGGAGGAGGTCTTCATGAGCAGGGCGCCCATGAAGATCTTGCCGGCCTTCTGGATGCCGACGCCGGTCACGGAGGACGGACCGCCGGAACATATGGGGCTGTTGGGCTTGCCGTTGCCCGGGTTGGAGCCCTCGGCGAGAAGGTAGAACCAGTGGTTCTGCGGGCCGGCGGCGGCGTGGACCTCGGTGCCGGAGCTCAGCTGGGTGTAGCAGTTGGGGTCGCCGTTGATCAGCGACGGATTGTACATGTTGCGGATGGGCTGGTTGTTGCCCGTGAAGTTGAGCTCCTCGCCGACGGTGTAGTCGGGGGTGTCGTTCGGGTTGTTGGCGAAGTGCTCGGTGAGCGCGCCGAAGATGTCGCCCGTCGACTCGTTCAGGCCGCCGTTCTCGTTGGACGAACCGGTGCTGCCCGGGGTCCGGTCGAAGATCTCGTGGCCGTACTCGTGGGCCACGACGTCGATGCCGGTGAGCTGGTTGGTCTGGTTCTGGTTGCGGCCGTAGGTCGTCTTCGTACCGTCGTAGTACGCGTTGACCTCGGCGAGTCCGGCACGGGCCGGAACCATGCCGCCCTGGCCGTTGATGCCGTTGTAGCCGAACCACTGCTTGAGCATGTCGGACTCGCGCTGGGCCGCGTACATGATGTCGACGCAGGCGGTGACGAGGTCGTTGGCGCCGTTGTTGCCCCACGGCGAGGAGCCCGTGTACGCGCTGCCGTTCTGGCCGCCGCACTTGAAGCCGCCGCGGCTGGTGTCCGTCATGGAGCCCGCGGCGGTGTCGATGGTGACGTTGCCGTTGTGGTAGCCGCGGCCGTCGGCGTGGCTGACCTTGTCGGTGGCCTGGGCGACGGAACCGGTGCGGGCGTCCACGAAGGTGTCGAGGGCGCTCGGGGCGTTCCCGGCGGTGCGGCCGATGACCCGGGTGTGCCAGGTCAGCACCGCCTTGCCGCCCTTGAGGAGGACGGTCAGCTCGGGGGCGCTCGCGCTCTCCACGGAGGCGAGCTGGCCGCGGGCGGTGGCGAGGGCGGCCTCGGCGGTGACGGTCGCCCTGGTGGAGACCTTGATGGCGGGGGCCTTGGCCCCGGTGACCTCGCGGACCTTGCCGGTGCTGTCGGAGACGACGACGGCGTCGCCGCCGACGACGGGGAGGCCGCGGTAGGTGCGCTCGTAGGCGGCGTAGAACAGGCCGTTGTCCCAGGGGGTGACGGAGGTGCGGACGAGCTCCTCGTCGGCACCGTGGCGCAGCTCGTCGAGACCGCTGTCCGCGGCGCGGTCGGCGGCGGCGAGCGCGAGGGACTTGCCGTGCCCGGGCGGTACGGGCTGCGCCTGCGGCGCGGCGGCGGCGGTGCCGGCGAGGGCCGTCGCCAGGCTCGCGGAGAGCGCGAGCGCGGCGACGGTCGCCGTGAGTCGGGTGGGGTACAACGTTGGCTCCGATCGGGGTGGGGATCGCGGTGGGGATCTGGGTGGGGATCGCGGCTGATCGTGCGGGTGACGATCACGTGCACGTGTGCGGGGGTTCCTGCGGGGAGACTGATCGTCGCGCCGAGTATGGGCGTGGACATGGCCACTTCGGGACATCTCATCCGGCATAAGACGCGGGTTATGGTGCGGCCGTCGCGGGCTGCGTACGCTGCTGAAATGCAGCTGGAGTTGAGGCATCTTGAAGCCGTCTGCCGGATAGCGGAAGCGGGCAGCCTGGGGCGCGCGGCCGGGCGGCTCGGGGTCTCGCAGCCGGCGCTCTCGGCCCAGCTGAAACGGATCGAACGGGTCGCCGGCGGGGAGCTGTTCCTGCGCGGGCGGCACGGCGTCGAACCCACGCCGCTGGGCGAGTTCGTCCTCTCGAAGGCGCGGCTCGTGCTCGGCGAGATGGACGCGCTCGCCGCCGGGGCGCGGGCCGTCTCCCCGCACACCTCGCTGCGGCTCGGCTGCATCCTGCTGGTCCTCGTCGACCGGCTCCTCGGCGAGCTGGAGGAGGAGATGACGGGCCGGGACCTGTCGGTGACCGTGGAGCACTCGGCGACGACGCTGACGCGGCAGCTCGGGGCGGGCCGGTACGACGCGGTGCTGTACGGGGAGGTCAACGACCACGAGGTGCCGCTGCCGGAAGGGACGACGGCCCGGACCCTGGTCCCGAAGGAACCGTTCTGCGTACGGCTCTCGGCGGCGCACCCGCTGGCGGCGAAGGAACGGATCGCGCTGCCGGAGCTCGCGGGCGAGTCGTGGATGACGCTCGTGGAGGACGACGACGGGGGCCCCGAGGCGCTGGTCGCGGCCTGCGGGCGGGCCGGGTTCACGCCGGTGCTCCGGCACCGGGTCGCCGACCGGAAGATGCACTACGACCTGATCGCGGCGGGCCGCGCGATCTCGATGAGCCAGCCGACGGCACCGGCGGCGGACGGCACGGTCCTGCGCCCCCTGGAGGGCGACCCGGTCACGGGCCGCATCCGCCTCGCCTGGAACCGCGCCTCGGTCCCGGCGCCGCACGCGGAACTGCTGTACCGGGCGGCGGCTCGCGCGTACCTGGCGAACGTGGACAACAACCCCTTCTACCGGACGTGGTGGGACGCCCGGCCGGAGCTGCACCCGGTGGTGGGGGGCTAGCCGATCAGGCCGTGGTGTCGGACGTCGCGCCGCCCGCGGGGCCGCCCGTCGTGCCGGCGTCCTCTTCCTCGTCGTCGCCCTGGGGCGTTTCGCCGCGCAGGTCGCGGGCCATGAGGGTCGCGCCCGCCACCGCTCCCGGCATCAGGAAGACCGCGACCAGGGGGATCAGGAAGGCGAGGACGAGGGGGACGCCGAAGCCGAGGGTCGTGAGGCGGCGGCCGCGGAGGAGGCCGAGGCGCTCCTTGAGCTCCACTCCCCTGCGCTGGAGCGCCACCGCGGTGAGCTCCTCCGCGAGGAAGAAGCCCGAGACGCAGAAGCCGACGGCCGGGACGACCGTCTGGCCGATCACGGGGATGAAACCGCAGGCGAAGAGCAGGATGCCGTAGAACGCGACCCGCAGGAGGACCCGCAGGCTGTCCCGGGCGGAGATCCAGAGGTCCTTCCAGAGCGGGAGTCCGGATTCCGGCGCCTCGCCGCCCACGCTGCGGTCGACCTCTTCGGAGAGGGACTCGTAGAAGGGCTGGCCGACGAGGAGCGTGACCGCCGTGAAGGTGATGACGGCGAGGAAGAGGCCGAGGCCGAAGACCACGCCCGTCAGGGCGCCCCGGAAGAGGCCGAGCCAGGGCGAGCCCCAGTCGTCGGCGAACGGGGTCGCCCAGGCCGTCAGGTCGTCCGCGCCGTAGGCGAGGCCGACGAGGGCCCCCATGTAGAGGACGAGGGTCACCAGGCCCGGGAGCAGGCCGAAGCCGAACCATCGGCCGTGGGTCGCCACCCACTTCTGGCCCTGTATGAGGTACCTGAAACCCGCCCCGAGATCACGCATGGGGACACTTTATGCGGGCCCGGGGACGCCCCCGTACGCGAGTGGGCCGCACCCCGGTCGGTCGGGGTGCGGCCCTCACCCAGTGTGCGGGTGCCGAGCTCAGACGGCCAGCTCGACCGTGATGTTGCCGCGGGTCGCCTTGGAGTACGGGCAGACCTGGTGCGCCTTCTCGATCAGGCTCTTCGCCGTCTCGGCGTCCACGTTCGGGATGGTCGCCGAGATCTTGACGATGATGCCGAAGCCGTCGTCGTTCTTGCCGATGCCGACCTCGGCGGTGACAGTCGAGCCCGAGACGTCGGCGTTCTCGTTCCGCGCGACGACGCCGAGGGCGCCCTGGAAGCAGGCGCTGTAGCCGGCGGCGAAGAGCTGCTCGGGGTTGGTGCCCGCGCCCGAGCCGCCCATGGCCTTCGGCGGGTTCACGACGACGTCGAGCTGGCCGTCGTCCGTGGCGACCCGGCCGTCGCGGCCGTTCTCGGCGGTGGCGACGGCGGTGTAGAGGACGTCGGAGTGCTGGATGGACATGCCGGTGATTCCTTTGTCAGTTCGCCGCGACTCGCGCCCACGATCGCGACGGCTGAGGGAAGACTAGCGGGTCACCGAGACGATCATCTTTCCGGTGTTGTCTCCGCGGAGGAGACCGAGGAAGGCGTCCACGCCGTTCTCGATGCCCTCGGCGAAGGTCTCGCGGTGCTTGAGCTCGCCCGAGCCGAGCCAGCCGCCGACCTCCCGCACGAACTGGTCCTGCAGCCCGTAGTGGTCGCCGACCAGGACGCCCTGGAGGCGGAGGCGCTTGCCGATGATCATCGCCATGTTGCGCGGGCCGGCGACCGGCTCCGTGTCGTTGTACTGCGCGATCATGCCGCAGATGGTGGCGCGGCCGTGCACGTTGAGCGAGGAGATCGCGGCTTCCAGGTGGTCCCCGCCGACGTTGTCGAAGTAGACGTCGATGCCTTCGGGGGCGGCCTCGCGGAGCTGCTGCGCGACCGGGCCGTTCTTGTAGTTGAAGGCCGCGTCGAAGCCGAGCTCCTCGACGAGGAACTTCACCTTCTCGTCGGAGCCCGCGGAGCCGATGACCCGGGAGGCGCCCTTGAGCCGCGCCATCTGGCCCACCTGGCTGCCGACGGCGCCCGCGGCACCGGAGACGAAGACCGTGTCGCCCTCCTTGAAGGAGGCCACCTCGAACAGGCCGGCGTAGGCCGTCAGGCCCGTCATGCCCAGGACGCCCAGGTAGGCCGAGAGGGGGGCGAGGGACGGGTCGACCCTGGTCGCGTGCTGCGCCGGTACGTCGGCGTACTCCCGCCAGCCCAGGCCGTGCAGCACGTGGTCGCCGACGGCGAAGCCCTCCGCGTTGGACGCGACGACCTCGCCGACCGCGCCGCCGTCCATCGGACGGTCCAGCTGGAACGGCGGGATGTACGACTTCACGTCGTTCATCCGGCCCCGCATGTACGGGTCGACCGAGAAGTGGAGGTTCCGCACGAGGATGCGGCCCTCGGCCGGCTCCGTGACCGGGACCTCACGCAGGGCGAAGTCGGCGGCGGTGGGCCAGCCGTGCGGGCGGGCGACGAGGTGCCACTCACGGCTGGACGCGGGAAGAACGGACATGAGCTCGGCCTCCAGGAAAGCTTCGGAGCAAGAAAGGTTCACTTACTGAAACAACCATGCGCCTGGATATTTCATGTTGTCAAGTATCCGAGTAGGATGTGACCCATGGCCACCACACGCACGGACCCCCTGACCCTCGAAGTCGTCGAGCTGATCGGCACGGTCGTGGCGCGGTACTACGAGGAGTACGAGCAGGCGGCCGCCCAGCACTCGCTGACCGGCGCGCAGGCCAGGGTCCTCGGGCTGCTCTCGCTCGACCCGCTGCCGATGCGGCGGATCGCCCAGAAGCTCAAGTGCGAGCCCTCCAACATCACCGGGATAGTCGACCGCCTGGAGGCCCGCGGCCTCGTCGAGCGGCGGCCCGACCCGGACGACCGCAGGGTCAAGCTGGCCGTGCCCACGGACGAGGGGAAGGAGACGGCCCGGCGACTGCGCGACTCCCTGGACTTCGCCCGCGAGCCCCTCGGCGAGCTGACCGAGGTCGAGCGCACACTGCTGAGGGACCTGCTCAAGCGCATGCTCGGCGAGGACGTCGTCTAGGGGGTGTCTTGGGCCTCCGGCGGATCAGGGCCGGACCGGCCGCCGGACAGGTCCTAGACGCACCACCACAGGAACGGGGTGCACGTCCGGGAGGGCGAGGGCGTGGGCGTCGGCGTCGCGCTCGGCGTCCGGGCGGGCGTCGCGGTCGCGCCCGGCGGCGGCGCCGGGGGCGTCGTCGTGGCCGCAGTCACCGTCACCGACGCCGACACGGACGGCCCCGGGGACTCGGTCGGCGCCCGGTCCGTCGCCTTGACCGGCCTGGCCGGGGACGTGGCGGGGACCGCCGTCGACGGGCCCGGCCGCGGCTCCGTGGGGGCGGCGGAAGGCGTCACCGAGGCCGGCGGCCGCGTCGGCTCCTCCCCCGTCGCCGGACCAGCGGCGGTCGGGGACGTACCGGCCGCGCCTCCGGCGGTGTCGCCGGTGCCGGTGCCGGTGCCGCCTTCCGGCTCGGCGTCCGTACCGTCAGCCGTGCTCGCGTCCGGGCCCACACTCGCGCTCGTGCCCGCGTCCGAAGGCGTCGCCGTCATCGGCGGCGGGTCCGCGGCCGGAGCCGTGGGCCCCTCGGGCAGGGGTTCCGGCTCCGCGACCTCCAGCTCCCGCACCGCCGTCGCCGCGCCGCCCTCCGTCCCCGGCTCCGCCAGGACCGCCTTGAGGGTGCCGAGCGCGCCGACCGCGAGGACCAGTCCCGCCGCCCCGAGCAGGGCCGTACGGTTCCGGCGCCGTCGCCCGCGCGTCCGCCGGCCGCGGCGCGTGGCCGCGCGGCCGCCGCCCGCGGCCAGGGGGACGGCCGGGGGGTCGTGCGCCACGACGGTCACGCGCGGGGACTCGTACCGCAGCTCCTCGGTGAGCTCCTCGGCGGGCGTCCCGCATCCGGCGCAGGCGAGGGCCCCGTTGAGGTGCCTGCGGCACGCATAGCAGTAATCCATGAGGACCGCAGGGTATGACGCGCCGCAAGGCGCGAGGTAGGCGCGCAGGGTGTGGATCCTGTGAGGAAACCGCAGGTCGCACCAGGGGTGTTCGAATCGGATGGGTCGGCGGACCTCTAGGGGGTGTCTTGCCGGTCAGGTCGGCACGGCCGGCAGGACGCTCCCTAGCGGCTCACTCCAACGCGCGCGCGGCGCCAACTGGTCGCACCATGCGAAGCAGGACCGCGCAACGCGAAACACCTCGCCCGTGCCAGCACCGCATTCCGGAGGATCCGCCGTGACCGTCAGCCTTGACCAGCTGCGCCGCTGCCATGTCGCCGTCGACCTGGGAGCCGCACGCACCCGGGTCTTCGTCAAGGGCGCCGGACTCGTCGTCGACGAGCCGAGTGTCGCCGCCGTCAACACCCGTACCGGCGCGCTGATCGCCGTCGGTGCGCTCGCCGAGAAGATGACGGGCCGTACGCCCGACTACATCCGTGTCGCCCGACCAGTCTCCGGCGGCACCGTCGTGGACATCGAGATGGCGCAGCGGATGCTCCGTCACCTGCTCGGTGAGAAGCTCCGACGCCAGCTGCGCCGCAAGCCGCGGCTGCGCGCCGCCGCCTGCACCCCGCACGACAGCGACCCGCTCGCCCAGCGGGCCGCCGTGGAGACCCTCGTGGGGCTCGGGGCGCGCCGGGTCGAGCTGGTCGACACCCTGATCGCCGCCGCCGTCGGGTGCGGGCTCCCGGTCGAGCAGCCCACCGCCACCATGATCATGGTCTGCGGGGCGGCGACCACGCAGGTCGCCGTGCTGTCCCTCGGTGCGATCGTGACCGCCGAGCGGATCCCGATCGGCGGTGACGCCATCGACCACGCCGTCATCCAGCACCTGCGCCACCACCACGAACTCATGCTGCCCAGCCAGTCGGTGCGCCCGCTCCAGCTCGCCCTGAGCGGCAACGGCCTGACCCCGCACGGTCCGGCGTCCACGGAGATCCACGGCCGGGACGTGGCGACGGGTCTGGCCCGCTCGGTGACCGTCGACACGGCCGCCGTGCGCGAGGCCATCCACACGCCGCTGACCGCCGTCCTCGACGGCATCGGCAAGGTGCTGCGGGACTGCCCGCCGGACCTGGTGGCCGACCTGGCGGACCGGGGGATCATGATGGTCGGCGGCAGCGCCCTGCTGCCGGGCCTGGACCAGATGCTGCGCGAGGCGACGGGCATGCCGGTGCACATCGCCGAACGGCCGGACGTGTGCGCGGTCCTGGGGCTCGGCGCGATGCTGGAGGGCAAGGTGCAGCCGATGACCCTCGATCCGCTGTCCGTGCGGAACCCGCTCGCCGAGGTGGAGTAGCGGGCGCACGCCCAACCGCCCGAATCGACCGATTCATCTGACAATGAGACCATGACGATCATGGGTGAGGCCACGGACGAGGACCAGGACCGGGACCGGGACCGCGACGACGGCGGTCCCCGTCTCCCCCTGCTCCTCGAAGCCGTCCTCAGCGTCGGCACGGACCTCGAACTCCGCGCCACCCTGCAGCACATCGTGGACTCCGCCACCGAGCTGACCGACGCGCGCTACGGGGCGCTCGGGGTCGTCGACCCCGACCACGACCACCTCACCGGCTTCTACACCGCGGGCATGACCGACGAGGAGGTGGCCGCGGTCGGTCACGTCCCCGACGGCCGCACCGGGCTGCTCGGCGTCCTCATCAGGGACCCCCGGCCGCTGCGGCTCGACGACCTGACGGCCGATCCGCGCTCCGCCGGCGTCCCCGCGCACCACCCGCCGATGCACTCCTTCCTCGGCGTCCCGATCCGGGTGCACACCGAGGTCTTCGGCAACCTCTACCTCACCGAGAAGCGGACCGGCCGGTTCACCGAGGAGGACCTCGCGCTCCTCCGGATCCTCGCCGCCCAGGCCGGGATCGCGATCGGCAACGCCCGCCTGTACGGGACGACCCGGCAGCGGGAGCGCTGGATCGAGGGCGCGGCGGCCGTGACGACCGCGCTGCTCACCGGCGAGTCCGCGGAGAACGCCCTGATGACCGTGGCCGAGCAGGCCCGGATCCTCGCCGACGCCTCGGCGGGGGTCGTCCTCCAGCCCACCCCCGAGGGCGGGATGGAGATCGTCGCCGCCTCGACCAACGACGACCCCGGCGACCTGATCGGCACGACGATCGCGCCCGGCTCCCCCGTCCTCGAACAGCTCCTCGGCGGCGAGCCGGTCTTCGTCGACGACTCGTCGACCGACCCCCGGATGACCACGCACGTCCGGTCCCGTTTCGGCCCGTCGATGATGCTGCCGCTGCAGAGCGGCGGGAAGCTCATCGGCACCCTGGCCCTGCCCCGGCGGCGCGGCGGCGCGCCCTACTCGGCCGTGGACCGGCTGCTCGCCTCGCAGTTCGCCTCGCAGGCGGCGCTCGCGCTCGTCCTCGCGGACGCCCGGCAGGACCGGGAGCGGCTCGCGGTGTACGAGGACCGCGACCGGATCGCCCGTGACCTGCACGACCTGGTGGTCCAGCGGCTGTTCGCGACGGAGATGATGCTGGAGTCGACCCGGCGGCGGGCCGCCGGTTCCTCCGACGAGGACGCGCTGCTCGGCAAGGCCGTGGACGAGCTGGACTCGACGATCCAGGAGGTCAGGACGACGATCTTCGCCCTCCAGCAGCCGCCGGCGGACGCGCCGACCTCCTTCCGCGGCCGGGTCCTGCGCGAGACCGGCGGGGCGGCGGCGCTGCTCGGCTTCCAGCCGTCCGTGCACTTCTCGGGCGCGGTCGACACGCTCGTGGAGGAGGCGGAGGCCGACCGGCTGCTCGCCGTGCTGCGCGGGGCGCTCGCGGCGGCCCACCGCCGGGCCGGGGTCGGGGCGATCACCGTCGAGGTGACGGCCGGGGACGGAGGCGTGGCCGGGGGCGGGGGCGTACGGCTGCGGGTGGAGGACGACGCGACCCCGCCGACGGTCGTCGCCTGGCCGTAGTGGTCCCGCCGACTGTCGGGGCCCGGCCGCGGCGATCCCGTCGCCGGTCGTCGCCCGGCCGTAGCGATCCCGCCGGCGGTCGTCGCCCGGCCGCGGCGATCCGGCCCGTGGAACGGACCCGTACGGCGTAACCCCGCGCGCCGCTCCTCCCGCCCCGATCTTGACTGGAGGGGTGGACACCGAGACCAAGCCCCCCACCGCGACGGCCTACCGCAACTTGGTGATGGCCACCATCGGCTTCACGCTCACCTTCTGGGCGTGGGACCTGATCGCGCCGCTCGCCAGCTGGTACGGCGAGCGCCTCGAACTCAGCTCGTTCCAGCAGTCGCTGCTCGTCGCGGTGCCCGTCCTGGTGGGCTCGGTCGGCCGCATCCCGGCGGGCGCGCTGACCGACAAGTACGGCGCGAAGCTCATGTTCCCGGTCGTCTCCGCGCTGACGATCATCCCCGTGCTGCTCCTGACCGTCGTCAAGGACAGCTACGGCCTGATGCTGGTCGTGGGCTTCCTCCTCGGCCTCGGCGGCACGACCTTCGCCATCGGCATCCCGCTGGTCAACTCCTGGTTCCCGCCCGCCAAGCGCGGTCTCGCGCTCGGCGTCTTCGGCATGGGCATGGGCGGTGTCGCGCTCTCCGGCTACTTCACGCCCCGGATCGCCGAGCACGGCGAGAACCTGCCCTTCATCGTGGTCGCCGTCGCGCTCGCGGTGTACGCCGTCCTCGCCGCGCTCCTCATCACGGACCGGCCCGACCGGCCCGTCCCCACCGCCTCCCTCGCGACCCGGCTCGGCTCGGCCGGGCGGCTGCGGGTGACCTGGGAGCTGTCGGCGCTGTACGCGATCGGCTTCGGCGGCATCGTCGCGTTCGGCGTCTACCTGCCGACGTACCTGAAGACCTGGTACGAGCTCGACCCGACCGACGCGGGCACCAAGGCGGCCGGGTTCGCGCTGGTCACCGTGGTCTTCCGGCCGATCGGCGGCTGGCTGTCGGACCGGATCCACCCGGCGGTCGTGACGGCCTTCGCGCTCGGCGTGGTCGCGCTCTTCGCGATCGTCCAGGCCTTCGACCCGAAGCTGAACCCGGGCGGCACGATCGCCCTCCTCGTCATGGCCGCGGGTCTCGGCACGGCGAGCGGCTCCGTCTTCGCGCTCGTCTCCCAGGTCACCCCGCAGGCCAAGGTCGGCAGCGTCACCGGCATCGTCGGCGCGATGGGCGGCCTCGGCGGCTTCGTGCCGCCGCTGGTGATGGGCGCGATCTACAGCGCCAAGGGCTCGTACTCGATCGGCTTCATGCTCCTCTCCGACCTGGCGCTCGCCGGCTGCGTGTACGCGTACGGGCGGATGCGCGGGATCCGGCCGGGCGGCGACGAGGCGGCGGAGACGGCGAAGATCACAGCGCGAACTCCCTGACCGACGGGCGGGATTCCTCGACCGACGGGCAGAATTCCTCCGGCCACCTCAAGGCAGACCCCTGTCCACGAGACCCGAGGAGTACGACCGGTGAGTGCGCTCTTCCCCGCCCTGACGGCCCCGACCGGAGCCGACGGGCCGGCCCTGCGCTGCGGCACGGACACGCTGACGTACGGCGAACTGGCCCGCGCGGCCGGTGCCCTGGCGGCCCGGCTGCCGCGTACGGAGCGGGTCGCCGTCTGGGCCACTCCGAGCGCGCGCACGGCGGTCGGTGTCGTGGCCGCGCTGCTCGCGGGCGTGCCCGCCGTACCGCTGAATCCGCGCACGGGCGGGCGGGAGCTGGCGCACATCCTGGCCGACAGTGCTCCGGGGGCGGTGCTCGCGGGGCCGGAGGACACGCTTCCGGAGGGGCTCGCGGGTCTCCCCCGCCTCGACGTCGAGCTGCACCCGGCCGAGGCGGCCGCCGTCGCCGTCGCCGAGCCCGAGGACGACGAGGCACCCGCGCTCGTCGTCTACACCTCCGGCACCACCGGCCCCCCGAAGGGCGTGGTCCTCTCCCGGCGGGCCGTCGCCGCCTCCCTCGACGCGCTCGCCGACGCCTGGTCGTGGACGGCCGACGACGTCCTCGTGCACGCCCTGCCGCTCTTCCACGTCCACGGCCTGATCCTCGGCGTCCTCGGCCCGCTGCGGCGCGGCGGCGAGGTCCGGCACCTGGGCGCGTTCTCGGTGGAGGGCGTGGCCCGGGAGCTGGGTGGCGGGGGCGGCACGATGCTGTTCGGCGTACCGACGATGTACCACCGGATCGCCGACGCCCTCGACGAGGACGCCGGGCTCGTCGAGGCGCTCGCGGGGGCGCGGCTGCTCGTGTCGGGGTCGGCGGCGCTGCCGCTCCACGACCATGAGCGGATCGCGGCGGCGACGGGCCGGACGGTCGTCGAGCGGTACGGGATGACCGAGACGCTCATGAACACGAGCGTCCTGCCGGGCGGCGGCCCGCGCCCCGGGACCGTCGGCGTGCCGCTCGCGGGCGTGGAGCTGCGGCTGGTCGACGAGGACGGGTCCGTCTGCGGGGAGCTCGACGGGGAGACGGTCGGCGAGGTGCAGGTGCGCGGTCCGAACCTCTTCTCCGGCTACCTCAACCGGCCGGACGCCACGGCCGCCGCCTTCGACGGCGGCTGGTTCCGCACCGGCGACATGGCGGTCCGGGAGGCCGACGGGACGGTGCGGCTCGTGGGGCGGAAGGCGACCGACCTGATCAAGAGCGGCGGGTACAAGATCGGGGCCGGTGAGATCGAGAACGCGCTGCTCGACCACCCGGGGGTGAGGGAGGCGGCCGTCACGGGCGAGCCCGATCCGGATCTGGGCGAGCGGATCGTGGCGTGGGTGGTGCCCGCCGACGCGGAGAAGCCGCCCGCCGAGGCGGAGCTGGCGGACCACGTGGCCGCGCTGCTCGCCCCGCACAAGCGGCCCCGGGTGGTGCGCTACCTCGACGCGCTCCCCCGCAACGACCTGGGGAAGATCCTCAAGAAGTCGCTGCCCGTCGGCGGTTGAGTAGGGAGGAGCCGGGCCCCGGCTCACGGAGCCCGGCCGGTCCTGGCCGCTCCGCGATGGACCGGCCCCTACGGGGTGGGCCGGCCGCTACGGGGTGGGGTCGTGGGCGTCGTACCGGCGGAAGCCGCGTCCGTACAGGGCGAGGAGGCCGATCGCGAGGACGCAGGCGAGGCCGCCGCCGGTGATCGCGACCGCCGGGGAGGTCAGGTCGGCGACGGAGCCGGCGAGGAAGTCCCCGAGCCGGGGGCCGCCGGCGACGACCACGATGAAGACGCCCTGGAGCCGGCCGCGCATCTCGTCCGGGGCCGCGACCTGCATCATCGTGTTCCGGAAGATCATCGAGACGGTGTCCGAGTAGCCCGCGACGGCGAGCAGGAGCAGGCCGATCCAGAGGTTCCTGGTGAGGCCGAAGACCGCGACGGCGGTGCCCCAGCAGGCGACGGCGACGAGGATCGCCTGGCCGTGGTGGCGGATGCGGCCCTGCCAGCCGGAGAGGACCCCGCCGAGGAGCGCCCCGACCGCGGGCGCGGCGACGAGGAGGCCCGTCGTCCTCGCGTCCCCGCCGTACCAGAGGACGGCGATGGCCGGGAAGAGCGCGCGGGGGTGGGCGAGGACCATGGCGCAGAGGTCGGTGAAGAACGTCATCCGCAGGTTGGGTCGGGTGGCGAGGAAGCGCAGTCCGTCGAGGACGGAGGCCCGCTTGTCTCCCTTGCGGTCCGGGAGCATCGACGGCAGCCGCCACATCGCGTAGAGGCTCGCGGAGAAGGCGAGGGCGTCGATGGTGTACGCGGCCTGGAAGCCGCCCACGCCGACGATGATGCCGCCGAGGCTCGGCCCGACGAGGGTGCCGAAGGTCATGACCATCGAGTTGAGGGCGTTGGCGGCGCGCAGCTGCTCGGGCGGCAGGAGCCGGGGGATCATCGAGCTGCGGGCGGGCGATATGAGGGCGGCGCACACGGCCTGGAGGGAGACGATCCCGTAGAGGAACCAGACGCTGCGGAGGCCGGTGAAGGCCGCGGTGGCGAGCGCGACCGAGAGGACGGCGGAGCCGCAGGCGCTGGAGAGGCCGAGCTTGCGGCGGTCGACGGTGTCGGCGATGGCGCCGCCGTACAGGCCGAAGGCGACGAGCGGGACGAGCGAGAAGAGGCCGACGAGCCCGACGGAGAACGGCGAGCGGGTGATCTCGTACACCTGGAGGGAGATGGCGAGCGCGGTCATGCCCTGGCCGACCCAGGAGACGGTGCCGCCGAACCAGAGGCGTCGGAAGTCGGCGGAGGTGCGCAGGGGCGTGAGGTCGGCGAGGAGGCGGCGGCGGCTCGGGGCCTGCCCGGGCTCCTGCTCCTGGGTCGTGGTCATCCGGTCGTGTACCGCATTTCGGGGCGATCCCAGTGGATCCGTCCGGAATGCGGGACGGTTCCGGTGCGGACGGCGCCGGTCCGCAGGTAGAACTCCTCGGCCGGCGGGTGCGCGACGACCCGCACGGAGGCGATGCCGTGGGCGGCGGCGCGGCCGGTCATGTGCTCCATGAGGAGGCGGCCGATGCCGAGGCCCTGGGCGGAGTCGGCGACGAAGGCTAGGTCGAGCTCGGCGTCCTCCGGCCGGTCGACGAGCAGGGCGTAGAAGCCGAGGACGCGGCCGGTCGCGTCGACGGCGACGTGGACCTCGTGGTGCTCGATGTACGTGGCGCCGACCTGGTACCCCTCGACCATGGCGGCGTAGTCGCCCCGGTAGGCGGCCGAGGTCCGGACGAGCCGGGTGAGCCGTGGGGAGTCGTCGGCGGTGGCGCGTCTGACGGTGATCTCGGACATCGTCCGAGTATAGGAGTGATCTTCCCTCGCGCTCCTTACGTTTTGGATTCGACGCAGGCGGCGAGGGCCTCGGGGCCGACGGCGTCGAGGCGCGTCGCCAGGGCGTCGAGGCGCTGCCGGAGGTCGACGATCTCGTCGAGCGCGAGGCCGGTCGCGGCGGCGATGCGGCGCGGGACGCCGAGGGCGCGCTCGCGGAGCGCGGTGCCCTCGGCGGTCGGGCGCACGGTGACGGACCGCTCGTCCTCGGGGCTGCGCCGCCGCTCGACGTAGCCGGCCGCTTCGAGCCGCTTGAGCAGCGGGGACAGGGTGCCGGAGTCGAGCCGGAGCCGCTCGCCGATGCCCTTCACGGGCAGCTCGCCGTGCTCCCAGAGCACGAGCATGGCGAGGTACTGGGGGTAGGTGAGGCCGAGCTCCTTGAGGGCCTCGCGGTAGACGCCGTTGAAGGCGCGGGTCGCGGCGTGCAGCGAGAAGCAGATCTGGTGGTCGAGGCGGAGGAACTCCGCGTCCGGGACCGCGCCGAGCGTCGTCTCCGCCGTCTTCGTCGTCTCCATGTGTTCAGGGTACGCGAGGATCGACACACGCGATTGAGTTGTGCACAACTGAATCGTGCGCTATCAATGGAGGAGCACTTCCGCACTCCTCCCGACAGAACGGATGTCACCCCATGGACGCGATCTACACCGCCGTCGCCACCGCCAACGGCCGCGAGGGCCGTGCCGTCAGCTCCGACGGCCACATCGACCTCCCCCTCGCCCACCCCCAGGCGCTCGGCGGCAACGGCCAGGGCACCAACCCCGAGCAGCTCTTCGCCGCCGGGTACGCGGCCTGCTTCGCCAGCGCCATGGGCGTGGTGGCCCGCCAGGAGAAGATCGACGTCTCCGAGGCCTCGGTCACCGCCGAGGTCTCCATCGGCAAGGACGCGGCGGACGGCGGCTTCGGCCTCGCGGTCGTCATGCGCGCCGAGTTCCCCGATCACCTCCAGGGCGAGGCCGGCCTCGCCCTCCTGGAGAAGACCCACGCGTTCTGCCCGTACTCCAAGGCCACCCGCGGCAACATCGCGGTCGAGCTCGTCGTCGAGTAGACCTCAGGGCACCACCACCCCCAGCACCCGCACGACGCTCCAGCAGCCGGACCGGCACCGGGCCAGGGCGCGCTGGAGCGCGCGACGGCCGGTCACGCCGGGACCTTCGCCGTCCGCTCCCTGACCCAGCTCACGACCCGCTCGATCGGCGTGCCGGGCGTGAACAGCGCCGCCACCCCCTGCTCCAGGAGCAGTTCGACGTCCGCGTCGGGGATGATCCCGCCGCCGAAGACGGTGATGTCACCGGCGTCGCGCTCCCGCAGCAGTTCGAGGACGCGCGGGAAGAGGGTCAGGTGGGCGCCGGACAGGATGGACATGCCGATGGCGTCGACGTCCTCCTGGATGGCTGCGTGCACGATCTGCTCGGGCGTCTGGTGAAGGCCGGTGTAGATGACCTCCATGCCGGCGTCGCGCAGCGCCCGCGCGATCACCTTGGCTCCGCGGTCGTGGCCGTCGAGGCCGGGCTTGGCCACCAGGATCCGGGGCGGGCTCTCCACTGTGCTGTGCTCCTTCGTCGTCGGGGGTGGTGGGGGCAGGGTCAGTACGCGTCGGCGGGGACGTACGTGCCCCAGACCTCGCGCAGCGCGTCGCAGACCTCGCCGATCGTGGCGCGGGCCTCCAGGGCCTCCTTCATCGGATAGAGGAGGTTGTCGTCCCCGGCGGCCGCCTTCTTGACCAGGGCGAGCGCGTCGTCGACCCGTGACTGCACGCGCCACGCCCGCAGCTTGGCGAGGCGCTCGGCCTGCTGGGCCTCGATCGCCGGGTCGACGCGCAGCGGCTCGTACGGCTCCTCGGCCTCGATCGTGTAGCGGTTGACGCCGACGACGACCCGCTCGCCACTGTCGGTCTCCTGCGCGATGCGGTACGCGCTCCGCTCGATCTCGGCCTTCTGGAAGCCGCACTCGATCGCGGCGACCGCGCCGCCCATCTCGTCGATCTTCCCCATGAGTTCGACCGCGAGCGCCTCGACCTCGTCCGTCATCTTCTCGACGACGTAGGAGCCCGCGAAGGGGTCGACGGTGGCCGTCACGTCCGTCTCGTACGCGAGGACCTGCTGCGTACGGAGGGCGAGGCGGGCCGACTTGTCCGTCGGCAGGGCGATGGCCTCGTCGAAGGAGTTGGTGTGCAGGGACTGCGTGCCGCCGAGGACGGCGGCGAGGCCCTGGACGGCGACGCGGACGAGGTTGACCTCGGGCTGCTGGGCCGTCAGCTGCACGCCCGCGGTCTGCGTGTGGAACCGGAGCATCAGCGACTTGGGGTTCTTCGCGCCGAACTCCTCCTTCATCACCCGCGCCCAGATCCGGCGGGCCGCGCGGAACTTGGCGACCTCCTCCAGGATCGTCGTGCGGGCGACGAAGAAGAACGACAGGCGCGGGGCGAAGTCGTCGACGTCCATGCCGGCGGCGACGGCCGTGCGGACGTACTCGATGCCGTTGGCCAGGGTGAACGCGATCTCCTGCGCGGGCGAGGCGCCGGCCTCGGCCATGTGGTAGCCGGAGATGGAGATCGTGTTCCACTTCGGGATCTCGGCCTGGCAGTACTTGAAGATGTCGGCGATCAGCCGGAGCGAGGGCTTCGGCGGGAAGATGTACGTGCCCCGCGCGATGTACTCCTTCAGGACGTCGTTCTGGATCGTTCCGGTCAGCCGGTCGGCGGCGATCCCCCGCTCCTCCGCGACGAGTTGGTAGAGGAGGAGGAGCAGGGCGGCGGGGGCGTTGATCGTCATCGAGGTGGAGACCTCGTCGAGCGGGATGCCGCAGAAGAGCACGCGCATGTCGTCGATCGAGTCGATCGCGACCCCGACCTTGCCGACCTCGCCGGAGGCGATGGCCGCGTCGCTGTCGTGGCCCATCTGCGTCGGCAGGTCGAAGGCCACGGAGAGGCCCATCGTGCCGTTGGCGATGAGCTGCTTGTAGCGGGCGTTCGACTCCGTCGCCGTACCGAAACCGGCGTACTGCCGCATCGTCCACGGACGACCCGTGTACATCGACGGGTACACGCCCCGGGTGAAGGGGTACTTGCCGGGTTCTCCCAGCTTCTGTGCCGGGTCCCAGCCGTCGTCGAGCGTCTCCGGCCCGTAGACCGGCTCGATGGGCAGTCCCGACTCCGACTCGCGGGCCATGGCCTTCCTCGCCTTCGTCGCAATGGATCCTCGTGGCGGCGGATCGCCGTCGCTGCCGATCCCCGCACCTGTCCGCGCCACTGATGACGCTAGGTAGCCGCCGCGTGCCCGGACACCCCCTACCGGCCCCCTGAACCTGGCCCGGGAGATGGAGGTGGCGCGCACCCGTCCGCGACGATGCCCACGCGGGTCCGGACGGGACCCGGCGACGGGACGAGGAGGACCAGGTGGCAGGAGCAACGACAGGGACGGGGCCCGGCGCGGGCGTCGTCGTCGTCGGCGCGGGCGTGGCCGGGGTGCAGACCGCGGTCGCGCTGCGTGAGAAGGGGTACGCCGGGCGGATCCGGCTGGTGGGCGCGGAGCGTCACCGGCCGTACGACCGCCCGCCCTTGTCCAAGTCGGTGCTCCAGGGCAAGGACGGCGACCCGACCTTCGCGTTCGACTACGAGGAGCTCGGCATCGAGCTGCTCCTCGGCGTCGAGGCCAAGGGCCTGCGGCCCGCGGACCGCGAGGTCGACACCTCCGGGGGGCCGCTCGCCTACGACGCGCTGGTCCTGGCGACCGGCGCGGAGCCCGTCCTGCTGCCGGGGACCGAGGAGCGGCCCGGGGTGTACCTGCTGCGGACTGTCGACGACGCGGAGCGGCTGCGGCCGGTCCTCGACGCGCGGCAGGACGTCGTGGTGGTCGGGGCGGGTTGGATCGGCGCAGAGTTCGCGACGGCGGCGCGGGAGGCCGGCTGCCGGGTGACCGTGGTGGAGGCGGCCCGCAGGCCGCTGGCCGGGGCGCTGCCGGAGGCGGTGGCCGCGCCGATGGCCCGCTGGTTCGACGAGGCCGGGGCCGAACTGCGCACCGACGTACGGGTGTCGGGCGTCGAGCCGGGTGCGGTGACGCTCTCGGACGGCTCGCGGGTGGCGGCCGGGGCGGTCGTCGTCGGCATCGGCGCGCGGCCCGCGACGGGGTGGCTCGCCGGGTCGGGGATCACGCTCGGCGAGCGGGGCGAGATCGTCGCCGACGAGCGGCTGCGCACCTCGGCGGAGCGGGTGTACGCGGTCGGCGACTGCGCCTCCTTCCCGTCGGCGCTCTTCGGCGAGCGGCTGCTCGTCCAGCACTGGGACAACGCCTTCCACGGGCCCCGTACGGTCGCGGCCGGGATCGTGGCCGCCGAGGACGGGGGGCCCGCGGACGTCACGTACGACCCGGTCCCCTACTTCTGGTCCGAGCAGTTCGGCAGGTTCGTCCAGTACGCGGGGCATCACGGCGCCGCCGACACGACGCTGTGGCGGGGGGACCCGGACGGCGAGGCGTGGAGCGTGTGCTGGCTGCGGGAGGGGCGTCTCGTGGCGGTGCTGTCGGTGGGACGGCCGCGCGACCTGGCGCAGGGACGGCGGCTGATCGCGTCCCGGACGCTCCTGTCCC
Organism: Streptomyces sp. NPDC020807; assembly: GCF_040641575.1. Lineage (NCBI taxonomy): Bacteria > Bacillati > Actinomycetota > Actinomycetes > Kitasatosporales > Streptomycetaceae > Streptomyces > Streptomyces sp. NPDC020807. The sequence continues at coordinate 393,504 of NZ_JBFADU010000004.1, forward strand.
CCGCGGCGGTGGCGGACGCGGACGTTCCGCTGAAATCCGCCAAAGAAGTTGCTGCACACCTCTAAACACAAACCATTCGACCGGTTTTATAATGACGGTACGGGGGCTGATGCTAAGGAGGACAGCTGATGGTCAAGCAGGAGCGCGCGGAGCGCACCCTGCGCCGGATCATCTCCGGCGCGGCCGAGCAATTCGAGCGCAACGGCTACTTCGGGACGAGCCTGGACGACATCACCCGCGCCGCGGGGGTGTCCAAGGGGGCGTTCTACTTCCACTTCTCCTCGAAGGAGCAGGTGGCGGCCGCCGTCATGGAGATCGCCGAAGGCCGCTTCGAGGACGTCATGACGGACGCGCCGTGCGGGGACACCGTCTCCCCGCTCCAGCACCTGATCGACATCACCCACCGGCTCAACCGGCTGCTGCACGAGGAGCCGGTGGTCCGCGCGGCGGTGCGGCTCCAGCGGGAGTGGCCGGAGGACGAGCCGGTGCGGTTCGACCACTACCGGATCTGGCACGAGACCGCCCAGAAGCACTTCGCGCTGGCGGCGGACCGGAGTGAGCTGAGGGAGAACGCGCCGAAGAACTCGGCGTGCGCGCTGGCCTCGGCCACGCTGTTCTCCCTGGAGGGGTTCAGGCGCCCGAACCAGTCGACGGACGAGACCGAGCAGCGGCTCGCCGACCTGTGGGACGTCCTGCTGCCGGCGATCACGCCGGGGGACGTCGTCGACGCGTACCGCACCTCGCCCCCCGAAGGGTGCGTGGAGCCGGAGCTCAGCCACCAGGGCTGAACCGCATCCGGCCGCACCACCCCTGGGGAGGGGAGGCGCGGTACGGGGGGACGAAACGAGGGGGTACGACTACTGTCCGGCCGCGTCCGCGCCGAGCGCGGGCCGGCCGGTGCCCTCGGGGTGGAAGCGGGCGATGCGCCGCGGCGGCACCAGACCCGGCAGCATCATCTGCCACATCAGGGTGGTCCGCTCGTTGAGGTCCTTGCGGCCGGTCAGCACCTGGGCCGAGAGCTGAAGGCCCGTCCAGGAGCCGACGATCAGGTTGGCCACGGCCTCCACGTCGATCCCGGCCTTGATGTCACCCCGGCTCTGCGACTGGGCGAGACAGCTGCGGATCAGCTCGATCCACTTCACGTACGGGTCCGCGTTGGCGCCCGCGGACGAGCTCGCGTCGACCACGAGCCGGATCGCGGCCCGGACCTTGGTGCTCTCCTGGAGCTGCTCGGCCATGTTGTGCAGCAGGTCGATGACCGACTGAACGCTGAGGTTCTCGCCCTCGGGGGCGTTGTCCCAGACGGAGAACTGCTCCTGGACGACCGCCTGGGCCAGCTCTTCCTTCGAGGCGAAGTGGAAGTAGAGCGCACCCTTGGTGACGCCGGCCTCGCCGACGATGTCGCTCAGGCTCGTACCGGCGAACCCCGCCTTTTCAAACGCCCTTGCGGCCCCTTCGAGGATGGCACTCCGTGTGACTTCCGCTCGTTCCTGCCTGGCCATGCGACACAACCTCCGAATCCTGTGCGTCCGCTCGCACCCCGCCGCATGGTCCCCCTGCGCGGTACCGCGTACGCCCGGGAACAAGTTTGCCCTCACCTCTCGCAAAAAACCAACTAACTGGTATTGTTCTGGTCACCGCTCCACCGCACCTCAAGTTGCCGAACCGACTCACCCGTCGGCGTATCTGTCATGTACAAAACAACTTCCAGGGGGGCCCTGATGCGCGTTGCGACTCTCATCACGAGCATGGACGAAACGACAGAGAACGTCATAACCGACGAATCCGACCTCTTTCTTCAGACCGTACCCCGCACCCTCGTGCACCGCGCCGGCGTCGCCGAGGTCTTCGTGACCGGCATCCGGCAGATCGGCCCCGACCACTTCCGCGTCGGCGCCCAGTGGCCGCGCAGCCACAGCTACTACGGCCCCGTGGCCCGCCGCTGGCACGACCCGATGCTCCTCGCGGAGACCGTCCGCCAGGTCCAGCTGCTCGTCGCACACCAGGGCTACGGCGTGCCCATGGGCCACCAGTTCCTCTCCCACGACGCGACCCACGCCATCACCCCGGACGGCGCCCTGCTCGGCGACCGCCCCGCGCACGTCCTGCTGGACGTGCGGTGCAGCAACATCAAGCGGCGCGGCAACACGGTCAGCGGCTACGTCACCCACATCGAGTGCCTGCGCGACGGCGTGTCCGTCGGCAGCGGCTCGATGACCGTGACCTGCCTGCCGCCGGCCCTCTACCGCCGCCTGCGCGGGTCCGCCACCGAGAACACCCCGCAGCGCAACCTTCCCGAGCCGGTCACCCCGGCGTCCGTCGGCCGGCACTGGGGCTTCGACGTGGTGCTCGGCGCCACGGGCGTCGGCCGGACGTGGACGCTGCGCGCCGACGCCGACCACCCGGTGCTCTTCGACCACCCGCTCGACCACGTCCCCGGCATGGTCGTGATGGAGGCGGCGCGGCAGGCCTCGCTCGCCGTCCTGGAGCGGCCCGACGCGCTCGCCAACGCCATGAACTGCGTCTTCGACAAGTACGTGGAGTTCGACAGCACCTGCGTCCTCACCGCGACCGAAGCCGTCCCCGGGCCGGGGAACACCTGGACGGTGCGCGTCGACTTCGCCCAGGGCGGCACCATCGCCGCCTCCATCACCGTCAGCCTGACGGCGGGTTGAGGCACGCGTGATACTCGTTCTCGGAGGTACCGGCTTCATCGGCGGCGCGGTGGTCAGGGAGCTGCTGAGGCCCTTACCCCACACCGCCCCGGGATCCGCCCTCGGATCCACCCCCGGATCCGTCCTCGGATCCACCCTCGGGCCCGTCCGCGGATCCGACCTGCGCGTCCTGACGCGCCGCCCGCTGCCCGGCTGGATGACCGACGCCGGAGTACGGGCCGTACCGGGTGATCTGTCCGACCCCGCCAGCCTCGACGGCTGCTGCGAAGGCGTCGACACCGTTCTGCACATGGCCAGTTACGTCGGCCGCGACCCCGCGATGTGCGCGGTGGTCAATGACATCGGAACCCGCGCGCTCGCGGAGGCCGCCCAACAGGCGGGTGTCGAGCGCATGTTGTACGTGTCGACCGCTTCGGTCTACGGGAGTGGCCCCCATCGCGGCGCCAGCGAAGGCCAGTTGACGCCCAACCCCGCGTCCGCCGCCAGCGCCTCCCGGCTCCGCGCCGAACAGACCGTTCTGGAACGCGGCGGGATCGTGCTCCGCCCCCATCTCGTGTACGGGGCCGGGGACCAGTGGTTCGTCCCCCTGCTCTGCCGGCTGCTGCGCAAGGTCCCCGTCTGGGCCGAAGGCGGCAGCGCCCGTACCTCCCTCATCGGGGTGCGCGACCTGGCGCGTGCGATCGCCGTCTTCGCATCGTCGGACTGGTCGGCCGACCGGGGCAGCGTCTACCACGTCAACCACCCGCGGCCCGTGACGCTCCGCTCCGTCATGGCCCGGTTGTGCCAGGGGCTCAACATCCCGCAGCCCGCCATGGACCTGCCGCGCTCGGCGCACCTGGAGCTCTCCACGCGCGCCCTGCCCCAGCTGTCGGCCCATCAGCACGCGCTGCTCACCATGGACCACTACTACGAGTCCAGTCGCGTCTGGAACCGGCTCTCGCTCGACCCCGGACCGGGGTTCGGAGCGGGACTCGCCGCCGGACTCCCTTGGTACAGAAGGCACTTGGCCGACCTCCGGATCGCCTGACCTTCCGTACCGCCTTCTCCGCTCTCCCCCTCGGGTGGGGCGGCCCTCCACGGGCCGCCCCGCCCTTTCGCGCGTTCCGGGCCGTCAGGCGTCCTGTTCCACACCCACCTGCACCGCCTCGCCACCGCCGATGGTCAGCTCGACGGGCAGGTCCTTGCGGCAGCGCACGCCCAGCTTGCGGTAGACGCGGGTGAGGTGCTGCTCCACCGTGCTCGGGGTGATGAACAGCTTCGTCGCGATCTCCCGGTTGGTGTAGCCGCCGACCGCGAGCGCGGCGACCCGCCGCTCGGAGCCGGTGAGCAGCGCGTCGGACTGCGGGGAGCCGGGGCCCGCCGAGTCGTCGGAGTCGTCGCCGAAGGAGAGGAGCACCTCGCCGAGGGGCGCGGCGCCGCAGATGCCCACGAGGTGGCGGGCGCGGCGGGCGTGGGTCCTGGCGCGGCGGCTGTCCCCGAGCTCGTAGTAGGCGTTGCTCAGGTCGGCGAGGACGCGCGTCTGCTCGTACCGGTCGCCGACCTGCTCGAAGAGGTCGAGGGCCTCGGTGAGCATCTGCGGGCGCCGGCCGACCGGTCCGCCGGCGGCGAGCACGCGCAGGGCCAGGGCCCTCGGGCGGGCGCCGTTGGTGCCGGGGCGGCCGAGCTGGTCGTAGGCGAGGCGGCCGGCCTGCTCGCGGTTGCCGAGTTCGAGCCAGGCCTCGGCGGCGCTGGTCCGCCACGGGACGATGCCGGGGACGTCGATGCCCCAGTCGCGCATCCGCTCGCCGCAGGCGAGGAAGTCGGCGAGGGCCGCGTGATGGTGGCCGGTGGCCAGGTGGAACTGGCCGCGGGCGTGGAGGTAGTACAGGCCGTACCGGGTCTGGAACATGGCCTGCGGGACGGCCCGGGTGAGGTACGCCTCCGTCTCGTCGTAGTGGCCCATGCGGGTGGTCGCGAGGACCAGGCTGCCGAGCGGGACGCCGATGGCCACGCCCCAGGCGTTCGGGGTGATGTGGTCGGTGGCCTGCTGGGCATGGGCGACGGCGCCGGTGAGGTCGCCCAGACCGACGGCCGCCTCGGCGCGGGCCGAGGAGAGCAGCGCCATCCAGGTCGGGGAGTACGGGGTGTGGCCCTCGCTCAGCAGGCGGTCGCACCAGGCGGCGGCGTCCGGGCGGTCGGCCGCGAGGAGCACGCCGAGCGCGAGGAGCGCCGGCTCCTCGGGCCAGGTGATGTCGTAGCTCGGGCCGCGGTCGCGGAGGACCTGCTCGGCCCGCTCGACGACCTGGTGGCCGCGGCCGTTGACCAGGGCGTCGGCCAGGAGCGCGGTGGGCCGGCGCCAGGGGTCGGTGCGGCGGGCGACGACGTCCGCGGCACGGGCCGCGTCCTGCGGGCGGCGGCCGCGCTTGGCCAGCGTCGGGTGGGTCCAGGCGATCCACTGCTCGGTGTCGTGGAGCAGGGCGGCGGCCTCGCCGTGCGGTTCGAGCTCGGCGCCGCGCAGCCGCTCCAGGAGCTCGCTCGCGTCGGCGGTCCTGCCCTGCCAGAGGAGCTGGCGGATCAGGTCGATCGTGTTGACCGGGTCGAGCTTGCCCGTGCGGGCGGCGGTGGCGAGGGCCGTCAGGTGGTGCTCGGCGGTCGCCGGGTCGGAGAGCCGGCGCACCTGGACGAGCCGGGCCTCGACGGCCGCGCGCTCCGCGGTCGGTTCGGCGTGGGCCACCAGGGCAGCTTCGAGTGCGGCGGTGGCGCGGACGGTGCGGCCGGCGATGAGCTCCTGCTCGGCCGCCTCCAGGAGGACGTCCACGCTCCAGTCCCCCGCCGGGGCGCCCGCCTCGACGAGGAGACGTGCGGTCTCCGGGGCCGGGGAGCCCTGCTCGTAGAGGAGTTCGGCGGCCTTGACGGTGAGGGCGGCGCGGGCGGTCGCGTGCAGGTCGTCGAGGACGGCCCGGCGGGCCACCTCGTGCCGGAAGGCGAGGCCGTTGACGAGCCCGCAGGCGGAAAGCGTCCGCAGGGCGGCCTCGGTCCTGGCCGCGTCGGCACCGGTCAGGCGGGCGAGTCGCTCGGCGGTCGCGGAGCCGTCCAGGACGGCGAGCGCGCGGGCGGCTTCGGCGACCGGCGGGTCGACCCGGCTCAGCTGGCGCAGCACGGCCCGGCCGTATCCGCCGGGGCGTACGCCGCCGGTGGCGCGGTGGTCCTCCAGGAGGGCGTGCAGGAGCAGCAGGTTGCCGTCGGCGACGGCCTGGAACTCCGGTGCGAGGCGCTCGGCCGTCGGCCGGTCGATGGCGGAGGCGAGGAAGGAGACGACGCCGACCTCGGTGAGGGGGGCGAGCGGCATCCGCCGGGCGTGCGGCTGGTCGAGTAGTTCCGTACGGAACACGGGGCTGCTGTCCGGGAGTTCCGGGTCGTCCGTCAGGACGAGCATGACGCGTGCCGAACCGATCCTGCGGGCCAGGTAGAGGAGGCAGTCGAGGGAGTGCCGGTCGGCGTGACGGATGTCGTCGATGCCGAGGAAGACGGGGTGCGTCTCGGCGAGACGCAGGACGGCCTGCGCCACCTCGTGGAGGGTGTGCGCCAGCTCGGGGCCGATCGACGCGGACGGGTCGGCGTCCGCGGGGCCCGCTGCGGCGTCGGCGACGGCGCGGTCGAGCAGCGCGTCGATCGCGCGGGCCTGCTCGTCGGGAAGGACGGCGCTGCGCAGCAGCTGGCCCAGCACGCCGAACGGCAGGGCGCGCTCGGCGCGGGAGCAGGCGGCACGCAGGACGAGTCCGTCCCCGTAGCCGGCGTGCTCGGCGATCCGGTGCAGCAGCTCGGTCTTGCCGCTGCCGGAGGCGCCGTCGAGCAGGACGACCCGCCCTCTCTTCGCGGCGCATTCGGTCATCAATTGCTTCAGGTGCATTGCCTGTTCGGCGCGTTCGACCAGTTCCACTGGTCATCCTCCAGTTCTGGAAGTCCTGCTCGTTCCGATGGTCGTCATTCGATTCTCAGAGGGTCTTGTCCATGCCCTCCGGGAAGCTAGCAACCCCTCAAGGGCGGGGGGTTTTTCCTCGCCCACCGAGTGGCAACCGTCCGCCCATCGGCGACCGGAACCGTTCCGGAAGTGACCATTCCGGGCTGGGATCGACCCCCTGGAGAGTGTCTGCGCCGGCCCGTTCCGGGATCGCAAAACCCTTTGCCACAGCACCGACCTGCACCTTCATCAGGCCGCGCCGGGCGGCGGGCGACAGGGGGACCTTGCCGGTTGACAAACAGGTCGAACGGTTTGTTTACTGTAGGGGTGATGCTGCGGAAACGCACCCCCGTCCCGTCTTCGGCTGGAGTGAACCGGCGTGCGATTCAATTTGCTCGGACCCCTTGAAGCGTTCTCTTTCGACGAACCCGTGAATATGGGCGGATTCAATCAGCGGGCTACCGCGGGATTCCTCCTGCTGCACGCGAACGAAATCATCCCGACCAGCAAGCTCATGCACGCGCTGTGGGGATACGAGGCACCGACCACCTCGCGGAAGATGATCCAGAACGCGGTCTCGGGGCTGCGCAAGATCCTCGACCAGCACATGGACCCGGCCGCCCCCGTCACCCTGACGACCTGCGCCCCCGGTTACCGGCTGACCGTCGACGAGGAGCAGCTCGACCTCTTCCGCTTCCACCGCCTCGTCCGCCGGGGCCGCGCCCGGCTCGCCTCCGGCGAACGGCAGGCGGGCCTCGCCGACCTGCGGACGGCGCTCGACCTGTGGCGGGGCCCGGCACTCGCCGACCTGGCCGAGGCCGGCGTCGCCTGGCCCGAGCTGACGGCGCTCCAGGGCGTCCGGCTCTCGGTCTACGAGGACTGCGTGCAGGAGGCGCTCGACCAGGGCCGGCACCAGGAGATCCTGGGCGAGCTGGAGCAGGCCGCGGCCGTCGAGCCCGCCGGGGAGCGCCTGTGCGGGCTCCTGATGCTGGCGCTGTACCGCTGCGGCCGGCAGCACGACGCGCTCGCCGCGTACCAGCGCACGCGCACGGTCCTGCTCGACTCCTTCGGCCTCGACCCCGGCCGCGAACTGCGCGAGCTGGAGCACGCCATCCTCAACCACGACGCGGGGCTCACGCACGACGCCGGGCCGCGCTGGTCGGGGCGGGTGCCGCAGCAGCTCACCGCGTCCGGCCTCCCGACGCCCAACCCGGCACCCGCGCCGGCCCAGGAGCCCGAGCTGTCGGGAGCCGGGGGCGGGGGCGGGACCGGGGCCCACCGGTGCAGCCGGCTGCGCGCCACGGGCAACCTGGGGCGGCGACCGCTGCGGTCGGTGCGCTACCGGGGCATGTAGGACAGCCGCCGGGACCCTGGGGGCGTGCGCCAGGACAGCCGCCGGGACCCCGGGGGCGTGCGCCAGGAAATCCGCCGGGCCGCCTGAGGGAAACGAGGAGGACCGTGAGCATGTCGCTCACGGTCCTTTGACGTGCACCTGATTAGCGCTCCCGGTCGACGCGCCGCTAGCGTTCCGCGCGGGCCAGCAGGACCGCCCCGTCCAGCGACGACGCGCCGCCGAGCAGCGCCGGCACGACCCGGACCTCGGGCCCGGCCGGGCGGGACAGCTCCTTGGCGCGCCGGGCGACCTCGTCCACGTAACCGGACACCCCGGCCGCGAACCCGCCGCCCACCGTCACGAGTTGAGGATGCATCAGCTCGCAGAGGCCGACGGCGGCCGTCGCCACCGCGTCCGCGCTCTCGGTGACCGTCTTCACCGCCCACGGCTGCGACTCCAGCCAGGCGGTGCGCAGTTCGTCGAAGCCGACGACCCGTCCCCGGCAGGCGGAGGCGCGGCGCAGGACCGCGCGGCCCGAGGCGACGGACTGGACGCAGCCGCGCCGGCCGCAGTCGCACCGCTCCCCCGCACGGTCGACGATCAGATGGCCGACCTCGCAGGAGCCGCGCGCGGTCCCGGGGCTGATGCGGCCGTCGAGGACGACGCCGCCGCCGATGCCGGTGCCGACGCCGATGTGGACCAGGTCGCGGCAGCCGGCCGCGTCCGCCTCGGCGAGCGCCGCGAGGTCGCCGTCGTCGGCGGTCCGCACGGCCGCGCCGGGCAGCAGCTCGGCGAGCACCTCGGCCAGGTCGAGCCCCTGCCAGAAGGGGCGGTTGGGCCAGCCGCGCACCCTGCCGTCGCGGTCGAGGGTCGCGGGCATCGCGACGCCCACGGAGGCCACGGGGACGACCGGGTCGGCGACGGCGGCGACGGCCTCGGCGAGGGTCGCGAGATCGGTGTCGAGGGTGGCGGGCTCGGACCAGCGGCGCACGACCTCGCGCGTGCGTATCTCCCCCGTCGCGGAATCCGCGTATTCCAGGCGGAGCGCGATCTTCGTGCCCCCCACGTCGATTCCCAGCCGATTCATCGCCTTCTCCCCTTCGGCCCCTCGTGGGGCCTTTCTCAGGCCGCGGCCCGGTCCCGATAAGCGTTTCGCGCCGCTTCCAGAACGGAGCGGTTGCGTTCCACCCAGGCCGTCAGCGGCGTGAGGGAATCCAGGAGCTCCGAGCCCAGCGGGCTCAGTGCGTATTCGACCTTCGGCGGAACGGTCGGAAAGACGGTCCGTACGACCAGACCGTCGCGTTCCAGATTGCGCAGCGTCAGGGTGAGCATGCGCCGGCTGATGCCGTCGAGCGACCGCTCCAGCTCGGTGAATCGGCGCGGATGCCGCAGACCGGAGAGGATCCGGATCGTCCACTTGCCGCTCACGCGGTCGAGGAACTCCTCCAGCGGAGCCGCCTCGTCCCGTAACCGCCGCGTGGCCGTCATGTCCAAGAGCGCCATGGGGACTTTCTCCTTCGGTCCGTCACTCGGGGCGGGTCACTTCATGTGGGGGGTCAGCGTGGTGCGGATCAGGTCGGTCACGGCCTGCTGGTGGTCGGCGAGGTAGAAGTGGCCGCCGCTGAAGACCTTCAGCTGGAACGGGCCGGTGGTGTGCCGGGACCAGAGCCGTACCTCGTCCGCGCTCACCCGCGGGTCGGCGGCGCCGACGAGCGCGGTGACCGGGCAGGTCAGCGGGGTCGGGTCGGCGCACCGGTAGGCCGAGACCGCGCGGAAGTCGCTGCGCAGCACCGGCAGGGTGAGGCGGACGAGCTCCTCGTCGAGGCTGAGGGCGGCGTCGCTGCCGCCGAGGACCTTCATCTCCCGGAGCATCGCGTCGTCGTCGAGCTCGTGGTACCGCTCGTCGCGGACCGCGGAGGGCGCCCGACGGGCCGAGACGATCAGCGCGGCGGGCGGCGCTCCGGCCGCCTCGCAGCGGCGCGCCACCTCGAAGGCGACGGTCGCGCCCATGCTGTGGCCGAAGAGGGCTATGGGCCCGTCCCACGGCATCAGGGACTCCATGATGCGGTCGGCCAGCTCCCCGATGTCCTCCACCGGGGCCTCGTGCCGCCGCTCCTGCCGGCCCGGGTACTGCACGGCGAGCATCTCGACGTCGGGGCCGAGCCCCTTGGAGAGCGGGTGGAAGTAGCTGGCGGACCCGCCGGCGTGCGGCAGGGCGACCAGGGTGATCCGGCGCTCCGGCTTGGGGTGGTAGCGCCGGATCCACTGCTGGGAGCAGGTGGCCGTGGCCTTCATGGGGACTCCTGTGCCGTGACGGTGGGGGGGAACGGAAGCGGTGCGCGGGGGGGGGCCTCAGCGGCCCGCGGGCGCCGGGACCTGTCCCGCGATGGCCAGCAGCGCGCGGGCGCCGAGCCGGTAGCCGAGGGCGCCGAGACCGACGACGACACCGGAGGCGAGCGGGGCGATCACCGACTCGTGGCGCCACTGCTCGCGCGCCCACACGTTGGAGAGGTGCACCTCGACCCAGGGCCGGGGGTAGCTGGCCAGAGCGTCGCGCAGGCTCCAGCCGGCGACCATCAGGGCGCCGGGGTTCACGATCGCCCCGACGGTGTCGTAGTTCGCGTGGATGGCGGTGACCAGGTCGCCCTCGGAGTCGTGCTGGATCGACCTGACCTTCCAGCCGGGTCCCGCGACTTCCTCGCTCACGGCCCGCTCGATGTCGGCCAGGCTGTCGGTGCCGTACACCTCCGGCTCACGCTGCCCGAGGATTCCGAGATTGGGGCCATTCAGCAGGAGTATCGCGCTCATGATTCACCTCGCACAACATTCAGAGAGAGTGGTTTATCGCCTCTGGAAAGTTGTAGCAGGACCTCACTGCCACCATGCCCGTGAAGGGGCCCGTAGGCGCACATTAAGGGGGGTCACAAGGGACCCTGTAGGGGATGGGGTCCAGTGCCGTCCGCGCGGTAGCGTGATATTCCCCGGACGAGAGAAAACCATCGGCCAAGCGGCCAGGGCACGTTATCGCGCTCCTCCGGCACTATTCCAGGCTCTCCGGATTCGAGATCCTCCCCGAAAAGGACTGGTTCCCCATGACTGATCGTGAGCAGCAGCTGCTCGCCTCCCTTCCGACCTGGCCTCGTTACGGTGACGAGGAGCGCGCCAACCTCGTGCGCGCCCTCGACCAGGGCCAGTGGTGGCGCATGGGCGGAAGCGAGGTCGACTCCTTCGAGCGCGAGTTCGCCGACCGTCACGGCGCCCCTTATGCCCTGGCCGTCACCAACGGGACGCACGCCCTCGAACTGGCCCTCCAGGTCCTGGGCGTGGGCCAGGGCGACGAGGTGATCGTGCCGGCCTTCACCTTCATCTCCTCCTCGCAGGCCGCGCAGCGCCTCGGCGCGGTCGCCGTCCCCGTGGACGTCGACCCGGTGACGTACTGCCTGGACCCGGAGGCCACGAAGGCCGCGATCACCGACCGGACCAAGGCGATCATGCCGGTCCACATGGCCGGTCACTTCGCGGACATGGACGCCCTGGGCAAGATCTCCGCCGACACCGGCATCCCGCTGATCCAGGACGCCGCGCACGCGCACGGTTCCGAGTGGAACGGGCTGAAGGCCGGCGAGCTCGGTTCGATCGCCGCGTTCTCCTTCCAGAACGGCAAGCTGATGACGGCCGGCGAGGGCGGCGCGGTCACCTTCCCCGACGAGGCCTCGTACCAGGAGGCGTTCCTCCGCCACAGCTGCGGCCGGCCGGCCACGGACAAGCGGTACTACCACCAGACGTCCGGCTCCAACTTCCGGATGAACGAGTTCTCCGCCGCCGTCCTCCGCGCCCAGCTGGGCCGCCTGGACGAGCAGATCGCCACCCGCGAGCAGCGCGCCCCGCTCCTCGCCTCGCTGCTCGCCGAGATCCCGGGCGTCGTGCCGCAGGGCCGCGACGAGCGCGTCAACGTGAACCCGCACTACATGCAGATGTTCCGCATCCCCGGCATCACCGAGGAGAACCGCAACGCCCTCGTGCAGCGGCTCGTCGAGCGGGGCGTCCCGGCGTTCATCGCGTTCCGCGCGATCTACCGCTCGGACGGCTTCTGGGAGTACGCGGCCCCGAAGTCGACCGTGGCCGAGCTGGCCGAGCGCTGCCCCGTCACCGAGGCGATCACCGCGGACACCATCTGGATCCACCACCGCACCCTGCTCGGCTCCGAGGAGCAGATGCACGCCATCGCCGGGGCCGTCGCCGCCGAGGTCGCGCGGTCGTGAACACCCCGGTGAGCGCGCTCGGACCGGCGCGTGATCCGGTCCGTACGAGTGTGGTCGGCCTCGGCTGGGCCGCCAAGTCCATCTGGCTGCCCCGGCTGCGCCAGCACCCGTCCTTCGCGGTGTCGTCCGTGGTGGACCCCAACACGGCGGCCCACGCGGAGATCGCCCAGGACCGCACCGGCACCCGTCTCCTGACGGACGTGGCGGAGCTCGACAGGTCGAACACCGACCTGGCGGTCGTCGCGGTCCCCAACCACCTCCACTCCACGGTCGCCTCCCGCATCCTGCGCATGGGCATCCCGGTCTTCCTGGAGAAGCCGGTCTGCCTCAACTCGGCGGAGGCGGAACAGCTCGCCGCCGCCGAGCAGGCCGGCGGCGCGACGCTCCTCGCGGGCAGCGCCGCCCGCTACCGCTCCGACGTCCGCATGCTGCGCCAGGTCATCACCGAGGACCTCGGGGAGCTCCGGCACATCGAGCTGTCGTGGGTGCGGGCCAGGGGCGTGCCGGACGCGGGCGGCTGGTTCACCCAGCGGCAGTTCGCGGGCGGCGGGGCCCTGGTCGACCTCGGCTGGCACCTGCTCGACACCGTCGGCCCGATCATCGGCCCGGTCGGTTTCGACCAGGCCGTGGGCACGGTCTCGGACGACTTCGTCAACGACCGCACGTCGGCGGCCGCCTGGCGCGAGGACGCGCCGAAGCAGGACGCCTCGGACGGCGACGTCGAGGACACGGCACGCGGCTTCCTGATCACCGAGGACGGCGTGTCCGTGGCGATCAGGGCGAGCTGGGCCTCGCACGAGCCGTACGACGTGACCCGGATCCGGGTCGACGGCAGCCACGGCAGCGCCACCCTGACCTGCACGTTCGGGTTCAGCCCGAACCGGCGGAAGGGCTCGCAGCTGGTTCGCGTCCGGGACGGCGTCGAGATCGACGTGCCGCTGCCGGAGGAGGAGATCGGGGCGGAGTACCTGCAGCAGCTCGACGAACTGCCGACGCTGCTCGCCGACCCCGCGTCACAGGGGCGGACCGTGGACGAGGTCCGCCGCACCATCGCGGTGATCGAGCGCATCTACCGCTCGGCCCGCCGGGCCCGGATCGGCGCCCGCTCCACAAGAGCGGCCCGGACGGTGCCCCACTCGACGCTGCTCACCACGGAGGATCACCATGCCTGACGCCCTGGGCGACTATCCGGGCTACACGACGCCCTACGCCGGGTTCAGCGAGTTCACCGACGGCCTTCCCGCCGCGGGCCGGACCGACCGCACCTTCCGTGCGGTCGTGTTCGACCTCGACGGGGTGATCGTCGACAGCTACGAGGTGATGCGCGAGGCGTTCAGCATCGCGTACCGGGAGGTCGTGGGGGCGGGTGAGGCCCCGTTCGCGGAGTACAACCGCCACCTCGGCCGGTACTTCCCCGACATCATGCGGATCATGGGCCTTCCCCTCGCGATGGAGGGCCCGTTCGTCCGGGAGAGCTACCGGCTCCAGGGGCAGGTCCCCGTCTTCCCCGGCGTCCGCGAGCTCCTCCACGAGCTGCGCGCGCGCCGCATCCCGCTCGCGGTCGCCACCGGCAAGGCCGGCGACCGGGCGCGGGCGCTCCTCGCGGAACTGGAGCTGCTGCCGCTGTTCGACATCGTCATCGGCTCGGACCAGGTCGCCAACCCCAAGCCCGCGCCCGACATGGTGCTGCGCGCCCTGTCGGTGCTCGGCGCGCCGCCGGAGCAGACGGTGATGGTCGGCGACGCGGTCACCGACCTCCAGAGCGCGCGCGGCGCCGGTGTCGTGCCGGCGGCGGCGCTGTGGGCCGGCGTCGACGAGGACGTCCTCCTCGCGGCGGGCCCCGAGGCGGTGCTGCGCCGGCCCGCCGACCTGCTCGCCCTGTGCCCGGGGGCGGTTCCCGTCGCGTAGGCGAGGACCGGTCCCGTCGCCCCTGGCGGGTACCACGAAAACGGCCCGGACTCTGCACAGTCCGGGCCGTTTCGCGTGTCTGGCCGTACGGGGAGGGCGTACGGGGAGGGGCGGTTCAGCCGCCCACGGGCATCGCCGCCAGGGTGTCGAGGACGACCGTTTCCGGTACGTCCCTGACGAGTTCGGCGCCGGCGGGGCCGTCGAGGACGAAGGCGAGGCCCGCGCCCGCCTTCTTGTCGCGGCGCATGTAGCGGAGCAGGGTGTCGTGACCGACCCCCTCGGGCAGCGTCACGGGCAGCCCGTACGAGGCGACGACCGTGCGGTGCTCCTGGGCGCGGGCCGCGTCGACGCGGCCGAGCGCGGCGGCGAGCAGCCCGGCGTAGACCGTGCCGATCGCGACGGACTCGCCGTGCCGGAGCCGGAAGTCGGTGGCCAGCTCCAGGGCGTGGCCCAGGGTGTGGCCGTAGTTGAGGATGTGCCGCAGGCCCTGGTCGCGTTCGTCCCGGGTGACCACGGACGCCTTGAGGGCGACGCTGGTGGCGATCTGGTCGACCAGGTCGAGGGCGTGGAGGTCCGGGGCGCCGATGAAGTGGCAGCGCGCCAACTCGCCGTACCCGTTGATCCGTTCGGCCTCGGGGAGGGTGTCGAGGAAGTCGGTGTCGCAGAGCACCTCGGCCGGCTGCCAGTAGGCGCCGACGAGGTTCTTGCCCTCGGGCAGGTTGACGCCGGTCTTGCCGCCGATGCTCGCGTCGACCTGGGCGAGCAGCGAGGTGGGCAGGTGGATCACCGGAGTGCCCCGGTGGTAGAGCGAGGCGGCGAGGCCGACCATGTCGGTCGTGGTGCCGCCGCCGCAGGAGACGATCACGTCGTCCCGGGTGAGGCCGAACCGGGCGAAGGCGCCGGTGAGTTCGGCGACGGTGGCGAGGGTCTTGTTGACCTCGCCGTCCTGGGCGTCGATCCGCAGGGTCTCGACGCCGAGCTCGGGGAGCCAGTGCGCGGGGCGGGCCGAGACGACGACCGCGCGCCGCGCCCCGAGACGGGCGACCGCCGCGGGGAGCAGGGCGCGCACGCCGGGGCCGATGTGCACGGTGTACGAGCGGTCGCCCAGGCCCACCTCGACCTGGTGGCGGGCCGCGAGCTGCTGGGTCATCAGGGGGTCCTTTCGGGGGCCTTCAGGAGGGCCCGTGCGGGGTGCGGGGCCCGTCTCACGCGGTCTGGAGCGCGGCGGCCGGCACGGCGATCGGCTGGAGGTCCGCGCCCGAGGGGGTGAGCGCGGCGCGGACCGTGCGGGCGGCGAGCGCCTCGGTGACGGCGGGGATGCGCAGGCGTCGGTGGGTCAGGTGGGCGTGGTCGAAGAGGAGGTAGTTGACGGGGGCGCCCTGCTCGTTCCAGGCGTGGACGGAGCGGCGCAGGGTGCGCAGGTACGCGTCCCAGGCCTGCTCGGTCGCGCCGCTCATGGCCGGCGGGCCGTCGTCGAGGGCCGAACCGGCGGCCTGGGTGCGGTCGTAGAGGGCGGTGCGGCGGTCGGGCGTGAGGCCCTCCGTCCAGTGCTGCCAGCACTGGAAGAGGAATCCGCGGCGACTTCCCTCGGGAATGAGCGCGACGACGTGCCGCACGTGCCACACGGCGAGTGCGAGCTGTTCGTCGGCGGTCAGCGCGGGTTCGGCGGCGACGGCCTGCGCGAGTTCCTTGGAGGCCAGCGTCACGTCGTCGCTGAATTCGAAGCCGTAGGCCTCTTCATGATCCGATTCAAGGGCCGTGAGGTGTGTCGGGTCGGGAGCTGTCACGTTCACCGGGAATTCCTTCCGTTACGATTCTCTCCATGCGACCATTCCCCTTTCACCTGCGGGAATGCCCGTTTATTCCATGCTAGGGCCGTCGCCCCCGCCGCCACTATCTCCTAGGGGGCGATTACCGCTCCGCACACCCGAGTCAGGGAGCCCTTAGGGGGGTTGACTGGGGTTCAGAACGCACGTCAAGCAACGAGACTCGTCGTGATCGGTTGAGATCTGTAGAGCGTTATTCGTTGTTTCCGTCGCGTTATCGAGGGGTGTGTGGACATGCTGCGAACCGAGCTGATCCGACCGTTGCCGGAACTGCTCACGGCGCACGCGAAGCGTTTCGGGAACAAGGTGGCCTACCGCGATTCCGAGCGTTCCGTCAGCTGGGCGCAGCTCGCCGAGCGGACCGGCCGGATCGCCGGTCACCTCGCGGCGCTGCGCCTCCAGCCGGG
Organism: Streptomyces sp. NPDC020807; assembly: GCF_040641575.1. Lineage (NCBI taxonomy): Bacteria > Bacillati > Actinomycetota > Actinomycetes > Kitasatosporales > Streptomycetaceae > Streptomyces > Streptomyces sp. NPDC020807. Next base: position 409,855 of record NZ_JBFADU010000004.1, read on the forward strand.
CGACCGCGCGGCCATCCTCCTGGGCAACCGGGTGGAGACCGTGGAGAGTTACCTGGCGATCGTGCGCGCCGCCGCGATCGGTGTGCCGCTGAACCCGCGGTCCACCGACGCCGAGCTGACCCACCTGCTGTCCGACAGCGGTGCCCGCGTGGTCGTCACCGACCCGGCCCACGTCGACCAGGTGCGGCGGGTCCTCGGCGCCGGCAGCCCGGTGCGGATCGTGGTGACCGGCAACGGCCGCGTGCCGGCCGGTGGCGCCTCCTTCGAGACGCTCGCGACGACCGAGCCCGCCACCCCGGCCCGGGACGACCTGGGCCTCGACGACGTGGCCTGGATGCTCTACACCTCCGGCACCACCGGCAAGCCCAAGGGCGTGCTCTCCACCCAGCGCAACGCGCTGTGGTCGGTGAGCGCCAGCTACGTCCCGATCCCCGAACTCTCGGCCGACGACCGGGTGCTGTGGCCGCTTCCGCTCTTCCACAGCCTGTCGCACATCGTCTGCGTCGTCGCGGTGACCACGGTCGGCGCCTCGGCCCGGCTGGTCGACGGCTTCGCCGCCGACGACGTCCTCGCCGCGCTCCGCGAGGAGAACTCCACCTTCCTGGCCGGCGTGCCCACCATGTACCACCAGCTGGTCGCCGCGGCCTCCCGCAAGGGCTTCCAGGCGCCCCGGCTGCGCATGTGCCTGGTCGGCGGTTCGGTCACCTCGGCCGACCTGCACACCCGCTTCGAGGAGCTGTACGGGGCGAAGCTGCTCGACGCGTACGGCTCCACGGAGACCTGCGGCTCCATCACCATGAAGTGGCCGACCGGCGACCGCGTCGAGGGCTCCTGCGGCATCCCCGTCCCCGGTGTGAACGTCCGCCTGGTCGACCCGAACACCGGCAACGACGTGCCCACCGGCGAGGAGGGCGAGGTCTGGGTCAGCGGCCCGAACGTCATGGTCGGCTACCACAACGACCCGGCGGCGACCGCCGAGGCGCTCGTCGACGGCTGGTACCGCACCGGCGACCTGGCCAGGCGTGACGTCGCCGGGTACTTCCGCATCACCGGCCGCCTGAAGGAACTCATCATCCGCGGCGGCGAGAACATCCACCCCGGCGAGGTCGAGGAGGTCCTGCGGTCCGTGCCGGGCGTCGCCGACGTCGCCGTCGTCGCCAAGCCGCACGACGTGCTCGGCGAGGTCCCGGTGGCCTTCGTCGTCCCCGGACCCGAGGGCCTCGACCCCGAACTCCTCTACGCCGCCTGCCGCGAGCGGCTCGCCTACTTCAAGGTGCCCGAGGAGCTGTACGAGACCGAGTCGATCCCCCGCACCCAGTCCGGGAAGATCACCCGTCACAAGCTGCTCAGCCGCCCGATGCGGCTGCGGGCGGCGAACGCCAGCCACTTCGAGTCGCTGCTGCGCCTCGACTGGATCCCGCTGACCGGCGGCACCGCCCAGGACGTGCCGGAGGCCGCGGGGGCCGCCGAGCACTGGCTGGTCACCGGCGCCGACGCGGACGCCATCGCCGGCGGCCTGGAGGAGCGGCTCGCCGGCTCCCCCACCGTCCCCGGCACCGTCGTCCTCGGCCTCGACGTCCCGCAGGCCGCCTCCGCCGCCGAGTTCGCGGGCGCCGTCGGCCGTACCGTCGACGAGCTCGCGGGCCGCGTCGAGGTCTGGCTCGGCGACGAGCGCCTCGCCGCCACCCGGCTCGCCGTCGCCACCCGCGGCGCCGTCATCGCCGGACCCCGCGAGACCCTCCACAACATCGCGCACGCTCCCGTCTGGGGCCTCCTGCGCTCCCTCCAGGCCGCCCACCCGGGCCGTCTGCTCCTCCTCGACCTCGACGAGGCCCCCGCCTCCCTGGAGGCGCTGCCGACCGCCCTGGCCTCCGGCGAGCCGCAGCTCGCGCTGCGCACCGGCGTCCCGCTCGTGCCCCGGCTCGCCCGGGTCGCGGCGAGCGCCGACCCGGCCGAGCGACGGGTCCTCGACCCGCAGGGCGCCGTCGTCGTCACCGGCGCCGAGAGCCCGCAGGCCGCGGCCCTCGCCCGGCACCTGGTGACCGGTCACCGCATCCGGCACGTCCTCCTGATCACCTCGCACGACGCCGCCGACGAGCGCGTCACCGGCCTCGCGGCCGAGCTGACGAAGCTGGGCGCGAAGGTCCGCGCGACCGCCTGCGACCTGACCGACCGGGGCGCGCTCGCCGCCGCCCTCGACCAGGCCGGTCGCCCGGTCACCGCCGTCGTCCACGCCCACGGCTGGCAGACCGCGCTGGCGGTCCGCCCGGACCGGCCGCTCGCCTCCGCCGTCGGCGCCCTGCTCCACCTGCACGAGCTGTCCCGCGCCCACGACCTCGCCGCGTTCGTCGTCTGCTCCTCCGCCGACACGCTCCTCGGCGCCCCCGGCGAGGGCGGCCGGGCCGCCTTCCACACCTTCCTCGACGCCCTCGCGCAGCACCGCGCCGACCGCGGCCTGCCCGCGCTGTCGCTCGGCTGGGGCCCCTGGGAGCCGGCCGTCACCGACGGCGGCCCGGAGGAGCCGGGCGTCGGCACGCTCGACACCGCCGACGGCCTCGCCATGTTCGACGCCGCGCTCCTCGGCGGCCAGGCGCACTGCCTGCCGATGCGCCTCGACACCGCGACCCTCGCGACCGGCTCGGTGAACGTCCTGCTCACCGGGCTCATCGACACCTCGGCGACGCCCGCGACCGCCGACACCTCGATCGCGGAGGCCCTGCGCGAGCGCCTCGCGCCGCTCCCCGAGCCCGAGCAGCTCCGCGTCCTCCTCGACGTCGTCCGCACGGAGGCGGCCCGGGTCATCGACCTCGGCTCCATCGACAGGGTCGGCCCCGAGCGCGCCTTCAAGGAGCTCGGCTTCACCTCGCTGCACGCCGTCGCCCTGCGCAACCGCCTCACCGAGACCACCGGTCTCAAGCTGCCCGCGACCCTTGCCTTCGACCACCCGACCCCGCAGGCCGTCGCCCGTCTGCTCCACTCGGAGCTCAACGGGATCCAGGCCGCCGTGGAGGAGGTCCGCCCCGAGGTCGCCGGATCCGACGAGCCGATCGCCATCGTCGGCATGGCCTGCCGCCTGCCCGGCGGCGTCACCTCCCCCGAAGAGCTGTGGCGGCTCGTCGCCGAGGCCCGCGACGCGGTCTCCGGCTTCCCCGAGGACCGCGACTGGAACCTGGAGGAGCTGTACGACCCCGAGGGCGGCCGCCCCGGCTCCAGCTACGTCCGCGAGGGGGGGTTCCTCTACGACCAGGCCGACTTCGACGCCGAGTTCTTCGGCATCTCGCCCCGCGAGGCGACCGCCATGGACCCGCAGCAGCGGCTCCTCCTGGAGACCTCCTGGGAGGCCCTGGAGCGGGCGGGCATCGACCCGTCGCGGCTGCGCGGCGAGCCCGTCGGCGTCTTCTCCGGCGTCATGTACCACGACTACGGCACCCATGTGACGGGCGCGCCCGAGGAGTTGGAGGGGTACCGGGGCACCGGCTCGGCGGGCAGCGTCGCCTCCGGCCGCGTCTCGTACACCTTCGGCCTCGAGGGCCCGGCGCTCACCGTCGACACGGCCTGCTCGTCCTCTCTGGTCGCCCTGCACCTGGCCGCGCAGTCGCTGCGCAACGGCGAGTGCACGATGGCGCTCGCCGGCGGTGTCGCGCTGATGGCCGAGCCCACCTCGTTCGTCGAGTTCTCCCGGCAGCGGGCGCTCGCCCCCGACGGCCGCTGCAAGCCGTACGCCGAGGCCGCCGACGGCACCGGCTGGGCCGAGGGCGTCGGCGTCCTCCTCCTGGAGCGGCTCTCCGACGCCGAGCGCCTGGGCCACCCGGTCCTCGCGGTCGTGCGCGGCTCGGCGGTCAACCAGGACGGCGCCTCCAACGGCCTCACCGCGCCGAGCGGCCCCTCGCAGCAGCGGGTGATCCGCCAGGCCCTGGCCAACGCGCACCTGACGAGCGGCGACGTGGACGTGGTCGAGGGCCACGGCACGGGCACCATGCTCGGCGACCCGATCGAGGCGCAGGCCCTCCTCGCCACCTACGGCCAGGACCGCGACGCGGACCAGGAGCCGCTGTGGCTGGGCTCGCTCAAGTCGAACATCGGGCACGCGCAGTCGGCGGCCGGTGTCGCCGGTGTCATCAAGATGGTCCAGGCGATCCGCAACGGCGTCCTGCCGCAGTCCCTCCACATCGACCGCCCGTCGACGAAGGTCGACTGGGAGGCCGGAGCCGTGGAGCTCCTGACCGAGGCCCGCGCCTGGCCCGAGGTGGACCGTCCGCGCCGCGCGGCCGTCTCCTCCTTCGGCGTCAGCGGCACCAACGCGCACGTCATCATCGAGCAGGCCCCGGACTCCGACCCCGCCGGCGAGGACGCGGGCCGCGCGGCCGGCGCCGTCACCCCGTGGCTGGTCTCCGCCAAGTCGCAGGACGCCCTGCGGGCCCAGGCGGGGCAGCTCGCCGCCGTCGCCCGTGGCGCGGACCGCTCCGACCTGGCGCACGCGCTCGCCTTCACGCGGGCCGCGCTCGACCAGCGGGCCGTGGTCGTCTCGGCCGACGAGGACGCCCTGGTCGCGGGTCTCGCGGCCCTGGAGGCCGGTGAGCCGGCGGCCGAGCTCGTCACGGGCACGGCCGACGTCCGCGGCAAGACCGCGTTCGTCTTCCCCGGCCAGGGCCACCAGTGGGCCGGCATGGGCGCGCGGCTCGTCGAGGACTCGCCGGTCTTCGCCGAGGCGATCGAGGAGTGCGCGGCCGCCTTCGCCCCGTACGTCGACTGGAACCTCCTCGACGTCATCCGGCAGGCCCCCGACGCCCCCGCCTTCGACCGCGTGGACGTCGTCCAGCCCGCCTCCTTCGCGGTCATGGTGTCGCTCGCGCGCCTCTGGCAGCACCACGGGCTCACGCCGGACGCCGTCGTCGGCCACTCCCAGGGCGAGATCGCGGCGGCGCACGTCGCCGGGGCCCTGTCCCTCGACGACGCCGCCCGCGTGGTCACCCTGCGCAGCAAGGCGATCGGCGCCCACCTCGCGGGCCTCGGCGGCATGATGTCCGTTCCTCTGCCGCTCGCCGACGTGGAGAACCGTCTCACCGCCTACGCGGGCCGCATCGAGATCGCCGCCGTCAACGGCCCGACCTCCACCGTCGTCGCCGGAAACGCCGACGCGCTCGACGAACTGCACACCGCGTACGAGGCGGAGGGCGTCCGGGCCCGCAAGATCCCCGTCGACTACGCCTCCCACACCAGCCACGTCGAGCGCATCGAGGACGAACTCGCCCGCGTCCTCGACGGCCTGGAACCCACCGCCCCGCGCATCCCCGTGTTCTCCACCCTGCGGGGCGCGTGGCTGGACGGCGACACCGTCCTCGACGGCCGCTACTGGTACGCGAACCTCCGCCACCAGGTCCGCTTCGGCGAGTCCGTCGAGCAGCTCGTCGCCGACGGCTTCCGGGTCTTCGTCGAGGTCAGCGCCCACCCGGTGCTCAGCATGCCGGTCCAGGAGATCCTGGAGGCGCGGGCCGACGGCCCCTGGGTGACCGGCGGTTCGCTGCGCCGGAACGACGGCGACCTCCAGCGCTTCCTGACCTCCGCCGCCGAGCTGCACGTCCGCGGCGTGGTGCTCGACTGGCGGACCGTGCTGACCGATCCCCACCCGGCCCGGGTCGAACTGCCCACCTACCCGTTCCAGCGCCGCCGTTACTGGCTGGAGGGCACCGGCAGCACGGACGCGGGCGCGCTCGGCCTGGCGACCGAGGAGCACCCGCTGCTCGGCGCGCTCGTCGAACTCCCCGGCTCCGGTGGCGTCCTGGCGACGGGCCTGCTGTCCCTGAAGACGCACCCGTGGCTGGCCGCCGACGCGGCCGGCGGGTCCGCCGCCGTGCCCGGCTCGGTCCTCTTCGAGCTCGCGGTGCGGGCCGGTGACCACGTGTCGGCCGGAATGATCGAGGAACTGGTCCTGGAGGAGCCGCTCGTCCTTCCCGAGCGCGGCGCCGTCCGGGTCCGCGTCCAGGTCGGCGCGGCCGGGGAGACCGGCCTCCGGGCGGTCAGCGTCCACTCCCGTACCGACGACTCCGACGACTGGACGCGGAACGCGATCGGCCACCTCGCAGCCCAGTCCACGGCGTTCGCCGGAGACTTCACGGTCCGCCCGCCGCAGAGCGCCGAGGCCGTCGACGTCGAGGGCCTCGCCGAGGGGCTGCGGAAGGTCTGGCGCCACGGCGACGAGGTGTACGCCGAGGTGGCGCTCCCCGAGGAGCTCGCGGGCTCCGCGACCGCCTTCGGCCTGCACCCGGCGCTGCTCGACGCGGCCCTGTCGGTCGCGGCCTTCGGCCCGCTCGGCTCCGCCGCCCGTGACGGCAAGGTGCTGCTCCCGCACACCTGGCGCCGCGTCTCCCTGTACGCGTCGGGCGCGGCCCGCCTCCAGGTCCGCGTCAGCCCGCAGGGCGACGGCTCGGTGACCCTGGCGGCGGCCGACTCGGCGGGCTCCCCCGTCCTGTCGGTGCGCGAACTCACCTACCGCGCGCTCGACTCGGCCCGTCTCGCGGGCGGCGGCGACTCCCTGCGGGACTCGCTCTTCCGCGTGGAGTGGCAGGAGACCCCCGCCCCCGGCACGACCGCCGGCGAGCGGTGGCCGCTCCTGGACCTGACCGAGAACACCGAGGACGTGCGGACCGTCACGGCCCGCGCCCTCGCCCTCGTCCAGGCCCACCTGGCCACCGACCCCGACGACACCCGGCTCGTGGTCCTGACCCGCGGCGCGGTCGACAGCCCGGCCCAGGCCGCCGTACGCGGTCTCGTCCGAACGGCGCAGAACGAGCACCCGGACCGGCTGGTCCTGGTCGACACCGACGTCGAGTCGGCCGGCCTGCTCCACGCGGCCCTCGCCACCGGCGAACCGCAGCTCGCCCTGACCGGCGGGAAGATCACCGTCCCGCGCCTGGCCCGCACCACCGTCCCCGGCACCGCGAGCCCGCTGTACGCCGACGGGACGGCCCTGATCACCGGCGGCACCGGCACCCTCGGCGCCCTCACCGCCCGCCACCTGGTCACCGAGCACGGCATCCGCCACCTCCTCCTGATCAGCCGCCGCGGCCCGGAGACCCCGGGCGCCGACCAGCTGCGCCAGGAGCTCACCGCCCTCGGCGCCACGGTCACCGTCAAGGCCGTCGACGCCACCGACCCCGACCAGGTCACGGCGCTGGTCGCCGGGATCGACCCGGCCCACCCGCTCACCGCCGTCGTCCACACGGCCGGCGTCCTCGACGACGGCGTGATCACCGCCCAGACCCCCGAGCGGCTCGACACCGCCTTCCGCGCCAAGATCGACGCGGCCGAGGTGCTCCACGCGGCCACGAAGCACCTGGACCTGTCCGCGTTCGTGCTCTTCTCCTCCGCCGCCGGCACCCTCGGCAACCCCGGCCAGGCCAACTACGCCGCCGCCAACGCCGCCCTCGACGCCTACGCCCACCGGCTCCGCGCCGAAGGCACCCCGGCGACCTCCCTCGCCTGGGGCTACTGGTCCGACGTCAGCGGCATGACCGCCCACCTCGACGAGGCGGCGCTCCAGCGCCACCGCAGGGACGGCATGCTCGGCCTCTCCGCAGAGGCCGGCATGGCGCTCCTCGACGCCGGATTCCGCTCCCCCGAGGCCGCGTTCGTCGCCGCCCGGCTCGACCTCGCCGGGCTCCGCGCCCGCTCGGTCACGGACCCGGTCCCGCCGTTGCTCCGCGGGCTCGTCCGGCCGCTGCGCCGGGTCGCCGCGCAGGCCGGTCCCGCCGCCGCCGGCGGCGGGAACGCGCTGGCCGAGCGGCTCGCCGGGCTCGCCCCGGCCGAGCGCGAGCGGACCCTCGTCGACCTGGTGCGGGCCGAGGCCGCGACCGTCCTCGGACACGCGACCGCCGACGCCATCGACGAGAAGCGCGCCTTCAAGGAGCTGGGCTTCGACTCGCTGACCGCCGTCGAGCTGCGCAACCGGATCGGCAAGCGGGCCGGGCTCACCCTGCCCACCACGCTCGTCTTCGACTACCCGACGCCGACCGTCCTCGCCCGCAAGCTCCTCGCCGACCTGGTCGGCGACGAGCCCGAGCGGGCCGTGACGGCCGGGGGCCGCGCGACGGCCTCCGAGGACGACGACCCGATCGTCATCGTCGCCATGGGCTGCCGCTTCCCCGGCGGCGCCGACGGCCCCGACGAGCTGTGGCGGATCGTCGCCGACGGCGCCGACATCATCGGCGGGCTCCCGCGGGACCGCGGCTGGGACCTGGAGGCGCTCTACCACGAGGACCCGGAGCACCTGGGGACCTCGTACGCCAGGCACGGGGCGTTCCTGGACACGGCGACCGTCTTCGACGCCGGCTTCTTCGGGATCTCGCCGCGCGAGGCCGTCGCCATGGACCCGCAGCAGCGGCTCCTCCTGGAGACGACGTGGGAGACGTTCGAGCGGGCGGGCATCGACCCGACCGGTCTGGGCGGCGAACGCGTCGGCGTCTTCGTCGGCGTCAACGACCGCGACTACATCCTGCGGATGCAGCACGGCGCGGGCGAGCTGGAGGGCTACCGGCTGACCGGCACGTCCGGAAGCGTCGCCTCCGGCCGCATCTCGTACACCTTCGGCCTCGAGGGCCCGGCCCTCACGGTCGACACGGCCTGCTCCTCCTCGCTCGTCGCGCTCCACCTGGCCGCGCAGTCGCTGCGCACCGGCGAGTCGACGATGGCGCTGGCGGGCGGTGTCGCACTGATGACGACGCCGGACGCCTTCGTGGAGTTCTCCCGTCAGCGCGGTCTGTCGCCCGACGGCCGCTGCAAGGCCTTCGCCGACGCCGCCGACGGCACCGGCTGGGCCGAGGGCGTGGCGCTGCTCCTCGTCGAGCGGCTCTCCGACGCCGAACGGCTCGGCCACCCGGTCCTCGCGGTCGTGAAGGGCACGGCGGTCAACCAGGACGGCGCGTCCAACGGCCTCACCGCCCCCAACGGCCCCTCCCAGCAGCGCGTCATCCGCGCCGCCCTCCAGGACGCCGGTCTGACCGGCTCCGAGGTCGACGCGATCGAGGCGCACGGCACGGGCACGCGGCTCGGTGACCCGATCGAGGCGCAGGCGCTCCTCGCCACCTACGGCCAGGACCGCGACGCGGACCGGGAGCCGCTGTGGCTCGGCTCGCTGAAGTCGAACATCGGGCACACGCAGGGCGCCGCCGGCGCCGCGAGCGTGATCAAGATGGTCCAGGCGATCCGGCACGGCGTCCTGCCGCAGACCCTGCACGTCGACGAGCCGTCGACGAAGGTCGACTGGTCGGCCGGCGCGGTGGAGCTCCTCACCGAGGCCCGCCCGTGGCCCGAGGTGGACCGTCCGCGCCGCGCGGCCGTCTCCTCCTTCGGCGTCAGCGGCACCAACGCCCACGTCATCATCGAGCAGGCCCCGGAGAAGGCCCCCGTGGCCGCGGCCGCGCAGGAACCCGCCGAGATCCTGCCGTACGTGCTGTCCGCCAAGTCGCCCGAGGCGCTGGCCGGTCAGGCCGCGCGCCTCGCCGAGTGGCTCCGCGACAGCGGGCGCACCACCCGGTCGGAGTTCGCGGACGTCGCGTACTCCCTGGCCGCCTCCCGCGCCGAACTCGACCACCGGGCGGTCGTCGTGGCGGCCGACCGCGAGGAGCTGCTCGCCGGGCTCGACGGTCTCGCCTCCGGCGCGCTCCCGGGGTCGGTCGTCGGCGGCGCCCCCGCCGCCGGCCGTACGGCCTTCCTCTTCACCGGCCAGGGCAGCCAGCGGACCGGCATGGGCCGCGAGCTGTACGCCGCGTACCCCGTCTACGCGGAAGCCTTCGACGCGGCCTGCGCCGAGCTCGACCGGCACCTGGTCGCCGCCGGGCACGTCGAACTCCCCGTCAAGGACGTGGTGTTCGCCGACCCCGACACTCCGGCCGCCGAGCTGCTGCACCGCACGGTCTACACCCAGTCCGCGCTGTTCGCCGCCCAGGTCGCCCTCTTCCGGCTCGTCGAGTCCTGGGGCGTACGGCCCGACGCCGTCGCCGGGCACTCGATCGGCGAACTGGCCGCCGCCCACGTGGCGGGCGTCTACTCGCTCGCCGACGGCGCCGCCCTGGTCGCCGCGCGCGGCCGGCTGATGCAGGCCCTGCCCGAGGGCGGCGCGATGGTCGCCGTCCAGGCCGGCGAGGCCGAGCTGCTCCCGCTGCTCCCGGCCGACGGCCGGGCCGGGGTCGCCGCGGTCAACGGGACCTCGGCGCTGGTGATATCGGGCGACGAGGACGCCGTCCTCGCGGTCGCCGAGGTCTGCAAGGCGAAGGGCTGGAAGACGAAGCGCCTCCGGGTCAGCCACGCCTTCCACTCGGCCCGCATGGAGCCGATGCTCGCCGAGTTCCGGAAGGTCGCCGCCAGACTCTCGTACGCGGAGCCCCGTATCCCCGTGGTCTCCACGCTGACCGGAGCCGGCGTCGGCCTGGACCGGCTCGGCACGGCCGACTACTGGGCGGACCACGTCCGGCAGCCGGTGCGGTTCGCCGACGCCGTGCGCGACCTGCGGGCCGCGGGCACGACCCGCTTCCTGGAGATCGGCCCGGACGCCGTCCTGACGGCGATGGCCCGCGAGACGCTCGACGCCGACGCCGCCCACGGCACCGGCACCTCGGGCACGGAGGTGATCGTGCCGGGTCTGCGCCGCGAGCGCTCCGAGCCCCGCACGCTCCTCGCCGCCCTCGCCGGGCTGTACGTCCACGGCACCCGCGCCGACTGGTCCGCCGCCTTCGACGGCACCGGGGCCGGCCGCGTCGACCTGCCGACGTACGCCTTCCAGCGCGAGCGGTACTGGGCCGAGGCGACGGCCGGCACGACGGACGCGGCCTCGCTCGGCCTCGCCTCCGCCGAACACCCGCTGCTCGGCGCGGTCGTCGAACTCCCGGAGGACGGAGGGGTCCTGGCCACCGGCCGGCTCTCCCTCAAGAGCCACGCCTGGCTCGCCGACCACGCCAAGTCGGGCACGGTCCTGGTGCCGGGCACCGCCCTCGTCGAGCTGGCCGTCCGCACCGGCGACCAGATCGACGCCGGGGTCCTGGAGGAGCTGGTGCTCCAGTCGCCGATGGTCCTCCCGGAGCGCGGCGGCGTCGAGGTCCGCGTCCTGGTCGGCGCCGCCGACGGCGACGGCCGCCGGACGGTCGGCATCCACTCCCGTACGGAAGGGGCCGACGGCGCCGACGAGTGGGTCCGGCACGCCACCGGCTCCCTCACCTCCGCCGGGCAGGCACCCGAGGGGACGCTGACGGCCTGGCCGCCGGCGGACGCCGAACCCGTCGACATCGACGGCTTCTACGACCGGCAGGCCGCCGCGGGCCACGAGTTCGGCCCGCTGTTCCAGGGCCTGCGGACGGTCTGGCGCCGGGGCGACGAACTGTTCGCCGAGGTCGCCCTGCCGGAGGAGGCCACCGCCGAGGCCGCCGCCTTCGGCCTGCACCCTGCGCTGCTCGACGCGGCCCTGCACACGACCAGCTTCGGCGCGGTCGCCGAGACGGAGGCCGGACAGGTCCTCCTCCCGTTCGCCTGGAACGGGGTCACCCTGCACGCCGCCGGAGCGGCCCGCCTGCGGGTCCGCATCACCCCCCGGGGCGGCGACACCGTCTCCGTCGAGGCGGCGGACGCCACCGGCGCCCCCGTCGCCACGGTCGGATCGCTCGCCTTCCGGGCCGTCGACCCGGCGCAGCTGGGCGGCGGGCAGGACCGGCTGAAGGACGCGCTGTTCCGGGTCGAGTGGCAGGAGGTCCCTGCTCCGGGCAGCACCACCGGAGCCGACTGGCCGGTCCTGGACCTGACGGAGAGCACCGAGGAGGTGCGCGCCCTCACCGGCCGCGTCCTCGCCGCCGTCCAGGCCCACCTGGCGGGCGACCCCGACGGCACCCGGCTCGTGGTCCTCACCCGCAACGCGGTCGAGAACCCCGACCAGGCCGCCGTGTGGGGCATGGTCCGCACCGCGCAGAACGAGCACCCGGACCGCCTGGTCCTGGTCGACACCGACCCCCGCTCGGCCTCGCTGCTCCCGGCCGCGCTCGCGACCGGCGAGCCCCAGCTCGCCCTGCGGGCCGGGAGGATCACCGTCCCGCGCCTCGCCCGCGCCTCCGTCACGGACACGAGCAGCCCGCTCGACCCGGACGGCACGGTCCTGGTCACCGGCGGTACGGGCACCCTCGGCGCCCTCACCGCCCGCCACCTGGTCACCGAGCACGGCATCAAGCACCTCCAGCTGATCAGCCGCCGCGGCCCGGCCGCGCCCGGGGCCGAGGAGCTCCGCGAGGAGCTCGCCGCCCTCGGCGCCACGGTCACCGTGTCGGCGACCGACGCGACCGACCCCGACCAGCTCGCGGCCCTGCTCGCGACGGTCGACCCGGCGCACCCGCTGACCGCCGTCGTCCACACGGCCGGCGTCCTCGACGACGGCGTCATCACCGCCCAGACCCCGGAGCGGTTCGACACCGCCTTCCGCGCCAAGATCGACGCGGCGCACCGGCTCCACGAGGCCACGAAGGACCAGGACCTGGCCGCCTTCGTCCTCTTCTCCTCGGCGGCGGGCACGCTCGGCAACCCCGGGCAGGCCAACTACGCGGCGGCCAACACCTACGTGGACGCCCTCGCGGGCCGGCTCCGCGCCGAGGGCACCCCGGCGGTCTCCCTCGCCTGGGGCCTGTGGGCCGAGGCGAGCGGCATGACCGGCGAGCTGAGCGAGGCCGACCTCAAGCGCGGCAAGCGCACCGGCATCACCGCGATGCCCACCGAGACGGCGCTCGCGCTGCTCGACGCGGGCCTCGCCGCCAGGGACGACACCGCGCTGGTGACCGCCCGGCTCGACCTGGCCGGTCTGCGCACGCAGGCCGCCACCGACGCCGAGCAGATCCCGGCCCTGCTCCGGTCCCTGGTCCGCGCGCCCCGCAAGGCGGCCCGGACGGCGACGGTCGTGGAGGAGTCCCTGACCGACCGCCTGGCGGCCCTGCCGGCCGCCGGACGGGCCAAGGCCGTGCTGGAACTCGTCCGGACGGAGGCGGCGACCGTCCTCGGTCACGCCACCGCCAAGGCGATCGGCGCGGACAACGCCTTCAAGGAGCTCGGCTTCGACTCCCTGGCCGCGGTGGAGCTCCGCAACCGCCTCGCCGCCGCGACCGGCGTCCGCCTGCCGGCCACGCTGATCTTCGACTACCCGACGCCCGGGGAGCTCGCGGAGCAGCTGACCGAGGAGCTCGGCCTCTCCGACGCGGCTCCCGCCGCCGACGCGGCCCCGGCCGAGCCTGCCCCCGGCGAGTCCGGCATCGACCTCGACCTGGACATCGACATCGAGTCGGCGACCGACGACGAGCTGTTCGCGCTCATGGACGGTGAGCTCGACCTGTCCTGATCCCGCCCTGGCAGCAGCCGTCCACCCACCGACACCTGGAAGGGACAGACCCGGTCATGTCCAACGAGTCCCCCACGACCGACACCGCGACGAACACCACGACCAGCAGCACGACGAACACCACGACGAACAGCACCGACAACCAGAAGCTCCGCGACTACCTCAAGCGGGCCCTCGTCGACCTGAAGACGGCCAACAAGCGTCTCCGTGACGCCGAGGCGGCCAAGTCCGAGCCCATCGCCATCGTCGGGATGGCCTGCCGCCTCCCCGGCGGGATATCCACCCCCGACGAGCTGTGGCGGCTCGTCGAGGCCGGCAGCGACGCCGTCGCCGGCTTCCCCGAGGACCGCGGCTGGGACCTGGAGCGGCTCTTCGACCCGGACCCGGAGCGCCGGGGCACCTCGTACGTCAGCGAGGGCGGGTTCCTCGACGGCGCCACCGAGTTCGACGCCGGGTTCTTCGGCATCAACCAGCGCGAGGCGCTGTCGATGAACCCGCAGCAGCGCCTGCTCCTCGAAGCCTCCTGGGAGTCCTTCGAGCGGGCCGGCATCAACCCGGCGGGGCTGAAGGGAAGCCGCGTCGGCGTCTACTCCGGCGTCATGTACCACGACTACGCCACGGACATGGAGAACGCCCCGGCCGAGGTCGAGGGGTACCTGAGCACCGGCACGGCCCCCGCCGTCGCCTCCGGCCGCGTCTCGTACACCCTCGGTCTCGAAGGCCCGTCCCTCACCCTGGACACGGCCTGCTCGTCCTCGCTGGTCGCCCTGCACCTCGCGGTGCGGGCGCTGCGGGACGGCGAGATCGACATGGCGCTCGCCGGCGGCGCCGCCATCATGGCGACGCCCGGCACCTTCGTGGAGTTCTCCCGCCAGCGCGGTCTGTCCACCGACGGCCGCTGCAAGGCCTTCGCCGACGCCGCCGACGGCACCGGCTGGGCCGAGGGCGTCGGCGTCATCCTCGTCGAGCGGCTCTCCGACGCCGAGCGCCTCGGCCACACCGTGCTCGCGGTCGTCCGCGGCACGGCGGTCAACCAGGACGGCGCCTCCAACGGCCTCACCGCGCCCAACGGCCCCTCGCAGCAGCGCGTCATCCGCGCCGCGCTCGAGAACGCCGGGCTCACCGGCGACGACGTCGACGCGGTCGAGGCGCACGGCACGGGCACGACGCTCGGCGACCCGATCGAGGCGCAGGCGCTCCTCGCCACCTACGGCAAGGGCCGCAAGGCCGAACAGCCTCTGTGGCTCGGCTCGTTGAAGTCGAACATCGGGCACGCGCAGTCGGCGGCCGGTGTCGCGGGCATCATCAAGATGGTCCAGGCGATACGGCACGGCGTCCTCCCGAAGACCCTGCACGTCGACAAGCCGTCGACGAAGGTCGACTGGGAGGCGGGGGCCGTCGAGCTCCTCACCGAGGCCCGCCCGTGGCCCGAGGTGGACCGTCCGCGCCGCGCCGCCGTCTCGGCGTTCGGCGTGAGCGGCACCAACGCGCACGTCATCATCGAGCAGGCCCCGGCGGCCTCGGCCGAGGAGCCCCCGGCGCCCGCCGCCCCCGGTGTCGTCCCGTGGCTGCTCTCCGCCAAGTCCCCCCAGGCCCTGCGCGAGCAGGGCGGCCGCCTGGCCGCCGCCGCGGGGGACCTGGCCGCCGCGGACGTCGCGCACACCCTGCTGACCTCGCGGGCGCTCTTCTCCGAGCGGGCCGTGGTGATCGGCGAGGAGCGGGAGGCGTTCGCCACCGGTCTCGGCGCCCTGGCGACGGGCGCCCCGGCGGCCGAGCTGGTCTCGGGCACGGCCGACGTGGACGGCAGGACGGCGTTCGTCTTCCCCGGCCAGGGCCACCAGTGGGCCGGCATGGGCGCCCGCCTGATCGGCGCCTCCCCCGTCTTCGCCGAGGCGATCGAGGAGTGCGCCAAGGCCTTCGAGCCGTACGTCGACTGGAACCTGCTCGACGTGATCGGCCAGGCCCCCGACGCGCCCGCCTTCGACCGCGTGGACGTCGTCCAGCCCGCCTCCTTCGCGATCATGGTGTCCCTGGCGCGGCTCTGGCAGCACCACGGCGTCACCCCCGACGCCGTCATCGGCCACTCCCAGGGCGAGATCGCCGCGGCCCACGTCGCGGGGGCGCTCACCCTCGACGACGCCGCCCGGATCGTGACCCTGCGCAGCCAGGCGATCGGCGCCCACCTCGCGGGCCTCGGCGGCATGATGTCGGTGCCGCTGCCGCTCGCCGACGTCGAGGCGCGCCTGACCGCCTACGCGGGCCGCATCGAGATCGCCGCCGTCAACGGCCCGACCTCCACGGTCGTCGCCGGTGACGCCGACGCGCTCGACGAACTGCACACCGCGTACGAGGCGGAGGGCGTCCGGGCCCGCAAGATCCCCGTCGACTACGCCTCCCACACCAGCCACGTCGAGCGCATCGAGGAGGAACTCGCCCGCGTCCTCGCCGAGGTGGCGCCCCGCGCGGCCGAGGTCCCGCTCTTCTCGACCCTGCACGCGGACTGGCTCGACACCACGGCCATGGGCGCCCGGTACTGGTACAGCAACCTGCGCCACCAGGTCCGCTTCGGCGAGTCCGTCGAGAAGCTCGTCGCCGAGGACTTCCGGGTCTTCGTCGAGGTCAGCGCCCACCCGGTGGTCTCGATGGCGGTCCAGGACGTCCTGGACACCCGCGCCGACTCCCCCTTCGTCACCACCGGCACCCTGCGCCGGGGCGAGGACACGCCGACCCGCTTCCTCACCTCGCTCGCGGGCCTGCACGTCCGGGGCGTGAAGGTCGACTGGACGCCGGCACTCGCCGACGCCCGTCCGCGCCTGGTCGAGCTGCCCACGTACGCCTTCCAGCGCAGCCGCTACTGGCTGGAGAAGTCCGACAAGGCCGGCGACGTCGGCTCCGCCGGGCTCGACGCGGCCGAGCACCCGCTGCTCGGCGCCCTGGTCGAACTCCCGGACACGGGCGGGGTCCTGGCCACCGGCCGGCTGTCCCTGAAGAGCCACCCGTGGCTCGCCGACCACGCCGTCGCCGGGACGGTCCTGCTGCCCGGCACGGCGCTGGTGGAGCTGGCCGTCCGCGCCGGCGACCAGGCGGGCACGGGCGTCCTCGACGAGCTGGTCGTCGAGGCCCCGCTGACGCTCCCGGCCTCGGGCGCGGTCCGCGTCCAGGTGGCCGTCGGCGCGCTCGACACCTTCGGCCGCCGCCCGGTGACCGTCCACTCGCGCGCCGAGGACGCCGAGGCCGGGTCGTGGGTCCGCCACGCCACCGGCTTCACCTCCGCCTCGGCGGCCCCGCGGGCGGAGGCGTACGACTTCGGCGTCTGGCCGCCGAAGGGCGCCGAGGGCCTGTCCGTCGACGACTTCTACGACCTGCGGTTCGCGGCCGGGTACGAGTACGGGCCCGCGTTCCAGGGCCTGCGGGCGGTCTGGCGCCGCGGCGAGGAGCTGTTCGCCGAGGTCGCGCTCCCGGACGGGGCCGCGGACGACGCCGCCGCCTTCGGACTGCACCCGGCGCTGCTCGACGCGGCCCTGCACACGGCGGCCTTCGGCACCGGCCCGCAGGCCGACGAGGGCACGACGCTGCTGCCGTTCTCCTGGAACGGCGTGGCCCTGCACGCCACCGGCGCGAACCGGCTGCGGATCCGCCTCGCCCCGCAGGGCGGCGAGACGGTCGTCATCGAGGCGGCGGACGCCACCGGCGCCCCCGTCGCGACCGTCGGCGGCCTCACCTTCCGCGCGGTGGACGCGAGCCGGCTCGGCGAGGGGCAGGACCCGCTGCGGGACTCCCTGTTCCGCCTGGAGTGGCAGGAGATCGCCGCTCCCGCCGCGCAGGGCCCCGACTGGCCGGTCCTCGACCTGACGGGCGGCGCCGAGGACGTCCGGACGCTGGCCGGCCGCGCCCTCACCGCCGTCCAGGCCCACCTGGCCACCCCCGACGAGACCCGTCTCGTCGTCCTGACCCGGGGCGCGCTCGACGACCCGGCGCAGGCCGCCGTGTGGGGCCTGGTCCGCACCGCGCAGAACGAGCACCCGGACCGCCTGGTCCTGGTCGACACCGACGAGCGGTCCGCCCCGCTCCTGAGGGCCGCCCTGGCCACCGGGGAGCCCCAGCTCGCCCTGACCGGCGGGAGGATCACCGTCCCGCGCCTGGCCCGCACGAGCGTCCCGGGGGCGGGCAGCCCGCTCGACCCGGACGGCACGGTCCTGGTCACCGGCGGTACGGGCACCCTCGGCGCCCTCACCGCCCGCCACCTGGTCACCGAGCACGGCATCCGCAACCTCCTCCTGGTCAGCCGCCGCGGGCCGGCCTCCCCGGGCGCCGCCGAACTCCGCGAGGAGCTGACGGCCCTCGGCGCGACGGTCACCGTCACGGCCACCGACGCCGGCGACGCGGGCCAGGTCGCGGCCCTGCTCGCCACGGTCGACCCGGCGCACCCGCTCACCGCCGTCGTCCACACGGCCGGTGTCCTGGACGACGCCACCGTCACCGCCCAGACCGCCCGCCACCTCGACACCGTCCTCACCCCGAAGACGGACGCCGCCGAGGTGCTCCACGCGGCCACGAAGGACCTCGGCCTCGCCGCCTTCGTCCTCTTCTCGTCCGCCGCGGGCACCCTCGGCAACCCCGGCCAGGCCAACTACGCCGCCGCCAACGCCGCCCTCGACGCCTACGCCCACCGGCTCCGCGCCGAAGGCACCCCGGCCGTCTCCCTGGCCTGGGGCCTGTGGGGCGACGCGAGCGGCATGACCGGCCACCTCGACAGCGGCGACCAGAGCCGCATGAGCCGCCAGGGCGCGTCGGCGCTGACCGCCGAGGAGGGCATGGCGCTCCTCGACGCGGGCCTGCGCTCCCCGCACCCGGCGCTCGTCACCAGCAAGATGAACTTCCCCGCCCTGCGGCAGGCGGCGGCGGACGGCAGCCTCCAGGTCGTCCTCCAGGGTCTCGTCCGGGTCCCCCGCAAGGCCGCGCACAGCGCGGAGGCCGGCGAGGAGTCCCTCGCCGACCAGCTGGCCGCGCTCCCCGGGGCCGACCGGCAGCGCCGCCTGCTCGACCTCGTACGGAGCCACGCGTCGACCGTCCTCGGCGACACGCCCATCCGGGCCGAACAGCCCTTCAAGGACGTCGGCTTCGACTCCCTCACCGCCGTCGAGCTGCGCAACCGGCTCG
This sequence comes from Streptomyces sp. NPDC020807, assembly GCF_040641575.1. NCBI lineage: Bacteria > Bacillati > Actinomycetota > Actinomycetes > Kitasatosporales > Streptomycetaceae > Streptomyces > Streptomyces sp. NPDC020807. Next base: position 428,372 of record NZ_JBFADU010000004.1, read on the forward strand.
CGACGGCGACCGGCATCCGCCTCCCGGCGACGCTGGTCTTCGACTACCCGACCCCGGCCGCGCTGACCCGGCACCTGCTCTCCGAGCTGGTCCCCGACACCGACGCGACGGCCGACGACCTCCAGGCCGACGGGATCCCCGCGCAGTCGACCGCCGAGGCCGAGGCGGCCACCGCCGAGGAACTCGACCGGATCGCCTCGATGGACGCCGACGATCTCGTGGCCCGCGCCCTGGGCGCCATCGGCAACTGACGCCGACCGACCGATACCTACGGACTGTTGACAGTGGAGGAAACGATGGGAACGCCCAGCGACAAGAGCGACAAGAGCGCCCAGCTCGTGGAGGCGCTGCGCGCCTCGCTCATGGAGAACGAGCGGCTCAAGCTGGAGAACCAGCGGATCGCGGACGCGGCCCGCGAGCCGATCGCCCTGGTCGGCATGGCCTGCCGGCTCCCCGGCGGGGTGTCGACGCCCGAGGAGCTGTGGCGTCTGGTCGACGCGGGCGGGGACGCCGTCTCCGGCTTCCCCGAGACCCGCGGCTGGGACCTGGAGCGGCTCTTCGACCCGGACCCGGAGCGGTCGGGCACCTCGTACGTCAGCGAGGGCGGGTTCCTGCACGAGGCGGGCGAGTTCGACGCCGGCTTCTTCGGGATCTCGCCGCGCGAGGCGCTCGCGATGGACCCGCAGCAGCGGCTGCTCCTGGAGACCTCCTGGGAGGCTTTCGAGCGGGCCGGGATCGACCCGAGCGCGCTGGGCGGCAGCCGGGTCGGCGTGTACTCGGGCGTGATGTACCACGACTACGCGCCGGGCCTGGAGTTCTCCCCGAAGGGCCTGGAGGGCTTCCTCGGCACCGGCAACTCCGGCAGCGTGGCCTCCGGCCGCGTCTCGTACACGCTGGGGCTCGAAGGCCCCGCGATCACCGTGGACACGGCCTGCTCCTCCTCGCTGGTGGCGCTCCACCTCGCGGTGCAGGCTCTGCGCAACGGCGAGATCGACATGGCCCTCGCGGGCGGCGCCGCCGTCATGGGCACGCCGGGCGTCTTCGTCGAGTTCTCGACGCAGCGCGGCCTGTCGGAGGACGGCCGCTGCAAGGCCTTCGCGGAGGCCGCCGACGGCACCGGCTGGGCCGAGGGCGTCGGCGTCCTCCTCGTGGAGCGGCTCTCCGACGCCGAGCGGCTCGGTCACCCGGTCCTCGCGGTCGTGCGCGGCTCGGCGGTCAACCAGGACGGCGCGTCCAACGGCCTCACCGCCCCCAACGGCCCCTCCCAGCAGCGCGTCATCCGCGCGGCGCTCAAGAACGCGGGCCTGACCGCCGCCGACGTCGACACGGTCGAGGCGCACGGCACGGGCACGACGCTCGGCGACCCGATCGAGGCGCAGGCCCTGATCGCCACCTACGGCAAGGGCCGCGACCCGGAGCAGCCGCTGTGGCTGGGCTCCCTCAAGTCGAACATCGGGCACGCGCAGTCGGCGGCCGGTGTCGCGGGCATCATCAAGATGGTCGAGGCGATCCGCCACGGCGTGCTGCCGAAGACCCTGCACGTGGACGAGCCGTCGACGAAGGTCGACTGGTCGGCCGGCGCGGTGGAGCTCCTCACCGAGGCCCGCCCGTGGCCCGAGCTCGACCGCCCGCGCCGCGCGGCCGTCTCCTCCTTCGGCGTCAGCGGCACCAACGCCCACGTCATCATCGAGCAGGCCCCGGAGAAGGCCCCCGCGGCGGCGGCCACGCCCGAGCCGGCCGCCGTCCCGTGGCTGCTCTCCGCCAAGAACGCGGGCGCCCTGCGCGCCCAGGCCGAGCGGCTCCTCACCGGCGCCGAGCGGCTCGACCCCGTGGCGGTCGGCCACGCGCTCGCCTTCGGGCGGGCCCGGCTCGACCGGCGCGCGGTGGTCGTGGGCGCGGACCGCGAGGAGCTGAACGGCGGTCTGAAGGCGCTCGCCGCGGGCGAGGCGTCGCCGCTGGTCGTCTCGGGCCTGGCGGACGTGGACGGCAGGACCGCCTTCGTCTTCCCCGGCCAGGGCCACCAGTGGGCCGGCATGGGCGCCCGGCTCCTCGACTCCTCCCCGGTGTTCGCCGAGGCGATCACGGAGTGCGCGGCGGCCCTGTCCGCGTACGTCGACTGGGACCTGCTCGACGTCGTCCGCCAGACCCCCGAGGCGCCCGCCTTCGACCGCGTGGACGTCGTCCAGCCGGCCTCCTTCGCCGTCATGGTGTCGCTCGCGCGGCTCTGGCAGCACCACGGCCTGGTCCCGGACGCCGTCATCGGCCACTCCCAGGGCGAGATCGCGGCGGCCCACGTCGCGGGGGCGCTCACCCTCGACGACGCCGCCCGTGTCGTGGCCCTGCGCAGCCAGGCGATCGGCGCCCACCTCGCGGGCCTCGGCGGCATGATGTCCGTTCCTCTGCCGCTCGCCGACGTGGAGAACCGTCTCACCGCCTACGCGGGCCGCATCGAGATCGCCGCCGTCAACGGCCCGACCTCCACCGTCGTCGCCGGAAACGCCGACGCGCTCGACGAACTGCACACCGCGTACGAGGCGGAGGGCGTCCGGGCCCGCAAGATCCCCGTCGACTACGCCTCCCACACCAGCCACGTCGAGCGCATCGAGGACGAACTCTCCCTCGTGCTCGACGGTTTGGAGCCCACCGCGCCGCGGATCCCGATGTTCTCGACCCTGCGCGGCGCCTGGCTCGACGGCGGGACGCGCCTGGACCGCGCGTACTGGTACGACAACCTCCGCCACCAGGTCCGCTTCGGCGAGTCCGTCGAGCAGCTCGTCGCCGACGGCTTCCGGGTCTTCGTCGAGGTCAGCGCCCACCCGGTGCTCAACATGCCGGTCCGCGAGATCGCCGAGAGCCGGGCCGGAGCGCCCACCGTGGTCGGCGGGACGCTCCGCCGGAACGACGGCGACCTCCAGCGCTTCCTGACCTCCGCCGCCGAGCTGCACGTCCGCGGCGCGGTCCTCGACTGGGCCCCGGCGCTCGGCGGTGCGAAGGCCGCCCACGTCGAACTCCCCACCTACCCCTTCCAGCGCCGCCAGTACTGGCTCGCGCAGGTCCAGCCCTCCGGCGCCGGCGCCGGTGAGCTGTCGGCCGCAGACCTCATCGACCCCGAGAAGGAGAACGCCATGACGTCGTCCGAGGAATCGTTCGCCGAGCGGATCGCCGGCCTGGCCGGCGAGGAGCGCCTGGAGGCGCTGCTCGACCTGGTGCGGACCGAGACGGCCGCCGTGCTCGGCCACGCGACGCCGGACGACGTCGACGACGACGAGGCCTTCTTCGACGTCGGCTTCAACTCGCTGACCGCCGTGGAGCTGCGCAACCGCCTCGCCGAGGAGCTCGCCGTCGAGCTGCCCGTGATGCTGCTGTTCGACCACCCCACGCCGTCGATGGTCGCCGAGTTCCTCGTCGGCAAGGTCGCCGAGCCGGCCGCCGCCCAGGCCTGACACACCCTTCTTCTTCCACCAGACACGGAGACCCTCATGTTCGACATCGACGACTACCTCGGGAAGCTCGGCCACACCGGTCCGCACCCGGAGCCGACCCTGGAGACCCTGCGGGTCCTACACCACGCCCACATGCGGGTGGTCCCCTTCGACAACTTCCTCAACGCCGAGCGCGGCACGCGGATCTGGGACGGCGTCGACATCGACGTCGACCTGGTCTACAAGGAGGTCGTCACCGGCGGGCGCGGCGGCGTCTGCTACGAACTCAACGGCCTGTTCCGGGCGTTGCTCGGCCGCCTCGGCTTCGAGGTGGTCGTCCTGTCGGCGGGCGTGCGCGGCGCGGACGGCAGCTTCGGTCCCGAGCTGGAGCACCTCTTCAACGGGGTCCGGATCGACGGCGAGTGGTACGTGGCGGACGTCGGTTTCTCCGGCCCGTCGCTGATCGAGCCCGTGCGGGTCTCGCCGGAGCCGCAGGAGCAGTACGGCAGCGAGTTCCGGATCACGGAGACCTCGGCCGCGGACCCGGACGGGGAGGGCTTCCACTACCTGGAGCGCCGGGCGCGGGACGGCGAGTGGGGCACGATCCACCGCTTCCGGCTCCAGCCGCGGCACTTCTCGGAGTGGCTGGAGGCCGACAACCCGGTCCTGGACGCGTACGCCCAGATGCTGGCGGCGAACGTCACGTACATCCGCGGCCGCGCGCTGGAGAACGGCCAGCTCACGCTGACCGGCCGGCGCCTGCTGACGGTCGAGGACGGCCGGGAGAAGGTCCGGGTCCTGGTGAAGCAGCCCGACCTGGACGCCGTGATCAAGAACATCCTGCTCCAGGACTGACCCGCCCTACCGAACGAGAGGAGTGCACGATGTCTGCGTCCGCTGCTTCGAGCGACGCGTGGTGGCCCGAGGACGAGGCCGATCTGCTGGTCGTCGGATACGGGCCGGTGGGGCAGGTCCTCGCGAACCTGATGGCCCAGCGGGGCCGCCGGGTGATCGTGGTGGAGCGGCACGCCAAGCCGTACACGATGCCGCGCGCGGTGGCGTTCGACGGGGAGGCGGCCCGCGTCCTCGCGACGGCGGGCGTCGCCGACCACCTGGCGTCGGTCGGCGAGCCGTCCGGCGACTACATGTGGCGCAACGGCGAGGGCCGGGACCTGCTGTACATCGGGGCGGCGGAGGTGCACGGCCGCAACGGCTGGCCGGAGTCGACGTCGATGTACCAGCCGGGCCTGGAGACGGCGCTGATCGCGAGGGGCGCGGAGCTGCCGCAGCTGACCGTGGTGCGCGGCTACGAGGCCGTGGACCTGGTGGAGACGGGCGAGGGCGTGGAGCTCGCGGTCGAGGACCGGGAGGGCGTCCGGCGGACGCTGCGCGGCCGGTGGATCGTGGGCTGCGACGGCGCCAACAGCTTCGTCCGGCGCAGGATCGGTTCGCCCGCGGTCGACCTGGACTTCCACCACGAGTGGCTGATCTGCGACCTGATCCTGCACGACCGGAGGGAGTTCACGCCGAACAACCTCCAGATCTGCGACCCGGCCCGGCCGCGCACCCAGGTGTCGGCGGGCCCCGGGCACCGGCGGTGGGAGTTCATGCTCCTGCCGGGCGAGACCAAGGAGGAGATGGACACGGCGGACACGGCGTGGCGCCTCCTGGAGCTCTGCGGGATCTCGCGCGAGGACGGGATCATGGAGCGGCACGCGGTGTACACCTTCCAGGCGTCCACGGTGAAGGAGTGGCGCTCGGGACGGCTGCTGATCGCCGGCGACGCGGCGCACCTGATGCCGCCGTTCGCGGGGCAGGGCATGAGCTCGGGCTTCCGGGACGTGGCGAACCTGGTGTGGAAGCTGGACCTGGTGCTGTCCGGGCTCGCGGACGAGTCGCTGCTCGACTCGTATCCGGAGGAGCGGCGGGCGCACGTCCAGCACGCGATCACGATGTCGATGAACCTCGGCAAGGTGATCTGCCAGACGGACGCGAAGGCGGCGGCGGACCGGGACGAGGTGATGATCGCGGCCCGTGAGCGGAACCTGGCGCGGCCCCAGCAGTCGCCGTTCCAGCCGCTGACGAAGGGTCTGCTGGCCCGGGACGCGAAGGGCCGGCGGCGGCCGGGCTCGGGCGACCAGGTGCCGCAGCCGCGGGTGGCGGCGGCGGACGGCACGACGGGCCTGTTCGACGAGGTCGTGGGCCGCGGGTTCGTGTTCGTCTCCCGTGACAACCCGGCGGAGCAACTGGACGCCGAAAGGCGGGAGTTCCTCGACCGCCTCGGCGCCCGCCTGGTGTGGCTCCGCGACGCGGACGCCGTCCTCGGGGCCTCGGCCGACGGCGTCGTGCAGGTCCGTGACGTCGACGGCGCCTTCACGGCGTACGTGGACGGGATCGGCGGCGCGGCGGGTCTGGGCGGCGCCAGGGCCCGGACGGTCCTGGTCCGGCCCGACACCTACGTGTACGGCGCGGCCTTCGACAGGGCCTCCGCCGAGCAGCTCGTCGACGGGCTCCGTGAGCGGCTGACGGCACCGGCCACGGTGGCGTGAGTCCGGTGACGCGGGCGCCCCTCACCCCCGTGCGGGGCGCCCCGTCGTCAGCTCGCCGCCGCGGCCGTCAGGTCGTAGTCCTGGCGGGCCCGGTCGATCGCCTCGACGTGCCGCTCGGCCCAGCCGCTGAGGCCGACGAGCGAGTCGTACAGCTCGCGCGCCATCGGCGTCGCCGTGTACTCGACCTTCGGCGGCACGGTCGGGTAGACGGTGCGGGTCAGCAGCCCGTCGCGCTCCAGGTTGCGCAGGGTCAGCGTCAGCATGCGGCGGCTGATGCCCTTGACCTGGCGCTCCAGCTCGGTGAAGCGGGCCGGACCCTGGGTGGTGACGAGCAGGATGCCGATGCTCCACTTCCCGCTGACCCTGCCGAGCACTTCCAGCACCGAACAGGCGGCCTGCGCGGCAGGAGTTTCGCACTCCTTCAACGCGCTGACCTCGGCGGTCACATCGGTGTTCCCCTGAGACATAAAAGTGCCTCCTTCCACTTCGGTTCATGGTCCCAGACCATGTTCTCTGTAACAAGACGTGCACTTAGGCAGCCGCCCTGAGTGAGCCGCACTTGTCAGCCCACGTGCAGCGAATCCCCCGAACCCCCCGGACTCCGGGACACCCCCGGGCTCCGGGACACCCCAGAAAGAAGAGATCCGTGACTTCAGAGACGAAAACCAGCTCGCGCGGGCTGGCGCTCGCCATTCTGTGCGCCATGCAGTTGATGATCGTCCTGGACGGGACGATCGTGACGGTCGCCCTGCCCACCATCCAGAGCGAACTGGGCTTCACCCAGGGCGGTCTGTCCTGGGTCGTGAACTCGTACCTCATCGCCTTCGCCGGCCTGCTGCTCCTCTCCGGCCGCCTGGGCGACCTGATCGGCACCAAGAAGGTCTTCCTCTCCGGCCTGGTGACCTTCACCCTCGCCTCGCTGCTGTGCGGCATCGCCACCAACTCGGAGATGCTGATCGCCGGCCGCTTCCTCCAGGGCGTCGGCGCGGCCCTCGCCTCCGCCGTGGTCCTCGGCATGATCATCGGGCTCTACTCGGAGCCCGCCGAGCAGGTCAAGGCCATGGGCATCTACGGCTTCGTCTCCGCGGGCGGCGCCTCCCTCGGCCTCATCGCCGGTGGCGTCATCACCGAGACGCTGGGCTGGCACTGGGTGTTCCTCATCAACCTGCCGATCGGCGCGCTCGCCCTGGTCTCCGGTCTGAAGCTGCTCCAGGGCCGTCCCGGCCTCGGCCTCAAGGCCGGTGCCGACGCGATCGGCGCGGTCCTGGTCACCGCCGGCCTCTCGCTGGGCGTCTTCACCATCTCGCAGATCTCCGACGAGAACTTCACCGCCGGTGAGCTCTCCGTCTACGGCGCGCTCGCGGTCGTCCTCATCGTCGCCTTCCTCGTCCGCCAGGCCAAGGCCGCGCGTCCGCTGCTCGCCCTGCGCATCTTCCGCAACCGCGAGATCTCCGGCGCCAACCTGACGGTCGTCCTCCTCTTCGCGGCCGGCTTCGGCTTCCAGTTCCTCAACGCCCTGTACCTCCAGCGCATCCTGGGCTTCGACTCGATGGAGACCGGCCTCGGCTTCCTCCCGGCGCCCATCGTCATCGGCACCATGTCGCTCTTCTTCACCTCGAAGCTGACCGCCAAGTTCGGCACCCGCAAGGTCCTCCTCTCCGGTCTCTTCTTCCTCTCCATCGGTCTGCTCCTGCTCAGCCGGGCGCCCGTCGACGGCAGCTACGCCACCGACGTCCTGCCGACGCTGATCATCCAGGGCTTCGGCATGGGCCTCACCGTCCCGGCCGTCATCATGCGGGCCATGTCCGCCGCCGCCCCGGAGGACGCCGGTCTCGCCTCCGGCCTCAACACCACCGCCCAGCAGGCCGGTGCCGCTGTCGGCCTCGCCGTCCTCGCCACGGTCGCCACCACGTACAGCAACAACCTGGTCGCCGAGGGCACCCCGCAGATCGAGGCCCTCCGCGACGGCTACAGCCTCGGGTTCATGCTCTCCGCCGGCTTCGTCCTCGCCGCCTGGCTCGTGACCTTCTTCGTCCTGCGGGACAAGCCGGCCGCCGCCCAGGCCGCGGACAAGCCCGCCGAGCAGGCCGCCCCCGCAGAGCCCGTCGTCGTCCACTGACACCGACGGACCCGACACTCTCGGACCGGAGCGCGACCGGTGAGGAACCCCGGTCGCGCTCCGGTCCGTTCACCAGCAGACTCGACCAGAACGACGAAAGATCAAGGGGTTTCACCGTGGCGGACAGGATCCGAGTGGGAGTGGTCGGGGCGCACGCCGAACGCGGCTGGGGACGCGCCATCCACCTCCCCGCCCTCGCGGCCTCCCAGGACGACTACGAGATCACCGCGGTCGCCGGGACCAGCCAGGAGTCGGCCCGTGCCGCCGCCGGCGTGTGGGGCGCCCGGCACGCCTTCGACGACGCCCGCGCCCTGATGGAGCACCCGGAGGTGGACCTCGTCACCATCGCCGTACAACTCCCGCAGCGGGACGGCCTGGTGGACGCCGCCATCGCGGCCGGCAAGCACGTGTACAGCGAGTGGCCCCTCGCCCTGGACGCGGAGACCGCCGAGCGGTTCCGCGCGAGCGCGGCGGCGGCCGGCGTCCAGGCGGCGGTCGGGCTCCAGTCCCGGCACCACCCGATGGTCCGGTACCTGCGCGACCTCGTCGCGGAGGGCGTCGTCGGCGACGTGCTCTCCGCCTCGCTGACGTACTCGATCTCCTCCCCCGAGGTCTGGTCGCAGCGGTACGCGAACCTCTTCGACCACACCAAGGGCGTCAACCACGTGGCCGTCATCGGCGGCCACTCCCTCGACATGTTCGGCTCCGCCGTCGGCGGCTTCACCGAGCTGTCCGCGACCCTGACGACCCGGATCCGCACCATCACGCTCCAGGAGACCGGCGAACCCCTCGCGGTGACCTCGCCGGACCAGATCGTGGTGGCGGGCCTCCTGGAGTCGGGCGCCGCGGCCTCCGCCCACTTCATGACGGGCGGACCGCGCGGCGACGGCTTCCGCATCGAGGTGCACGGGCGGACCGGCCGGTTCGTGCTCCGCTCCACCGACGACTCGCTCGTGGCACCGAACTGGATCCTCACGCTCGCCGAGGCGAACGGCGGCCCGGTCGAGACGCTCGAACTTCCCCACCGGTACGCCCCCGCGCTCGGCGGCGTCATGTCGGCCGTGAGCAACGTGCACCAGGTGTACGGGGACCTCGCGCGGGCCGTCCGGACCGGCGAGCCCTTCGACCCGTCGTTCGCCACGGCGGTCCGCACCCACCGCACGCTCGACGCGATCAAGCGCTCGGCGGCGACCGGCGAACGGCAGAAGCTCGCCTGACACGTCCTCCCGCCCGACGGGTTCCGTGCACGACGGAGGCCGCCTCCAGACTCTGGAGGCGGCCTCCGTCGTGTGCTCCCCTCGGCCGGACAGCCGGAGAACGGGGATCAGGACGTCGTGGACGACTTCGCGAGCGCGGCCTTGCGGCGGGCCTCGCGGGCCTTGTGGCGGGCGGTGGCGCCCCGCTCGATCAGCCACCACTCGGCGATGAGCAGCGGGATGATCCAGCCCGGCCAGGACGCGAGTCCGGCGCGGGCCTGACCCCAGGCGATCAGGGTCGGGATGTCGGTGGTGACCGGCGGCGGCAGCAGCGTGTAGTCGTAGATCACGCCGAGGACGCGGCTGACGATGATCGACATCGTCAGGGCGAAGCTGCGCACCATCCAGCGCTTGTGCTCGTCCATGCGGCCCTGGAGCGCCATCCGGAAGCCCATGAGGGCGGTGAAGACCCACAGCGTGGACGAGGTGACGGTCGCCAGCTGCATGATGAGGCCGGAGGGGCTGGCGATCGCGGAGGCGACGCCGGCGATCGAGGACGGCACCACACCGGCGAAGACGTAGAGACGGCCGCTGACCCGGTGGACCTGCGGGTGACGGTCGCGCAGCACCGGCCACACCTGGAGGCAACAGGTCACCAGGGCGATGGTGCCGCACAGGATGTGGGTCACGAGCACCGGGTAGTGCCAGGCGTAGTTCGGGTTCGCCGGGATCTTGGAGGTCGCCGGGTCGAAGGTGAGGTAGGGCGGCACCGCGTAGACGATGAATATCGCGGCCACGGTCGCGAGCGGGCCGACCCAGGGGCGACGCCACCAGCTGACGGACGGGGTGCCGGGACCGGTGCCAGAGCCGGAACCGGAGGGCCGCCCGGTGGCGGACTTTCTCTCCGGCTCGGTCGTCGTGATCGTCACGACCGTTCTCCTGTCTTGAAGGTCAGGGAGTGTGGGAGGGGCGGGGCGGGGACTTCCGGGCCGCCGCGCGCGGCGGTGCGGCGGCGGCCCGGGAGACGTCCGGCCGTACGGTGGGGACGTACGGCTCAGTCGAGCGCGACGAGGGATTCGCCGGTGGCCTCGACGGTGATGTTGATCGCCCGGTAGGGGCAGTAGTCGGCCGCGTCCAGCACGTCCTCGTCCGGCTCGACGAGGGCCTCGACGGGAACGGCCTTGCCGTTCTCCAGGCGGAAGCGGTCGGGCAGGTTGCCGTTGCAGAGACCGGCACCCATGCAGGCGTGCTGGTCGACCTCGATGCGCCAGGTCACCGGGTCACCACCGGACGGGCAGGGCGGCGACGCCGCGCACCACGTTGTCGGTCTTCCAGGGGACCTCGGCGGCGGGCACCGCGAGTTCGAGCTCGGGCAGCCGGCGGAGCAGGGTGCCGATGGCGACCTGGAGCTCCAGGCGGGCCAGCGGGGCGCCCAGGCAGTGGTGGATGCCGTGGCCGAACGCGATGTGCGGGTTGTGCTCGCGGGTGAGGTCGAGCTCCTCGGGGTTCTCGAAGACCCGCGGGTCGCGGTTGCCGACCGCCGGGAAGATCATGACGGCCTCGCCGGCCTTCACGAGCTGGCCGCCGAGTTCGATGTCCTCGGTGGCGATGCGGGTGTTCTCCGAGTACGGGCTGAGCGGGGTGACGCGCAGCAGCTCCTCGATGGCCTTGTTGAGCAGCTCGGGGCTGTCGACAAGGCGCTGCCACTCCTCGCGGCGGTCGAGGAGGATGTACAGGTGGTTGGCGAGCTGGTTCGCCGTGGTGTGGTGGCCGGTCGCGAGGAGCGCGATCGACATGGTGATCAGCTCCTCCTCGCTCAGCTTGTCCTCCTCGTCGCGGGCGGCGACGAGGGCGGACAGCAGGTCGTCGCCCGGCTCGGCGCGCCGCTTGGCGATGAGGTCGGCCATGTACTCGGGGAGCTTCTCGAACCGCGCCTCGTTCATCTCCTCGACCGTGTGCTCGTCGCCGAGCGTCAGCCAGGTGTCGATCCAGGCGCGGAACTTGTAGTGGTCCTCGAGCGGGACGTCGAGCATCTCGCAGATGACGGTGATCGGCAGCATCCAGGCGTACTGGGAGGCCAGGTCACCGGTGTTGCCGCCGGCCAGCATCTTGTCGAGCAGCTCGTCGGCGATCTCCTGGGCGCGCGGGCGGATCTGCTCCACCCGGCGGACGGTGAACGCCTTGGCGACGAGCTTGCGCAGACGGCCGTGCTCCGGGTCGTCCATGCTGATGATGTTCAGCTCTTCGAAGGTCTTGCGGACCCGGGGCACGTCCTTGCCGACGGTCGCCTCGCGGCTGAACCGGGGGTCGGCGAGGACCGTCTTGACGTCGGCGTGGCGGGTGGCGAGCCACGCCTCGCCGCCGTAGATCATGTCGACGCGGGTGAGCGCCGCCTCCTCGCGCACCTTGGCGTAGGCCGGGTGCAGGTCGGTGGCGACCGGCTCCCCGAAGGGGTAGGCCGGGATCTTGCCGTGCATGGGGCAGCCCGGAGGGGGCGTGGCGGCCGCCTGGAGCTCGCCGGTCTCGTTCTCGGTGACCGTCATCGCAAGTGCCTCTCTGGAGTGGTGGGGGGGTGGCGGGGTGTCAGTTGCCGATGGCGCGCGGGTGGTTGAAGAAGCGGTACGGGTCGTAGGTCTTCTTGACCTGGACCAGGCGGCTGTAGTTGGAGCCGTAGTAGGCGTCCTGCCAGTTCGGCAGGTAGGTGTCCGGGAAGTTGATGTACGAGTGGCCCGTGGACAGCGGGTCGATCGTGTTGAAGCCGTTGGTGGCCCAGGCGACGGCGGCGGAGGAGGCCTCCGTGGTCGGGGTGGGGGTGTGCAGCGCGACGCCGAAGCCGACGTGGAAGAGCGCGTTGCGGTGGATGAACGGGGTGTCGCTGACGGCCTTGTCGGCGACGGCGCCGCCGAGGCCCATGAAGCTGAGGTAGCGGGTCTGGCCGGCGACCGGGGTGCCCTCGAAGGCGGCCAGCGCGGCGGCGGTGCCGGAGGTGCCGAGCGGCTTGGAGACCATGCGGGCGCGCATCCGCTGCCACTGGGTGCGCGGCGGGTGCTGGGCGCCGTCACCGAGGCCGTACACGTACTGCATGCCGTCGGAGAAGGGCAGGTCGAGGACCTTGCTGGTGGCCGGGGTGGCGCCGACGCGGCTGTTGAGGTCCGCGAGGCCGGCGTCCGCCTGGGCCTTGGTGCCGTAGTAGGCGCCCTGCTGGAGGATGATCGGCGGCTGGCCGGAGCCGGCGTCCGGCTGGATCACGATGACCTGGGCGTTGCTGTTGCGCGGGGTGGTGACGTACCACTTCTGCCAGGCGTCGAGGAACGCGTCGGCGTGGTCCCAGCTCCAGATCTGCTCGTAGAAGTGCATGCGGGGCGCCGAGATCGGCTTGACCTCGAAGTCGACGACGACGCCGAAGTTGCCGCCGCCGGAGCCGCGGATCGCCCAGAACAGGTCCGAGTTGCAGTCCTTGGAGGCGCGGACGACGCGGCCGTCGGCGAGGACGATCCTCGCGGAGACGACGCTGTCGGAGCCGATGCCGAAGCCGCGGCTCTGGTAGCCGATGCCGCCGCCGGAGAGGAAGCCGCCGACGCAGACGTCGGGGCAGGTGCCGGTGACGAACTGCTGGTTGTACTGCTTGAGGGCGGTGACGGCCTCGATGCTCTGGACGCCGGGGCCGACGTGGACGGTGGGCTGGCCGCCGCCGGTGATGTGCTTGATGCGGCTGACGTCGAGGAGGATGCCGCTGCCGGTGGACCAGCCCGCGAAGTTGTGGCCACCGCTGCGGGTGCGCAGGGTGAGGCCGCTGTCCTGGGCGAAGCGGACGACGTTGCTGACGTCGGCGGCGGTCTCGGCGTACACGACACCGGCCGGGGTGATGGCGTCGAACTCGCCGATGGTGAGCTGCTTGGCGGCCTCGTAGGCGGTGTCGCCGGGGAGCACGATGTCGCCCTGGATGCGGGTGCTGAGCCCGGCCCAGTCGGCCGAGGCGGTGGCGCCGGCGCTGCCGCCGCCCTCGGCGTAGGCGGCGGTCCCGGTACCGACGGCGGCGGCCGTCGCGGCGAGGGCGCCACCGGCACGGAGCAGGTTCCTGCGGTCGAGCATGAGTCCTCCGTAGAAAGTACGTACTGTCAAAAAAAGCGAATCGAGCAGTAATGCCGAAGCAAGGCAGTAATGCAGGTAGACCGTATTCAGTGACGTTGTGGCGCGTATTCCCCTAGCCGCCCCCTTATTTCTCGGGATCGGGGGGACAGGGGGGCGCTACGGGTGTGCGCCGGGGCGCGCCTTACCTAATGTCGTCGTGCCGCCACACACGACCACACACCGTCCCGAATTGGAGACACGACGTGTCCGCAACCATGCCCACCGTGGATACCGACCCGGCGATACGAAGAAAGCGCGCGTCGCTGCCTTCGCTGACGGGTGTCCGGTTCTTCGCCGCCCTTCTGGTGTTCTTCATCCACGCGCTCCAGCCGATCGGCCCGGTGGACCACTCGGGACCGGTCAACCCCTTCGCGGACCAGGACATCGCGAACGGCCTCCTGAAGTTCTTCGGGCCGGCCGGATTCCTCGGCGTCTCCTTCTTCTTCCTGCTCAGCGGCTTCGTCATCACCTGGTCGGTGAAGCCCGGCGAGAAGCTCACCGCGTACTGGCGGCGCCGGTTCGTCAAGGTCTTCCCCAACCACCTCGTGACCTGGGGTCTGGCGCTCGGCCTCTTCGCCTACGCCTACACCTCGGTGACCACCGGATTCCTCAGCTTCTTCCTGGCGAATTCCTGGGTGAACAAGCTCGAAGTGCAGATGAGCGTGAACGCGCCGTCCTGGTCGCTCTGCGCGGAAATGCTCTTCTACCTGACCTTCCCGGCCCTGCTCCTGCTGGTCCGCAAGATTCCGGTGAACCGGCTCTACCACTGGGCCGCCGCGATGGTCGCCGGCACCATCGGCGTGGGTCTCGTGACGACGTACTTCATCACCCCGCTGCCCAGCAACCCGATGATCCCGCTGTCGCCCTCGCAGATGTGGTTCAACTACACCTTCCCGCCGAACCGCATGTTCGAGTTCGTGCTCGGCATGCTGCTCGCCCGGATCGTGCTCGCCGGCAAGTGGCCGAAGATCGGCCCCGTCCCGGTCATCGCGCTCACGGCCATCGGCTACGCGGCCTCCATCTACGTGCCGGCCCCGTACAACTTCGTCGCCACGACCGCGATCCCGTTCAGCGTGGTCATCGCCTCCCTCGCGGCCGCCGACGTCCGCGGCGCCAGGACCCGCCTCAACGGCAAGGTCATGGTCTGGCTGGGCAACGTCTCCTTCGGCTTCTACCTGGCCCAGGGCATCGTGATCTTCTGGGGCCGTCAGGCGCTGCTCGGCAACGGCCAGTTCAGCACCCCGGTCGCCGTCCTGGTCATGATCGGCATGTTCGCGGCGACGCTGCTCGCGGGCTGGCTGCTCTACACCTGCGTCGAGATGCCTGCCATGCGCCTGTGGGCCCGCTCCAAGAAGGACCGCGAGGCCTACGCGGCGGCTCAGCGCGTCGACGAGCCGGCCGGCGACCTCGGCACCGTGCCCGGTCAGCGCCCGGCCGACCGCGCCGGGACGGAGCCGGTCGCCCGCTCCTGAGGCGCCCGTTCCCGAAGCACCCCGAAACGTCTCCCGGGCAGGCCTCCCCCGTCCGGATCCGGGAGGCCCCCCGTCCGGTGGGCACGGCAGCGGCCGTGCCCACCGGCCTTTTCGGCGTCCGGGTCCGGACCGCCTAGCCGCGCATCAGCTCGGCGACCAGGAAGGCGAGTTCGACCGACTGCTCCGGGTTGAGCCGGGGGTCGCAGTTGGTCTCGTAGCGGGCCACGAGCGAGGCGTCGTCGAGCTGCCGGGCGCCGCCGAGGCACTCGGTCACGTCGTCGCCGGTGAGCTCGATGTGCAGGCCGCCGGGGTGGGTGCCGAGCTCGCGGTGGACCTGGAAGAAGCCCTTGACCTCGTCGAGGATGTCGTCGAAGTGGCGGGACTTGTAACCGCTGGGCGTCTCACGGGTGTTGCCGTGCATCGGGTCGCACTGCCAGATCACCTTGTGGCCGGTGGCGGTGACCTTCTCCACGATCGCCGGGAGCACCTCGCGGACCTTCCCGGCGCCCATCCGGCTGATCAGCGTGAGCCGGCCAGGCGTGTTCTCCGGGTCGAGCAGCTCGACGTACTCGGCGGCCTGCTCGGGCGTGGTCGTCGGACCGATCTTGAGGCCGATGGGGTTGGCGAGCAGCTGGGCGAGGGCCACGTGGGCGCCGTCGAGCTGCCGGGTGCGCTCGCCGATCCACAGGAAGTGGCCGGAGAGGCCGTACAGCTTCTCCTCGCCGTCCGCGCCGGTGCCGGTGCGGAGCAGGCCGCGCTCGTAGTCGAGCAGCAGCGCCTCGTGGCTGGCGTAGATCTCGGTGGTGTGCAGGGAGCTGTGGTCGGCCTTGCACGCGGACATGAAGCGGAGTCCGGCGTCGATCTCGGAGGCGAGGGCGCGGTACCGCTCGCCGGCGGGCGAGTCGCGGACGAAGTCGAGGTTCCAGCCCTGGACGCGGCCGAGGTCGGCCATGCCGGAGTCGACGACCGCGCGGACGTGGTTGAGGGCGGCGCTGGAGTGCGCGTACGCCTGGACCATGCGCTGCGGGTCGGCGACCCGGGCGCCCGGGGCGGGGGTGACGGCGTTGATGATGTCGCCGCGGTAGACGGGCAGGCCGAGCTCGTCGGTGTCCTTCGAGCGCGGCTTGGCGTACTGTCCGGCGATCCGGCCGACCTTCACCACGGGCAGGCTCGCGCCGTAGGTGAGGACGACGGCCATCTGGAGCAGGGTGCGCAGGTTGGCGCCGACGTGGGCCTCGGTGTTGCCGTCGAAGGTCTCGGCGCAGTCGCCGCCGTGCAGCAGGAACGCCTGGCCGTTGGCGACCTCGGCGAGACGGTGGTGCAGGCGGTCGACCTCGCCGGGCAGGACGAGGGAGGGCAGGCGCTCCAGGCCGGCGCGGGCGGCGGCGACGGCCTCGGGGTCCGGGTAGGTGGGCTGCTGGGCGGCCGGGCGGTCGAGGGCTTCGGCGACCCGTTCCTCCAGCGCCGGCGGAAGCTGCCGGGCCGGAGCGCCGGGACGGGCGGCGGTCTCTATGAGTGCGGGCATGGAAGGGAGAGTAGGAAGAGATCACCGAGGGGAGGCCATCCCCCGGTAACCGTCCCCCCACTGTCCCCCCTACCGTCGCTCAGAGCCGGAAGAAGTCCTTGTACAGGGCCAGTTGTTCGGCGAGCATCGGCGCTCCGTACTGCACCGGGAGCCCCCGTTCCTCGGCGGCGGCGAGCAGGGCGGTGCGGCGCGGCTTCATGACGATGTCGGCGACGACGGTGCCCGCGTCCAGCTCCGCCGGGTCGAAGGGCAGCGGGTCGTCGGGCCGCAGGCCCATGGGGGTCGCGTTGACCGCGATGTCGGCCGGTACGGGCGCGCCGGCGCCGGTGACGCGGCCCGGCCACCGCGCGGCGAGCCGGTCGACGAGGGTGCGGACGCGGTCGGCGTCCCGGTCCCAGACGGTGAGCTCCGCGCCCGCGTCGAGCAGGGCGACCGCGATGGAGCAGCCCGCGCCGCCCGCGCCCGCGAGGCTGACGTGCCGTCCCGCCGGGTCGTGTCCGGCGGCGCGCAGGCCGCGGACGAAGCCCTCGCCGTCGAAGTTGGCGGCCTCCCAGCGGCCGTCACCGGTCCTGCGGAGCGCGTTGGTGGAGCCGCCGAGGAGGGCGGCCGGGCTGACGACGTCGGCGAAGGAGAGGAGGGCCGTCTTGTGCGGGACGGTGACGAGGAGCCCGTCGAGGTTCCCGATCGCCTGGAGTCCGCGGACGACGTCGGCGAGCCGCTCGGGGGTCGCGTGGACGGGGACGAGGACGGCGTCGGTGCCGAGCCGGGCGAAGAGCGGGTTGAGCATGGCGGGTGCCTGGACCTGCGCCACGGGGTCGCCGAGGACGGCGAACAGCCGGGTGGTGCCGGTGATCTGGGGGCCCTCCGGTGCGGTGTTCACAGCAGGGACGGTAGGGAGCTCCGCCGGGGTCCGTCATCCCCTACTGACCCCCTTCTGTGGCACGTGGGGTTCGTTCGGCGTACGGCGGGCAGTCATGGGACGGCCGCTGAACAGTTGTTCACCTTTGCTGTCCTGGGCCCGACCCGCACCGGCACGTGCACACCCGCACCCGCACCCGCACCCGCACGGTCCGTACGACGCCTACCCTCGAAGGACGAATCCCCCCATGGCCGACCTCAACCGCCGCCGGTTCCTCCAGCTGACCGGCGGCGCCGCCGCGTTCACCCTCCTCTCGGAGAGCATCGCCCGCGCCGCCTCGATACCCGCGCAGGGCTCGACCGGCACGATCCAGGACGTCGAGCACATCGTCGTCCTCATGCAGGAGAACCGTTCCTTCGACCACTACTTCGGTGCCATGAAGGGCGTCCGCGGCTTCGGCGACCCCCGCCCCGTGACCCTGCCCAGCGGCAAGTCGGTCTGGAACCAGTCGTCCGGCGGCCAGGTCACCCTGCCCTTCCGCCCCACCAGCGACAAGCTCGGCATGGAGTACCTCCAGGGCCTCAACCACGACTGGGCGGGCGGCCAGAGCGCCTTCAACAAGGGCAGGTACGACAACTGGATCCCGGCCAAGACCAAGGCCACGATGGCGTACCTCAACCGCGAGGACATCCCCTTCCACTACGCCCTCGCCGACGCGTTCACCGTCTGCGACGCCTACCACTGCTCGTTCATCGGCTCGACCGACCCGAACCGCTACTACCTCTGGTCGGGCCACACCGGCAACGACGGCACGGGCGGCGGCCCCGTCCTCAACAACGCCGAGGCGGGCTACGGCTGGAAGACCTACCCCGAGCGCCTGGAGGCGGCCGGGATCTCCTGGAAGGTGTACCAGGACATCGGCGACGGCCTGAACGCCGGCGGCTCCTGGGGCTGGATCAACGACGCCTTCCGCGGCAACTACGGCGACAACTCGCTCCTCTACTTCAACAGCTACCGGAACGCCCAGCCCGGCAACCCGCTGTACGAGAAGGCCCGCACCGGCACCAACGCCAAGGCCGGGGAGGGGTACTTCGACATCCTCCGCGCCGACGTCCAGGCCGGCCGCCTCCCGCAGGTCTCCTGGATCGCCGCCCCCGAGGCCTTCTCCGAGCACGCCAACTGGCCCTCCAACTTCGGCGCCTGGTACATCGCGCAGGTCCTGGACGCGCTCACCTCGAACCCGGACGTGTGGGCCCGTACGGCCCTGTTCATCACGTACGACGAGAACGACGGCTTCTTCGACCACGTCGTCCCGCCGTACGTCCCCGGCTCCGCCTCCCAGGGCCTGTCGACCGTCCCGACCACGCTCGACCACTTCCCCGGGAAGGTCGGCTACACCGCCGGACCGTACGGCCTCGGCCCGCGCGTCCCGATGATCGTGGTCTCCCCCTGGTCCACCGGCGGCTACGCCTGCTCCGAGACCTTCGACCACACCTCGGTCATCCGGTTCATGGAGAAGCGCTTCGGCGTGCAGGAGCCGCAGATCTCCCCCTGGCGCCGGGCCGTCTGCGGCGACCTGACCTCGGCCTTCGACTTCACGCGCACGAACACCCAGACCGCCCCGCTGCCGCCGACCGCCGGCTACTACCCGCCGGACAGGAACCGCCACCCGGACTTCCTCGCCACCGCCCCGGCCGTCGGCACGATGCCGCGCCAGGAGCCCGGCTCCCGCCCCACCCGCCCGCTGAAGTACGCGCCGTACGTCGACGGCACCGCCGACACCACGGCGGGCACCTACCGGCTGGCCTTCTCCGGCGGCCCGACCGCGGGCGCCCAGTTCTACGTGACCTCGGCCAACCGCACCGACGCCCCCTGGACGTACACGGCCGAGGCAGGGAAGTCGATCGCCGACACCTGGAACACCAAGTACTCGAAGGGCGTCACCGACCTCACGGTCCACGGCCCCAACGGCTTCCTCCGCCGCTTCCGCTCCCCCGGCAAGACCGCGGTCCCGGAGCTCACCGCCCGCCACAACGCCACCACCGGTGCCCTGGACCTCACCTTCACCAACGCGACGGCGGCCGCCGTCCAGCTCACCGTGACCAACGCCTACGGCGGCGGCACCGCGAACGTCTCCGTCCCGAAGGGTGCGACGGTCACCCACTCCGTCACCCCGTCCGGCGCCTCCCGCTGGTACGACGTCACGGTCACCACCCCGTCGAACACCGACTTCCTCCGCCGCCTCGCCGGCCACGTGGAGACCGGCGCGACGGGCGTCAGCGACCCGGCGATCCTGACGTACTGACGCGACGGGGGCGCCGTCGGCCCGGCAGCGGCCGAAGCCGATGGCGCCACCCCCGAACAGGTGACAAGGTTTTCCCCGTCCTACATCCGAATCGGGGAGGCAACGACATGGCGAACGACGCGGGGATCCTGGCCGGGCGCACGATCATGATCACGGGGGCGTCGAGCGGCATCGGCGCCGCCGCCGCGCGGCTCTTCGCCGCCGAGGGCGCCGCAGTCGTCGTCACGGCCCGGCGGGCCGAGGCCCTGGAGAAGCTGGCGGCCGAGATCCGCGCCGAGGGCGGGCGGGCCGAGGCCGTCGCCGGCGACGTGACCGTCCGGGCCGACGTGGACCGGATCGTCGACCGGGCGGTCACCGCCTTCGGCACCCTGGACGGGGCCTTCAACAACGCCGGCTGGGGCACCATGGGCACCCTGCTGCACCTGACCGACGACGCCGTCTACGACCAGGCCATGGACGTGAACGTGCGCGGCGTGTGGAACTGCCTCAAGGCGCAGCTGCCCGTCATGATCGAGAGCGGCAGGGGTGGCTCCGTCGTCAACACCTCCAGCAACGCCGGGTCGTTCGCGACCGGCGCCATCGCCCCGTACGTCGCCGCCAAGCACGCCGTCCTCGGCCTGACCCGGGCGGCGGCCGCCGAGTACGGCGCGCACGACATCCGGGTCAACGCCCTGATGGTGGGCGCGACCCGGACCGAACTCCTCGAGCAGGCCTTCGAGGCCGCGCCCGAACTGGAGGCGGCGTGCGTCGCCAGGGCCGTACAGCCGAGGCTCGCCGCCCCCGTCGAGGTCGCGCGGGCCGCCGCCTGGCTGCTCAGCGACCAGGCGTCCTTCGTGACCGGCGGGGCGATCCCGGTCGACGGCGGCTCCAGCGCCATCTGAACGACCCGCCGATGACGGGCCGGCGGAACTCACCTCACCAGCACGGCGGGTTCCGCCGACTCGAGCCGGTCGACGGCCTCGACGACACCGTCCGCGAACCAGGCGAGCCGATCGAGCGGCACCGGCAGGAACCCCTCGGCGTCCATCCTCCGCAGCTGAGTCTCCAACCCGTCGTAGAAACCGGCGGAGTTGACGAAGACGACGGGCTTCGCCCACCTGCCGTGCTTCTTGAGCTCGAGGACCTCCGCGGCCTCGTCGAGCGTGCCCAGCCCGCCGGCGAGGACGACGACGGCGTCGGACCGCTCCAGCATGACCGCCTTGCGCTCGGCGAGGTCCCCGGCCATGACGACCTCGTCGGCCGACCACCGCGTCCTGTGGGCGAGGAACTCGACGGACACCCCGACCATCCGCCCACCGCCGGCGGCGGCCCCGTCGGCGACGACCCGCATGAGCCCGGCATCGCACCCACCCCAGACGAGCGTGTGCCCCCGCTCCCCGAGCAGCCGCCCGAGCGCCTCGGCGGGCCCGGAGAACCGCTCGTCGAGATCCACCGACGACAGGAAGACACAGACGTCCATCAACCACCCCTTGACTGACGCGAGAAGCCCCGCGATCCGACCGCCAACCCACTCACCGCACCAGACGCCTGATCCGGCCCGATCGACACACGCCCTAGCGGCGATCCGCGGGGTCGTTCCTGCCCTCGGAACGATTCCAGCCGCGGTCCTGTCCGTCGTCCCCCGCCGCAGGGAAGGTCTTGTCGCGGTCCTTGGACCCGCCTGTGAACTTCTCGCAATAGGCCGACACGGCCTCCTTCCCGCCCGCCGCCTCGACCAGACGCCGCAGAGCGGTCGCGTCCGGGGCTTCACCCGCACGCCCCGTCCTCTGCTCGTGCGCACGGCACAGGGCCTCGTGGCTGACCGCGGCACCGGGCGGCACTCGCTCCGGTTCCGTCGGCCCGGGCACGGAGGTCTCCCGTACCGGTACCGCGGACGGAGTCGGCTCCGAGGGCGGCACGGACGCGGTGCCCTCCTCAGGGGACGTGGACGCGGCAGCCCCCTCGGGCGATGCCGACGGGAGCGGGCCGGCACCCGGCTCAGGACGGTCCTCCAGCAGATCGGTCAGAGGAGTCGGCAGTTCGTCCGTGGCTATCGCCGCGCCGCCCAGCGTCATGCCGGAGACCAGCGCGACCAGCACCGCCTTCGACCAACGCCCCATGCTCCGATCCTCGACCGGCCGCCAGTCGTCACGGGGACGCGTCCGCGGCGCGCCCGGACCGGAGTGCATGCCCGCGTCGCGAGCGGCGCGGAACGCGGCGACCGCCTGTCGCGCCCCGTCCTCGCCCAGGGGCTCGTTCGGGCGCAGCGCCGCCCGCAACGCCTCCGCCGCAGCGTCGCTTTCGTGGTTGTCGCCCGTTGCACGGCCCCGCTTCACCTGTCACCTCCCCGTAGCTGGATCGCCAGTCGCCTCAGTCCGCGATGCGCAGCGGACCGTACCGCACCGGGCCGCTTGCCCAGTACCCGTGCCGCGGTCGGCCCGTCGAGTCCGACCACCACCCTCAGCAGCACGGCCTCGGCCTGCTCCCGGGAGAGGCCTGCGACCAGCCTTAACACCCGCCCGGTGGCCAGCGTCTCCATGGCCTCACCCGCGGTGTCCTGCCGCGCGGGCAGATCCAGCACGTCCCTGTCGAACAGGTCGTGGAGCGGGCGGGACCGCACGCGCCGGAGGTGGTCGAGCGCCCTGTGGCGAGCGATGGTCGCGGTCCAGCCGCGAAAGCCCGCGCCGTCACCGCGGAACCGTCCGAGGTCCCGCGCTATCTCCAGCCAGGCGTCGGAAGCAACGTCCTCGGCGTCCTGCCCGACCATCCCCCGCAGATATCCGAGGAGTCCCGGGTGCACGAGCTGGTACGCCTCCGCGAAGGCCGCCTCGTCGCCGGCTTGGGCTCGCTCGACAGCACGCCCCAGCACAACATCGTGAGCCTTCATCGGTGCCAGTCGATCTTCCTTCGTGATGTCGTCCGGGAACGCGGCAACCGACCGGCGCCGTCGCCCCCTTCCCGGCCCGCTACCTTACGCGCCCGCCGGCGCACCCCGAGAGCGGGGAGGTCCGAACTCGCCCCGGGAAGAGGAAGGAAAGCTCGTGCACGGACTCCGCGACGCCCGACTCGAAGCGGTTCACCACCTTGCCCAACGGGTTCCACGCCCGCCCGTCCGTGCTGCGCACACCGACCGGCTGCCGGAAGAGCCCGCAGGTCTCCTCGTCGAAGTCAACCCAGCGCGCGCCGTACCGGCACACGAACACCTCACCGGCGTAAGCGCCGAGGCCCTGGAGGGCCTGTCTGACGGCGGCAGGGTCGTCGGTCGTCCGCCGCAGCCCGTCCACCACCCGGTCCACGATGCGCAGGCTGGCCACCGAGTAGTCCAGCGGCAAGCGTGCTCTCGCCGTCGCGCGGGAGACGAACTCGGCGGCGTACCCACTCATCTCGGAGGCTCGCAGCGTCCGGCCGACACGGTCCATCGTTTCCCGCCCTTCGTACGCGAACCGGCCGGCGACCGGTCCTCCGTGGTCCTCCTGGGCCACTGCTCCTCCGCGGCCCTCGCGGAATCCAGCGGAACGGGCGCGGGGATCATCACGGCTCCACGCTGTGATCACCGCCACATCCCCCAGGGATCGGGCCCGCCGTGCGGTCTCCGGCACGAAACGCGGAGGGGCGGGTGCCCTGACGACAGGACACCCACCCCGTACTTCACGTCTCGGCCACGGACGTCAGGAAAAGGTCGAGGATCTCACCGCCGGCATCGCCGCCTCGATCGGATCGGTCGGCGACGCCTACGACAACGCCCTGATGGAGAGCACGACCGGCCTGTTCAAGACCGGGCTGACCCGTCGAATACGAGAACAGCCACTACCGAGCAACCACGAAAGAACCGGGTACCGGATCATCACGGGCTCACGTGGTGATCAACGCCGCACCGTGAGCGTGGTCCGGACTTGTGGAGACCTCGCCGCCGGGCACCTGTCGGCGCCCGGCGGCGAGTCCGGCCGGACGGTGGGGCGGTCACACCGCTCCCACCGAACGGGGTGACGACCCTGACGCGAGAGCAGCCGTCAGGCCGCAGCCCAGTGCCGTGCCGAGTACTCCCGCGCCCAGGCGACGAACTCATCCGCGAGCGGATAGTCGGCCTCCACCTCTTCCAGCAGGGGTTCCAGGGCCGCTGGCGGCACCCTGTCGACCTGGAGGAGTACGGCCGCCCAACCGGGCGGGCGGCGATGCCGTAGCTGCGCGGTACGCTCTCGCATCTCCGCCGCCAGCGCATCACGGTCCAGGAATCGCCGCATGGCCGGAAACGTGTGCTCGCGCAGCACGCCGATCAACTGCTGCGCGCACTCATCCGGTTCGATGCCTGCCCCGTACGCCCACAGGGCACCGACCGACCCATCACCTTCCGGATCGAAGGAGACGGCCGCGGGTGGCGTCACTTCCCACCTCAGCATCCCGGATCCCGACGTGGGAAGGTGATCCTTGGCCTGCTCCCAGTGCTGGCGCTGGGTCCAAGCACGTTCTGTCAACGGAACGACGGACACCCGGACGAAGAAGCTCTGGCGTTCCGGGTCCATCGGATGCGCCTGCAGCTCGAGTACCGCGCAGTCGCCGTGCTCCCCCAGCATCCTGAACACGCTGCCGTCCGGGACGAGCCCCGCTTCTTTGGCGACAGGTACGAGATGGCGCCGGCGCCAGGCATTCTGCGAAATCATTGCTCTCCTTTCACCTCGGCCATCATGCCGCCAGCTCGAACATGGCTGCGGTGACACCCACGGTAATCGCGGTGCCCGAGGCCGTCGTACCGGCCGCGGCCACCACGGGGAGAGCGACCAGCGCGACCGGAACCAGCAGCGGCCAGTGGTTCACTCCACCCTCCGGCTGAGGAATGTGCCCGAGACCGGGCTGGTAGGCGATTCCGGGGTAGGCACCTGGGCCCGGCCCCGCGCTCGGCTGCGGAGTGGGCTCCGCGGACTGTCCCTGGGTGGCGGCCGCGGGGCTGGAGGACAGGACCTTGTTGAACTTCTTGTTGCTCGGCTTGCCGTAGATGACGGCCCCCTCGGCAGGGCCGACGACCTGGTCGCCCGAAGCGGGGACTTCGTACGGACCGCCGATGGTCCACCCCAGTACGGCCTTCTCGCCGTTCGCCTTCAGCCGGTCCACGTACCACTGCGCCTCCGGCACCGCCTTGGCTGCCTCGCTCGCCGACTTCACCTCCCAGACGAAATAGGTGTCGGTACGCTTGTCGTGGCCGAGGATGTCGATGTATCCGGGGTTGGGACAGTAGGCAGACGGGTTGGCCCGGCACTTCTTGCTGGCATTGTCGAGCTTCGGGCCCTGGATCACCTCGAAGTCCGTCACACCGAGGGCGGCCGCCTGCTTCTTGATTTCACCGGAGGCCACCGCCTGTGCCTGATTGTGCCTGGTGGTCCGGTCGTTGGGGTGGGCGATTCCGAGCGTCTTCCTGGCTTTCTTGGCGTCCTTGACCATCTGCCGGACGGAGTCCCAGATGTCGTCGATGCCGAAGATGTGGCCGTCGAGTTCGATGAAGCTGGTGGGATTCCCTCCGGTGAACGCGTAGCGATTTCCGGTGAAGGGATCGCTTCCCAGCCCCATGTCGCCCAGGGCACCGTTGTACATGTCCCGCGTGGTGAAGCGGTTCAGCCCCGGGTTGTAATCCCGAAAACCCATGTCGTAGGTGCCGGACTGGGCATCCCAGCGCTTGGCGTTGTAGCGGTAGGGGTTGTACGCCTCCTTGGTCGGATCGGCACTGCTCGGCTTGTCGATGCCGGTGAAATCGGCCTCGTCGTCGCTGCCGTACGCGGTGTAGCCGTACGTGGCCTTGGTCTCACCGGTACTGGTGGTCACAGCCTCCACGTCCGTACGGCCGTTGTAGGTGTAGAAGGCGTCCTCACGGGACCCGTCGGTCCGGTGACTGACCTGCGACAGCCGCTCACCCCACGGGCTGTACTGATACGACTTGGTGACCTGACCGGCTACCTCCTCGTCGAGCACCTCCCCGGAGAGACCGAGGTACGTGTAGTCGGTGCTCTTGCCGCCGACCGTCTTGGAAGCCGTACGGTCCAGCGGGTCGTACGTGTACGTGGTCGACGTCATCGAGCCGGACTCATCCAGCTTCTGGGATTCGGCGACGTGATCAAAACCGTCGTACGCCGTTCGCTCGACCACCTTGCCGCCGGAGGTAACTGACTCCTGGCGCCCGAACGGGTCGTAGTTGTACGAGAATCCGGTTCCCGACACCGAAGAGGACTGCAGTCGATTGCGGTCATACGTGAACGTCGTGAACTTGTTCTTGACCGTCTGGCTGATGACGTTCGAGTTGTCGTCGTGAACGTACGTGTCGCTCGACGCGCCGTTGCCCGTCTTGACGGACCCGGCAAGCCGGTCGACCGGATCATAGGTGTAGGTGGTGGTCGAATCCAGATACGCGGCGTGGTCGTCCGCGTTCATCTTCCTGGAGACGTCCTGCGTCCTGTTGCCGTTGGCGTCGTAGGCGAAGGTGTGCGAGGAGACGAGGGTGCCGTTCGGCTTCTTCTCCGCCGTCGACCTCATGGCTCCGCTGAGGTAGTACGCGTACTCAACGGTGTTCTTGTTGGCCTTGGTCTCCTTCAGCTTCTGCCCGAGGTCGGTGTACGTGTAGCTGCTCACCTTCGGGTTGGCGTCACTCGCGCTGTCGCCGACGGAAACGGTCTCCACCAGTTCGCGCGGGTCGTAGGTGTAAGCGCTGTACTGGTCGGGATGACTCACCGCGAGGATCTGGCCGTTGGCGTCGTAGGTGTACGACGTGGCCTTCTTCTCCTGGCCGGCCAGTGCCTCCGTGATCTTCGCGGCCTGGTTGAGGCCTGTGTAGGAGATCGTGTAGGCGTCGATCTTCGAGCCAGAGGAGGTGTCATCGATCGACGTCAGGTTGCCGTTGACGTCATAGGCGTAGGCGAAGGACCTCTTTTCCGAGTCCGTCTCAGCCGTGGTGTCACGCACGAGCTTCACACCGTCGGCGATGACGACGCCACCGCTGTTCTGCTCCAGCTTGAGCCTGGCGTCGTTGCCCTGTTTGAGGTCGTACGACCCCAAGGACACCCAGACGCTGTCATTCACGTTCTGGTCCTTGATCACGGACGGGTGGATCGTGCTTCCCTGCGAAAGGGTGTACTTCGCGGCCACCGCCGCCCCCGTCACCTTCGGGTACTTCACATACGCGGTGTAGCTGCCGTCCTTGGGGATGTTCAGTATCCACGTGAAGGCGTCGGTTCCTGCGCCGGCCGCGTGCGTGTGGTGGTCATAACCGTGCTGACCCGCCACGTCCCCCTTGAGCCAGGTGCCCGTGGAGGAGGAGTTCTGGGCGTCGGAGTTGTCGACCACGACCTCGGACCTGCCGACCGGGACACCGTCGTCCGACTTCGACTTCAGCTTGCCGTCGGGGTAGTACGACCACGTCATGGTGCGGTTCGAGGAACCGCCGGCGGACGTGAGCGTACGGGCCTTCTGCTGGCCGAGCTCGGTGTAGTCATAACTGGTGGAGATCGACCACGGGTCCGTCGACTGCTTGACCCAGCCGTTGTCGAAGTACTCGTAGACCGTGTCGTTGCGGACGGTCTGGCCCGCCGACGGCGGCAACGAGGTCTTCGTCAGCCGGCCCACCTCGTCGAACGAGTTCTGGGTGTAGACGTTGGGATCGTTGTAGCGGCTGTCTCCTGGGGCATAGGGCAGGAACTGCTTGAAGGGCCGGTTCAGCGCGTCGTACTCGGTGCGCTGAGTGAAGTCGTCCGCCACGGAGGTGGTCTCCGTGCCTCGCGGAGTGATGACCTTGGTCGTGTTGCCGACCTCGTCGTACTCGAATCGCGTGGTGCGGAAGGTCGTGCCCTCATAGGGCACCTTGACCTCCTTCTGCATCCCGCGCTCGTCGTAACTCGTGAACGTCGTGTTGCTTCCCGTGTCGGTCGATTCGATGACCAGGGAGTCCTTGTCGTATTTTCGCGACGAGGACTTGCCCAGGGCATCGGTCACGGTCGTGACCCGATGGTTCAGGTCGTAGGCCGTCCGGTTGGTGTAGTCGGTGGTGTCCGTCGTCGCGTTCTTCTTCGGTGCGAGCGTCTTCACCACGTTTCCAACGTTGTCGTACTCGTAACTGATCTTGTCGCCGGCCGCGTTGACCACCGCGGTGAGCTGGTAGATCTCGTCGTAGTAGTTCGTGGTGACGTGGTCCGTGGCATCCGACGTGGTCAGAGTGCCCTTCGGCTCGGTCGTCGCCTTGAGGTTGCCGACCTTGTCGTACGTGTAGACCGACTTGCGCTCGTCCGAGGTGGCGGTATACCTGGGAGCGGTGGCCGAGATGACCTGGTCCCCGGCGTCGTAGACGGCGGCGGAGACCGCGCCGTTGGGTCCGATCGCCTTGATGACGTTGTCGTTGGCGTCGTACTCAGGTGCCGGCGTGGTGATCATTTCACCGGCCGCCTGATTCTTGGGCGCTGTGTGCGCGAGGGTGCGGCCGAAGGCGTCGTACGTCTGGGTGGTCCTCACTCCCAAGGCATCCGTGACGTCGGTGACCTTCCCCCGCTCGTCGTAGGCGAACAAGGTGGTCTTGCCCAGCGCATCAGTGATGCGCGCCGGGTAGCCCGTCGGACCGAAATCGGAGTTCGTCGTCGGGTTGCCGTTGGCGTCCGCCACCTTGGTGAGCTGACCGTAGGCGTCGTACTCGTACGAGACCGTGTAGTCGCCCACCGTGGCCGTCGCGACGCCCTTGGGATCGGTGACGCCCCTCAGGTTGCCGAAGGAGTCATAGGCGAACTGCCACTTGCGGCCTTCAGGGGAGGTCTTGGTGACCAGGTCCGCCGAGTAGCCGTCCAACCGGTTCTGATAGCCGTACTGGACCGAGTTCGCCGGATACATGCCCGGAGCGCAGTCGGAGGGAGGCGGGACACCTGCCTTGTTGTTCTCGGCGTCGCGCTCCCACAGCGGGTAGCCGGTCTTCGAGTCGTAGCAGTACGCCGTCTTCGCCCCGTTGTCCTCCTCCAGATACGTGACGTTGTTGTCCGCGTCCCAGCTCATCTTGGTGGTCTGGGACTTGGCATTGGTCGTCTGCACGGGGCGACCGAAATCGTCGGCCACATCCGTGGTCACGCGTGACTCCGCGTCGGTCACCTTGGTATCGGTGAACTTCACGTTCGACGCGTTCGCGGCGTACACGAAGCCGGTGTTCCCGCCAAGGCGGTCGGTGATCGTCTTGGTCCACCAGTGGTACTTCGGATCGTCGCCGGCCTGCGGTGCGTAGTAGGCCAGGTTCGTGGCGTTGCCGCGTGGGTCGGCCGCCTTTACCAGCTTGACGTTCTTGTTCCCCTGCGTGGCGTCGTAGGTGAACGAGAAGACCTTGGGCTGGGCGGAGCCGGCACCATCGGTGATCCGGCCGAGCAGCCCCTTGTCGGTGTAGTGGAAGGTGATCGTGCGGCCCGATACGTCCTTCATGGACTTCACGTGGTCGTAGATCTTGGAGTTGTTCAGATTCGAGCCGGTGACCTTCGCACCGGAACCGTCGATGTACTCGTAGGACGCGTCGCCCTTCTTGAAGTAGTCGACGGTGAGCGTCTGCCGGCCGGCCGGGTCCGTGATGTAGGTCAGGAACTTGGTCGGCTTGTTGTTGGACTTGCGCTCCTCGTACGTGAACGTCTGGGTGTTGCCGTTCTTGTCCACCGTCGAGGTCAGGTAGCCGTCGCAGCCGAACAAGAAGCGGGTGCCGTCCGGGCGCGTGAGCGTCCAGGCGTCGGGGACCGGGTCTTTGGTGGGCTTGCAGTCGAGGCCCGCCTTCATGGTGACCTTGTAGTGGACGCCTGCCGGGGCCTTCCACGTGCCGTCCGCCTGCTTGCGGAAGACGTGCGTGGTGCCGTCGCCGTCCGGGAGACGGATCTCCGTCGGATTCGGGTTGGGCTGGAAGTCGAGGGGGGCGCCGAGCCGGATCGGTCCCGCGGCCTGCATCGACCAGCCGTGACCGGCGACCGTGTCGGAGGTGTCCTGCGAGTTGTAGGCGAATCGGGCGAATGTGTTCAGGCCCCGCCCGGGGTTGGTGAAGGCGTTGTACTGCCAGACGCTGTTGCCGGAGGCCAGGTTGTTCATCACCGTGGAGCCGGCACCGGTGTTCTTGCCCGTGTAGCTGTAGAAGTTCTCCAGGCCGAGGCTGTTGGAGGTGGGGTCCTCGACCGCGACGTTCTGCTTCAGCGACGGGATGCCACCGGTGCCGGCGGAGAGCCAGGTGCCGTCGGCGATCTTGCGGACGTCCCAGCCGAGCACGTACTCGTTGCGCTTGTTGCCGGAGTCCGAGTTGATCGGGGTGGCGACCTTCGCCTGGATCGTGGCGGACTTGCCCGGCAGCAGGGCCGGGATCTCGGTCTTGAGCTGGTTGCCGCCGGTCGTCACGTCCGTGCCGTCGGGGAGCTTCCAGGTGTAGGACAGCTCGCGCTCGCCGGCCGCCCACGCCGTGGCAGTGGTGTTGGTGACCGTGAACTCGACCGTGTACTGCGAGTTCGGGGTCATCCGGGCCGGGGTCGTCGGCGCGTAGTACGTGTCCTCGGTGGTCGCGTCGACGTAGATGACCTGCATGTACGGGCGCAGCTGCGGGTCCGGTGCCTCGGCGGACAGGAAGAGGGTGCGCTCCTGCGGACCGGTGCCGGTCTCGTCCTTCAGCTTGACCAGGACGCCCTTGTTGTTGGTGGGGGTCTTGACCCAGGACTGCATGAGTCCGGTGGCGTCCCACCAGTGGCGGCCGACCTCGTCGGTGATCTGCGGGACGGTGTCGGAGACCGTGGCGGAGAAGTCACCGCCCGCCGTGGTCCACGGGGTGGTCGAGTTCGCGTTGTTCCAGGTGGCCTGGGTCTCGGTGAAGTCCCTTGTCAGGGAGTGGAGTTCGTAGATCGCGCCGTTGGTGGTGCTGGTGGTCTCCGCCCCCCACATGTACATCTTGTTCTCCAGCACCGTGGCGGTGGTGGGGATGGACGTCGTGGGGAACTTCAGGACCGCGCGGGTCTTGCCGTACGTGCCGGAGTTGTTGCCGACGCTCAGCCAGCTCTGCGCCTTCCCGGAGACCAGGCCGTCGTGGTTCACGGTCGGCTGCTGGGAGGAGAGCGTGGTGTCGACCTGGCCCGCCTGGATGATCCTCATCGTCCGGCCGGCCTTGGGGATGCCGACGATGCGGGTCGGCGAGCCGAGGAGCTGCCCGTTCTTGGTCTTGACCGCGAGCTGGTAGTAGTACGACTTCCCGATCTCGCTGGAGGAGGAGTCCGGGGTCGGTACCGCCGTGGTGTCCGTGTAGGCGGTGGTGCCCGTCGGGATCGGGGCGA
This sequence comes from Streptomyces sp. NPDC020807, assembly GCF_040641575.1. Taxonomy (NCBI): domain Bacteria; kingdom Bacillati; phylum Actinomycetota; class Actinomycetes; order Kitasatosporales; family Streptomycetaceae; genus Streptomyces; species Streptomyces sp. NPDC020807. The sequence continues at coordinate 459,217 of NZ_JBFADU010000004.1, forward strand.
TCAGCGTCGCGGCGGACGGGGTGAAGGCCTGCTGCGTGGAGCGGTGCAGCTGGTACTCCACGATGTCCAGGCCGGTGTCACCGCTGCCGTTGGCGTACGCCGCCCAGGAGAGCTCCGGGCCGGTGGAGTGGACCACGGTCGGCGAGTTCAGCGAGGTGCCGACCGCCCCGTAGGTCACGGTCAGGCGCGGGTAGGTGGAGGTCTCGCCGCCGTAGGCGTTGCCGTCGGCCGCCTCGTACCGCGGGCCGCCCGGCGGCGCGGTGCCCGACTCGTCCTTGGCCTTGAGCACGAAGCCGTGGTTGACGGCCGTGCCGGAGACCCACTTCTGGACCGTGTCGGCGACCGGGAAGTCGTGCCACTTGTTGTAGTCCCAGGCGGCCTTGGTGATCTCGGCGGGGTTCACCAGCCTCACCGAGTCGGCCAGCGCGCGGGTCGTGCCCGAGCCCGTGTCACCGAGGGTGATCTTTCCGGCGTTGCCCTTGGCGAAGCTCAGCTCCGTCGCGTCCAGGGTCTTCCAGACGCCACCGGTGCCGGTCTGGTTGACCGTGTAGTTCCTGGTGCCGCCGTTGTGGGTGACCGTGTACGGGGCGGCCGTGGCCGCGTCCGCCGCCGCCGGGTAGTGCGCGTCCACCCGGTAGGTGTCGGTCTCCGGGACCCTCGGCTGCCAGGTGTACGACTCGCCCGTGAGCGCGTTCTTGTTGAAGGCGTAGTCGTCGTTGGTCGCCGCGCCGCCCGTGGTCGTACCCCGCGGCCACTCGCCGACGGCGGCCGTACCGGCGTCACCGTCGTCCAGCTGCACGGTGGTGCCGGACAGTTCGCCCACGAGCGCGCTGGTGTTGGACCAGTTCGCGGGCGTCGCGCCCGCCTCGGTCCACGCACCGGTGGCGCGGTGCGCCTCCAGGGCGACCGCGTTGCCGTTGGTGGTGTGCGACTGGTCGTAGTACAGGCTGAGGCGGGCCGCGTCGACCTTCACTCCCGCCGGAACCTCACTCAGCGGGAACTTGATCAGCGAGCGCGCGATGCCGGTGTCCGTCTTGCCGACCGACAGCTTCCAGGTGTTGTTGAAGTTGGCCGTCGGCTGGTCGGAGAGGACCATCGTGTCCTCGGAGTCCGAGGCGATGGGGGTGATCGTGATCGTCGGGTCGATGACGACCGGGTACTGGCGCTCCTTCGCGGCGAGCCACGCGGCATCCGGCGTGAGGGTCAGCTTCCAGCCCCGGCCGTCGGCGTCCCGGGTCAGCTTCTGGGTGACGGCCGTGCTGTACGTGCCACCGGTGACCGACTGCGGGTCCTTCCTGGCGTCCGTCATGTACGGGGCCGGGATCACCATGACCGGGGTGCCCGGAGCCTCGCCGAAGAAGGCGATCGAGCCGTCCTTGCGCGCCCTCGGCGTCAGACCGCCCTCGGTGTCCAGGGTGAAGGTGAACGACACCGGACCGGCCGGGCGTTCGGCCAGGACGATGTCCTCCTTCACCTGGCCGTTGCCGACCCGGTACGACAGGTCCGCCCCGGCGACGGCGTCCTTGTAGACGACGCGGTCGCCCTTCGCCTCCGGCTTGAGCGGGCCGGCGCCGGACAGCCCGAGCGTGATCGCGCCGCCGGTCTCCGCCTCGAACCGCATGAACCCGCCGGCTTCCGAACCGAACCAGCTCTTGCCGGTGTTGGCCGTGTTGGCGAAGTCGAAGCCCTTGTCCCGGGTGGCACGCACGGTGGTGTCGACCGGCTTCCAGGAGGCGCCGGACCTGTACGAGGTCGGCACCGCCGTCAGCTCGGCCTCGACGCGGCCGTCCGACAGCTGCCAGAAGCGCGCCTGTGAGGTGCGCTTGCCCGTCAGCTCCTTGACCCGCTTCGCCTTCGGAAGCTTCTCGCCCTTGGGCAGCTTCTCCCGGCTGGGTATCTCCAGTGCCCCACCGGCGGGCGGGGGTGCCGGTTCTTCACGGTCACCGTCATCGTCACCGTCGTCCGAGAACCAGCCGGCGATCGTGTCGAAGACACCGGGGCCGTCGTCCGTGGACGACGACGGTGGGGCCGCATAGGCGATCTGCGGCAGGAGTGTGCCCGCCACCGCCGATACGACCAGACAGGAGAGCACTCTCCTGTGTGGGAATTTCACCACGAAACCTCTCGTCATCGGCACACCCGTGCCGCTTGACGCGAAAGGGGCATGCCGAACGAGCCGGAGCGGATACACCCGCCCGGCTTGGAACAGTGCGAGATGACCGCGAGAAGGCGATAGGAAACGAGCCCGCGAATTCGCAGGAGGCTTTCTAGTCACCCTCGTGAAGGCGAGTCAACCCTGGCCGCATAAGGGATAAACACCCGCCTCGAAGAGTCTCTTTTCGACCGAATGCTCCGCTGGTTCGCACCAGGTCGGCGGCGTGATGTAGGGCCGACCGGCGGGAGTTGCCGCCGGTCGGCACGGTGTCCGATTTGACCGCTCGCGTGCGCCGGATCGCGCGGATCGTGTATAACCACTGCGCCGCGCGGCCAAAATGCGGGGTCCTTCGACCCTGAAATCCGAAAAGCAAGGGAAAAGTGAGGGCGTCACCACGCGCGCCCTCACTCCTCGTTTCCTTTTTCCCGAAATGCATGGCCTCCGGCGACCGACCGCTCATACTGATCAACTGCCTGCAAGGGATGGGACATGAGTCCGAGAGGAGCCCGCGCCAGGCGGGCAAGCAGCAAGCGGCGAGCGACGTGGCTCGCGGCGGGGATCGTCCTCCTGGGAGGCACGGGCGTGACCGCCGTCGCCGCCTCGGCGGGTGGCGAGGACACCGGCACCGGTGACGGAACCCGGTCGGCGAAGGCACACGCACTGACCCTGGACGGCAAGGACGCGAAGAAGCGCGCGCTCCCGCGCACCGCGACACAGACGTTCTCGCTCATCGGCGTCTCGTGGGAGGACAGCGGCGACACCTTCGAGGGCACCGCTCAGGTCCGTACCCGAGCCGCCGCCACCGGCGAGTGGAGCGCATGGCGCGACCTCGACTTCGACGTCCGAGCGCCGGAGTCCGCGGAGGGCCGAGAGCCGGACGTGCGGGGCGCCTCGGAGCCGCTGTGGGTCGGCCCGTCGGACGGGGTCGAGGCGCGGGTCGTCGCGGACGGCGAGGAGACCGCGGTGCCCGACGCGCTCCGGCTCGACATGATCGACCCCGGCGAGACCGTCAAGGGCAACCGCAGCGGCGGCAAGGGGAAGGGCAAGGTCACCACCTCCCCCGACGCCACGCAGACCACCCCCACCGCGCCCACGCCGCAGCCCTCCGAACCCACGCCGACCGACGCACCGACGACGGCCACGAGCAGCGCCGCGCCGGGCGGCACGGAAGGCGGCTCCGGCAGCGGCGAGCCATCGCAGCCTCCGACCGAGGAGCCGACGGCTTCGGCCAGTGCGCCCGAGGAGCCGGTTCCGTCCACCACCCCGACCGAGTCCGCCCCGGGCACCGACCCGACGGAAGGGACGACGGGCGAACCCACCGCCGGCGAAACCCCCGCGGACCCGACCTCCAGCGCGGAGCCCACGCAGGAGCCGACCAGCCCCGCTCCCACCACCGAACCGAGCGGCACCACCGAACCCAGCACCACGGCTCCGACCACACCGACCGTGCCGCCCACGCCGACGCCGACGACGCCGCCGACCGCTCCCGCCATCGTCAGCCGCGCCGGCTGGGGCGCGGACGAGTCACTCGTCCAGGACCCGCCCTCGTACCTGAGCAAGCTCTCCGCCGTCTTCGTCCACCACACCGCCGGGACGAACGACTACGCCTGCGCCGACTCCCCCGCCATCATCCGCGCGATCCTCACGTACCACGTGAAGACGAACGGCTGGAACGACATCGGCTACAACTTCTTCGTCGACAAGTGCGGCACGGTCTACGAGGGCCGCGCGGGCGGCGTCGACAGGCCCGTCCTCGGCGCGCACACCTACGGGTTCAACAGCTACTCCGCCGGCATCTCCCTGCTCGGCAACTACGAAACCGCCACGCCGACCGCCGCGGCCAAGCAGGCCATCGCCGACCTCGCCGCCTGGAAGCTCGGTCTGCACGGCGTCGACCCGGAGGCGAAGGTGACGCTCACCGCCGCCGCCGACACCGGCGTGTGGACGAAAGGGCAGGCGGCCACCCTCAACACCGTCTCGGGACACCGCGACGGCTACGCCACCCTCTGCCCCGGCGCGACCCTCTACTCCGCGCTCCCGGCAATCCGCACGGCCGCGGGCGTTTCCCCGTACGCCACCGGAAACTGACAGGCGCGCACACCACGTACGCACCAGCGGCCGCGGGAGCAGAGGTTCACCACCGTGTGCGGCGTGTCACACCCGGGATCGGTGGTATCGCCGTGACACCATCGCGGTGGACGCACACACCGGTGCCCGGAAACGAGAAAACGCCCCCGAGGGGGCGTCTCCACAGTTCAAGCCATACGTCGCTGGTGGGGCGGGTGGGACTCGAACCCATTTCGATGACGCGTCTCACCTGCGGCGATGCAAAAGAGTCGGACAAATCCCTCCGATTCCATCCGGCTGGATCTCCCTCGATCCCGTTCCAGCGGGAACCGTTAGGCGTTCGCCACACCACCTCCCGCGCAGCTACCGACCTTCCACGCGAACACCGCGCCCCTTGCTGGCGCACCCCATTGCCGCATCGCTCCCGCGGCTCATCACAGCGACGCCTGGAGGCGGGAAAGGGTGACCGTGATGCGCAGTCACCCTCTCCTCACGTTGGTGGTCAGCCGAAGGTGTAGCTGCCACTCCAGTTGATCCAGCTGGCGGTGATGTGGCTGACGTGGGCGGTACGTCCTCCGGCGTAGAAGTACATCGTTCCGTCGGTTGAGACGGCCCAGGTGTCGGGGATGTCGTCGCCGTTGACGTCGGGGGTTCCGATGACGAATCTCATGCTGGCCTTCCCCCATCCGGTGGTTCCGTAGATCTCGTCTTCGCCGGTCTTGGAATTGGCGCCGGCGGACAAAGACGTGAGGTCGACGCCGCCACCAGCGGCGGGCTTGCCCTGACGCAGGAGAAGTCCGCGCCCTTCCTGCTCACCGCGGAAGAGCAGGTCGGGTACGCCGTCTCCGCTCCTGTCTGCGACGGAGACGATGTCACGGTCTGCCCAAGGAGCGCTGGTCAGCATCTGGGCGTCGGCGAAGGAGGCGCCGGTGTAGCCGGTGAAGGCCCATAGGGCATCTCCAGCAGTGGCGAACACGTCGGGGAGGCCGTCCCCGGTAACGTCTCCGACGGCAACTATCTGGCTAAGCGAGGAGGGGGCAGGGGCATCAGAGGGGAGAAGGATCTCGCGGCGCTTGGTGACGTTCACCGCACCGTATCCGTCGCCGGGATAGATCCATAGCTTGCCGCCGGTACGCACGACGATGTCTTCCAGCCCGTCACCGCCGTAGAAGTCGCCGTTGTGGGTGATCAGCGCATCCTTGAAATGCGCGGACGGGGGAGCGGTGAAGACCGGTTCCTTGTCGCCGCCGTTGGGATCCCTGGCCGCGTTCAGCTGGTAGGCCCCGGACATGGAGTAGTCAAACTTGCCCGTGCCCTTGGGCGGGGTGCTGTTGTCGGCATGCGCCGGGAACAACCGCAGGTTGTTGCTGGACGGCACGTTGAACAAGTCGGGGAGCCCGTCACCAGTGACATCACCCGGGGAGTCCTTCTTGTCGCGGGGGGTGACGTAGAAGAAGTACTTGGTGGGTTCGGAGACGTGACCGGTTCCGTCAACGGCCCTCACGTACAACACATTGGGCCCTGCTGTAGGTGGCTTGGCGCCCGAAAACGTGCTGATGGTCGTGGTGGGTGCGCCGGCGGTCCGGGAGAGGGAGTAGGGGTAGCTGTTGGCATTGAAGCCGTACTCGAACCGGATGACGTCGGTATCCATGGCCTGGAACTTGAAGCTTCCGGAGGACCCGAACTTGAACTTCGACCAGTTGGAGTCCTCAGGCTCGTTTCCGAAACCGTTCTCGGAGCCGTCGGCGTTGGGGAAGTCGGTGGAGGTGACCCGAGGGGGCCGAGGGGCCGCTTCGTCCCAAATGAACCGGCAGGGAACGGTCGGCCTGTACGCCGACGTGGCACCGGCGGCGTCGACGGCCCGCACGGACCACGAGTAGACGGTGTTGTTCACCAGCCCGCTGGTGGAGAAGGCCGACGTGGTGCGTGTGGCGGCGTCGGTGTCGGCGCCCACGGAGACGGTGCCCGTGGACCTGAGCATGTCGCCGGTGGTGGACCACTTGCCGGTCGGCCACAGGGCGAAGTCGAGGTAGTCAAGGTTCTTGTCGGGGTCCGTCGCCCGCGCGGTGAAGGTGAGGCTGGAGGAGCCGACCCTGACGTACGGCGTGGTGGTGGTGCACTTGAAGTCGGGGCCGAGGTCGATGTTGGTGGGAGCGGTGGGTGCCCGGTTGTAGGTCACTTCCAGATACGGGGCATTGTCACCGTCGGCCTGGAACTTCTTCCACGAGAACTGCGACTTCTCGTCCCTGGCCCGCAGGCCGAAGGTGATCATGCTCTTGCCCGCGTCGGCGGCCTTCTGTGCGACTCCGAGAACATTGAACGTCTCGTACGCGTCACGGCAGCCGCTCTTGTAGCCGTGGGCGAAGCTGCGGGCGGGCGCCGCCAGGTTCGAGTCGGTCAGGGGCGGCGCGTTCTTCCAGTTGGTCTTGCCGTTGATACGACCGGTGGAATGGACGGACATGGAACGCGCCTGGCAAGACCAGGAATACGTCTCGAGCATCCGCAAGGTTGCCTTCTGGATCTTCGCGCCCTTGAGGCTCTTGTCGTACGCGATGTTGAAGAAGGACCGGGACGTGCCCCAGGTGTCGGACTCGTAGCCGACTCGGGCTTCATGTGTGCCGCCTGCGTTGAAGTCCGCACCGTTGAAGAACGTCGCCTTGGGGTGCTTCTTGTAGGCGATGGTCCAGTCTTGCGTGTGCTTCTTGACGGTGGGGTCGATGAAGACGGGATAGACCGTGGTCGGATCGTTGAGGAAGTCCTGATTGGGCGTGAGGAGCCATGTACCGTCACCGAGCTCGGCCTCGACGACCTCGCCATGAGAGTCAGGGGACGGGCCGTTGAGGAGCGGCAGGTTCAGCGTCGCCGCATCCCCGGTCTGTGAGGGGGCCGGCGTCGGTTCCGCCGGTGCCGACGGCAGCGGCGTGTCGGTGACGGTGGGGGCGGCTTCGTCCGTGGCAGTGGGCAGGTCCTCGACGTCAGGGTCGATGTTGTCGTCCGCCGGCGGTTCGGTCGTCGTGCTGGTGCTCGGCTCCGGCGCGCTCGTGGCGTCATCGGGCGTGTTGGACGGGTCAGGGGCAGGGGTGGTGGCCGGCGTTTCGGGGGCTTCGGGCCCGGTCGGCTGCGAGGAGGCGCCGACTTCGCCGTCGGTGACGGCCGGCGTCCCGCTGCTGTCCCACATCAGAGGCGTGGGCGAGAGCGCGACCTCCTGTCCGTCGAGGTCCTCCGCCGTCACGATGCCGGACGAGTCGTCGAGACTGAAGGTAAGCGTGGAAGACGAGAGCCCGTACGAGAGCTGCGCGACGCGCGGGTCAGCTGCGGCCTGGCGGTTCTTCACGACGAGGATCTGCGCGAAGCCGCTGTCCTCCGCGGTCAGCACCAGGTCCGCCCCCGGGAGGATCTCCGGGTACAGAGCACGTGAGCCGTTGATGATCGGCGTGGGGACAGGCCCCGGCCACGTGAGCTGGATCTCGTGGGTCTCGGGGATCTCCTCCGTGCCACCGACGGTGAGGGTGATCAGCGGAGTGCCCGCCTCGCCCTCCATCTTCAGGCTCTTCACGAGCGAAACCCGGTGAACCTGCCCACGCGATGCCCGAGCGGCGCCGGCTCCGGCCGCGCCGCCGGAGAACACGACCCGCGTGTTCGTGGCGGCCGGCGACCAACCCGAATCGGACCGCTTCAGCGTCGTGTCGATTTTCTTCCACTCATCGCCGACCTTGGCCCAGATCGGGGATGCGTAGAGCTTCTTCGTCGTAAGCCCGTCGGGCCGCGCCCAGGTGGTCGAGCGTATGGTCCGCAGCGCGGTGACCTCGACGGGCTTGCCGGTCCTACGGGCCGAGGAGGCGGCCGAGACCTCGTCCACCGTCCGCTTCGCAGGCCCGCCCTTACCCTTCTTGCCTTCGTCCGGAACGGTCGTCGCCTGGTCGCCAGGGCCGGCCTGGAAGCCTGCGTAGGTGATGCCGCCCGCCGCGAGCGCGGCCGCGACCACCACGGCACTCACGCGCCGTTTCGCCGGCCGCTGCCATGTCTGTCTCATCGGGTGAGGACCCTTCTTCCCACGCATTCCGGGCCCTGGCGGCACCGGTTGAAACCACGAAGCCCGCCACCGCGTCAGCGAAGGTGGGAATCCGGATCGGAATCGACACCGCGCGCGTATGGCCGGGCGAGCCGATGATGGCCCATCAACCTCGCTGCGTCACCCCGCCTTCGGCTCACCCAGAGGGCGCCCCGTGCCCTCACTGCGTACACGCGTCGATACGGCACACGATGCATGCAGGCACTTGCTACACATCGACGCAGGCACAGATAACAGGAAAACGACATAAACAGTCGTCGCGAACAGCTACTTCGCACCGCGATACCCCACACATCCCCATGGCCCCCTACGCCCATGAGCGACATGAATGCACGATGCATCCGGAATTAAGGATTCCGATACCATCTAGATGATTACGCACCGTGACAATCCTCACGTCGATTACAACTCCTCTGGCATTCCTTCACGAAGTGCACGCAGAATCTTCCGAATCTGAAGTGCAATCACCTGTGGCGTGCCTCCGGCCCGCTCCAAGTGGTCCGGAGGGACCTCGCCTTGTTCGCTCGTCACCGTCAAGCCCGTCGCCGGGTTCGGCGCACCGTCATACCCGCGCTGGGCGCGGCCCTGCTGGTAGGCCTGTTGCCTGCCCAGTCCCTGGCCATGCCGCCGGACCCCGGGAACGTCGAGACCGGGCGCGAGACCCTTGATGCCGAGCCGCTTGAGCTCGAGGCCATCGAGCCCGAAAAGCCCGTCGAGGGCGAGACGTTCGAGAAGGAACTCGAGTCGCTCAAGGTCGAGGTCACCGCCGACCAGCAGCAGGCGCCGGCCGGCACGACCACACCGCCGGCTCCCGAAACCGAGCCCTTCACCTTCGGGTCTCCGGCTGTCACCCCTGCCGCATACACAGCGACGACTACGGAGACGACAGAGGCGAGCGATCTCACGCAGATCCCCAATCTCCCCATCGTCGCCGGCCAGGCCGAGGGCTACCCCGCCCCGACAGGCACGTGGCAGTTCAGCGTCGTCGATCGCAGCAAAGAGATCACCGAGGACCAAGAGGCCCTCAAGGTCGGCTCGGTCATCGCCGTCCAGGCCCCCGCAGCCGGCTCGGTTCCTCTCACCGTCGGCATCCAGTACTCCGCCTTCGAGAACCTTCAAGGCGCGGACTGGGCATCCCGTCTGACCCTGGCCCAGTTCCCCGAGTGCTACCTCACCACACCGCTCGTACCGGCTTGCCAGGAGTACGAAGAACTGGAAACGGTCAACGACCCTGTCACCAACACCCTCACCGCCACGGTCGACACCGCCGCTGACGGCACGGTGACGCCCACCGCCGCCACGGCAACCGGCCCCACCTCGGGCTTCATACAGGCCGCCTACACCGCGACACCCGCAGCGGCATCCGGCGACAAGACGGTCCTCGGCACCGTCGACTCCGGCATAGGCCCGGGCGGTTCCTTCAGGGCGAGTCCTCTGGCCTCCAGCGGCAAGTGGTCCGCGGGCGGCTCCTCTGGCGCGTTCACGTGGTCCTACCCCATGGTCATGCCGCCGGCCCCGGCCGGCCCTGCCCCCAACGTCACGCTCTCCTACAACTCGCAGACGGTCGACGGCAAGACCGCCGTCTCCTCCGGTCAGGCGTCGTGGGTGGGTGAAGGCTGGGACTACAGCCCGGGCTTCATCGAGCGTCGCTACCGCACCTGCAACGACGACACCCGCACGCTCTCCGCGAAGACCCCCAACAACGCGGCGAAGGCCGACAAGACCAGCGACCTCTGCTGGGTCTCCTACAACGCGGTCATGTCCCTCGGAGGCACCACCACCGAGCTCGTCCGCGACGACTCGGCGAGCACCAACCCCGAGAACGCCACCGAGCGTTACCGTCCCCAGAAGGACGACGGCACCCGCGTCGAGCGCATCACCGGCGGCACGAATGGCGACGACAACGGCGAGCGGTGGAAGGTAACCACTACTGACGGCACCCAATACCACTTCGGGCTAAACGACGTGGGTGGGGGGCACGCCGTCACCAACTCCGTATCCACTGTCCCTGTCTTCGGTAACCACCCTGGCGAGCCCTGCTACCAGACGGCCTTCGCCTCCTCCCGCTGCGGCACCGGCAAGCAGCAGGCGTGGCGCTGGGGCCTGGACAAGGTCGAAGACGTTCACGGCAACGTCATGGTCGTCAACTGGGGCCAGGAGTCCAACTACTACGCCGTCCGTGGCAAGCGCGACGGGGTCAAGCCCGAGCAGTACGAACGCTCCGCCCATCCGATCAGCATCGAGTACGGCATGCGTGCGAACGACCTCACCAAGCCCTCCGCTACCGTCGTCTTCGGCACTGCTGAGCGCTGCACCAAGTCGTCTGCCGACTGCGCCTCCACGAAATTCAAGCCCGGCAACCCCACGTCCTACCGTCCCTGGTGGGACACTCCGGGATCCCTCAACTGCGCTGAAACCTCTAAGCTCTGCCCCGGCTTCCCGTCCTTCTGGACGCAGCTCCGTCTCAGGACCGTCACCACCAACGCCGAACGCCCCGTCCGCCCCGGCCAGACCGAGCTCGGCAAAGTCGATACGTACACGCTCGACCAGCACTTCCCCGAGGATCTGTACGACACCGCTCCCGGCATGTGGCTCAAGTCGATCACCCGTCGCGGTTTCGCCCCGGGTGACACGACCGGGACCGTTCAGTCGAAGGACGGCGTCAGCTTCGCTCCCTACACAGTAGGCAAGCGATCGCCCGCCTCGCTGCAGAAGTACCTCCTCGACAAGCACCTTCCCAACCTCGTCAGGAAGGCGGGCGACACAAAGCGTCCCGGGTTCACCCGCCCCCGCATCGGAACCGTCGCCACCGAAGCCGGCGCCGACATCGAGGTCGAGTACATCGGCGGCTGCCAGTACGAACCGGAGACCGACAAGGGCGAAGCCAACGGCTCCTGCTACCCGGTCCGCTGGTCGCCTGACGGGGAGGAAAAGGCTCCCGCGAAGGCATGGTTCAACAGGTACGTCGTCTACTCGGTCACCGAGACCGACAAGGTCGCCACGATCTTCGGCAAGCCCGTCAGGACCTACTACTCGTACGCGTGGCCGGCCTGGGCCAAGAGCGACGACGAGTTCCTCCGCCCCGGCCTGCGCACCTACAGCGGCTGGCGCGGCTACCGACGAGTCACCGTCACCAAGGGCCCCAAGACCGTTCCTCCCACAAGCAGCCCGAAGCCGGGGGACCCTCCGCACGCGCCCGCGTCACAGTCCCGATCCACGACGCTGTACTTCCAGGGCATAGGCGGAGAGGTCAAGGACTCCGTCGACGGCACCGTTCTCCTCGCCGACGACGCCCCCCAGTACGCCGGCATGACGGCCGAGACTCTCACCTTCCTTAACTCCGACACATCCAAGACCTACTTCGACAACAACACGGCCACCAAGCCGGTCTTCAAGAGCCGTACCCGGACCTTCCCTGACGAGTCCGTGGAAACCGCGTCGCGTGAGCGTCGTGCCGAGAACGACACGGTGCTGTCCCCGCTGCGTGCCTACCGCACAGGCATCAAAAAGACGGACACCATCCAGGCTGACGGCGCGAACTGGAGGGGTGTCCGCTCTACCACCCTCACGCGCGACGGCAACGGGCTGCCCACCAGCGTCGAGACCGCCGTCGTGACCGACAACGGCACGACGGAAACCCTCTCCGAGCAGACCTGCACCAAGACGTCCTACGTCCACAACACCACCGCGTGGCTGATCGGCCTGCCCAGCACGGTCCGAACCACGGCCACCACGTGCGCGAACCACTCCAATGCCAACGTCGCAACCGAGTTGAAGGGCTCGGTCGAGACCCGCTACGACGGCCTCAACCTCGGTACAGAGCCCACCAAGGGCCTTGTGACGAGCGTGGCCGCGATCGACGGCACCGGCAGCACCCACTCCGTCACCACCAGCACCACCTACGACCCGCTCGGCCGTCCGCGTACCGTGACCCAGCCGGCGACGGGCAAGACGGAGACCCAGTACACGCCGGGCGACACCGGAGGACCGGTCACCTCGGTCAAGACGATCAACACCAAGAGCCATGCCACCACGACGACCTTCGACCCGGGTCGCTCTCTGCCGCTGACGGTCACCGACCCCAACGGTCGCGTCACCCGCATGCAGTACGACGCTCTCGGCCGCCTCACAAAGGGCTGGACCCCTTCCCGGTCTTCCGGGACCCAGACCCCTGACGTCGACATCAGCTACCAGAGCGCAAACGTCGCCTCCAACGGAATGACCAGCCCTACGGCGGTCACCGTCAAGACCCTCAAGGACGACGGCGGCTACGCACGCCAGGTCACGCTCTACGACGGCCTGATGCGGCAGGTCCAGACGCAAGCCGAGGCCCACGGCCCCGGCCGCATCATCACCGACACGCTGTACAACGACCACGGTCTCGTCGCTGAACAGACCAGCGGCTACCTCGTCAAGGGCGAACCGGCAACCGACCTGTTCAAGGTCCAGTCCGCCACCCTCGTCAAGAGGCGGGTCAAGACCGTCTATGACGGCATGGAACGCCCCGTCAGGGAGATCCCGTACAACGGGAAGCCCCGCGCCGCCGCCTGGACCACCACCACATACGGCGACACCACCACCACCGTCGACCCGGCCGGCTCCAGCGTTCCCACGACTACCACGGTCACGGACGCCCTGGGCCGCGTCACCGAACTCAGGCACCACGTCGCATCCGGCAAGTACCGCTCGACCAAGTACAGCTACGACAAGCGCGGCAACCGCGATGTCGTCACCGACCCGGCCGGCAACTCGTGGACGTACACCTATGACGTCCGCGGCCGAGTGACCTCGGCCAAGGATCCCGACACCGGCATCACGCAGACCCAGTACGACGCCGCCGACCGCCCCACCATCGTCACCGACGCGACTGGCCAGACCACGTACACCACCTACGACACGCTCAGCCGCGTCACAACGGTCCACGAGGGCTCCAAGCTGCAGGACCCGGTCAAGGTGTACACCTACGACGTGGCCGGCGCACTCGGTCTGCCCTCGGAGTCCAAGCGTCACACCAGCACCGGCGACTACGTCACCAAGGTCACGGGCTACGACACCGAGTACCGCCCCACGGGCCGCCAGGTGATCATCCCGTCCAACGCCATGACAACGGGCCTGTCCGGCACGTACACCTACGGCTACTCGTACACCCTCACCGGCAAGCCACTCTCCGTCACGCTGCCTGCCAAGGGCGGTCTGCCGACCGAGAAGGTCATCACCCGCTACAACGAAGACGGTCTGCCCGAGTCCACATCAGGCCACGCCTGGTACACCTCCGACGTCACCTACTCCCCGTACGGCGAAGTCCTCCGCTCGGTCTCCAGCGCACAGCCCTACCGCGTCTGGACGACCAACTTCATCGACGAGCACACCGGTCGCCTCATGCGCACGGTGACCGACCGCGAGAAGGCCGGCCCCCACCGCATCTCCGACACCGGCTACGCCTACGACAACGCAGGCATGATCACCGCCAGCGCACGCCAGGACGCCGTCTCGACCACGAGCACGACCTGGGACAACCAGTGCTTCACCTATGACGTCATGGGGCAGCTGGTCAACGCCTGGACCTCGAACATCAAGCCCAACGGAGCAGGCATCGGCTGCAAGGCCGCCACAGGAAGCACCTGGGGCTACAACAGCTCCGGCGCCCCCTCCAGCGGCCCCGTGGTCGACGCCACCTACGCCGCGAACACCACGCCAGCTGACCTGGCCGAGGCCTCCCCCTACGCAGGAACGGTTGCCACCAGCGGCGTCACCGGCAGCGCCGCCTACCGCCAGTCCTTCACCTACGACTGGATCGGTAACCGGGCCACGAAGGTCGAGCACGACCCGGCGGGCGTCGCAGCAGACAACATCAGCTACACCTACAAGTACAGCGCCACCCAGCCCCACACGCTGACCGGCGTAACCTCCCCCACACCGCTCGAGACCACCTACTACACCTACAACGCCACGGGCACGACCAAGTGGCGCAACCCCCCGCAGAGCGCCCCGAATCACGACCTCGAGTGGACGCCTGAGCAGAAGCTCGCTTCGATCACCGCCGGCACCAACAAGACCAGCTACGTCTACGACGCCGACGGCAACCGCCTCCTCGAAGACTCACCCAGCGGTAGCACGCTCTACCTCGGCGAAACCGAGCTCACCACCGACTCCGTCGGCCTCATCACCCGCGCCTCCCGCGCCTACAGCCATCCCGGTGCCCCCACAGTGGTCCGCACCACGACGAACCAGTCCAGCACGGGCCACAAGTACAACGTCCTCCTGACGGACCACCTGGGCACCGCTCACACAACCGTCGAAGCCGGCGGAACCCAGCCCGTCACCCGCCGCTCCTTCAAGCCCTACGGCGAAGCCCGCGGCACCAAGCCGACCAGCTGGCCCAACAAGCGCAGCTACCTCGGCGTCGGAATCGACGACAGCGCCACCCTCCTCACCCACATCGGCGCCCGCGAATACGACCAGCACATCGGCCGCTTCATCTCCGCCGACCCCCTCATCGACGTGACCGACCCGCTCCAAATGAACGGGTACAACTACGCCAACAACAGCCCGGTGTCCATGAGCGACCCTTCGGGTCTCTCACCCTGCGCGGACCGCGGAACCAGCTGCTCTATCGGCTCCGATGGAAAGTGGGATGAGAGGACGACGGGCGACTTCAAAAAGTTCAACACACCAGTCGATGCAAGCGACCCGGTCTATGTCTTCAACCTAGAAGCCGCAGCCGCGTCGGATCTCATCGAATCGGCAGCATCGACCTACTACTCGGGAGCTAAGCTCCAGGCCTTCAAGAAGGCTTACGGGGACAATCTCGACAAGCAAAGAAGCCCCCGAGGGATAACTTCGAACGACATTCTTTCCGCAGCCTCCAACACGTGCGCCGGACCGGACGCATTTGATTGCGGGGAGGAAATGGAACATCTTCTCAAGCTCGTAGAGCTCGAGAAAGGTGCCCAGGCGGGCGCGTTCGAAGGCGGCGGCAGGCCTTCAGGAATTGGAATATCGAGGCACTTCACCAAGCAGATCAAGAAGCTGACACCGACGCCCCCTTGCAATAGCTTCACGCCAGGGACGATGGTCCTCATGGCCGACGGTTCCACGAAGCCGATCGAAGAGGTGAAGGTCGGCGAACTGGTCCTTGCCGGAGACACTCGGGACGGATCCATCCACGCCAAGCCGGTCACCGCCGAGATCAAGGGCGAGGGTCACAAGGAACTCGTGGAGATCAGGCTCGGAACACCGAACGGGATCGCATCGCTGACCGCGACTGCCCACCACCCGTTCTGGCTTCCTGGGCTTGACCGCTGGGCGGACGCCACACACCTGCGAACGGGCCAATGGCTGCAGGATCAGAAGGGAAACCGGGTCCGGGTACTGGGCCTTCGGCGCCACACTGCGATCAGCGCCGAGGTTTACAACCTCACGGTCGACGACCTGCACACGTACTATGTACTGGCGGGCGCTACGCCGGTTCTCGTTCACAACAGCAACTGTGACCTCCCGGAGGGGTATACCTCTTCCCCCGCGCTCAAGGGTGACCCCTACCATCCGGATACGGTGGCTGAGCGCAGTCGGCAGAGTCGAGAACTTTACGCCGGGACCGTGGCTGATCGGGCAGGTGCGCTCGGGTATAGAACAAGGATTCCCGCACAGAAGGCACCGTTCAATTCGCACGGTCAGGTGGTCTTCTCTAACGGAAAGAACTACATCACGCCTGATGTCGACGGGCATAACGTGTCGGATGGCTGGAAGATGTTCAATCGCAAGGGACAACGGATCGGAACCTATGACCCAGATCTCAACTACCTCAAGGAATGACGACTTCGTGATCGAGGTGATCGATTGTCCGACCTCAGAGGGTACGAGTTCGCTACCCCTTGAGGCGGTCGGCAGGATCAGGGTCGGCGAGTTCACGGAGACGTTCCTGATGGACCTGAGTTTCTGGACGGTGGATGACTATCGCCGAAGCTGGGATGGTGCGCTGAGGAAGCTAGAAGAGGCCGATAATTCAACCTCCTGCCTCATCGCCTCAATCACCGATCCGGCGGCCAGTAACTTCATCTCCTGTTGGCCGATGTATCGGGACGGGGAAGAGGTCTACGTGCAGAACTCGATCATCTTCCTGGACGAACTCAGCGAGCAGTTCAACCCGCAGGAGCCGTGGCGGTACGTAGAGGCTCGATCGTCGGTCGACGAGGATGGAAACCGCATCTCTGAGTGGTCGACGAGCACCTCTCAGGTGCGGCGGTTCCGTGAGTCTGCCTGGGGGCGATAGAGCCCTCACGCAGGTGCAAATGTGAAGCCCCGTCAGATACGTCCTGGCGGGGCTTCAGCACGGTCTGACGGCAGTAGTTGACGGCAACGTCAGCGGACGGGGGCTGCGCAGAGCGGTGGGTCGTCACCGCAGTCGGGCTGGCCTGCGCTCTCGGCTGGGTTGCGGAGGGCGTGGCCGAGGATGTCGATAGCGTCGCGTTGGAGGCGGAGTCGGACGTGGGCGTAGACGGTGGCGGTGACGCTGATGTGGGCGTGGCCGAGGAGTTCCTTGATCACGACGAGTTCGACGCCCTGTTCCAGGAGCAGCGTGGCAGCGGAGTGCCGCAGGTCGTGGAAGCGGATGCGGCGGAGGCCGGCCTTGCGAAGGAGCGTGATGAAGGCGCGGGTGAGGTTGGTCGGGTCGATCGGTCGGCCCTGCGCGGTGGTGAACACGTGCCCGTCGTGCTGCCATGCGGTGCCTGCGGCCTCGCCCTGGTGCTTCTGCTGCTGGTGGTGGAGCTTCAGCAACTGGACGCAGCGTGGGCAGGGCAATGCGGCGCTCGGAGGCCCGTGTCTTGGTGGGCAGCGTGGTGAGCCCACCCGCGCTTGTGCGCTGGAGGGTTCGGCGGACGGCGGCGGTGCCCGCATCAAGGTCGAGGTCTTCCCAGCGCAGGCCGAGGAGTTCGCCCTTGCGGAGTCCGATGTGGAGCGCCAGTTCGAACAGCGCGTGCAACCGGTGTTCGCGCGTGGCCGCGAGGGACTGGCGGGCTTCGTTGGCGGTGAGGGGTTCGAAGCGTCGGGGCCGCGGGGTGCTGGTGCGGACGTTGCGCGGGATCTCCTCTTCGCGGACGGCGTGTTCCAGGGCGGACTTGAGCACGGAGTGGATGTAGGTGAGCGTCAGCGGGGAGAGCAGCTTGTGGCAGCACTGGCTGGCGGCGCAGCAGCGGGGCTGATCACGCCGGGCGTCGAGGCCGCGCGTGCAGCACTGGCAGGTGGTGCGGAGCTGGTTGAGCCAGGTGCGGACGTCCTTGGCGGTGAGCTTCGTGAGCTTCTTCTTGCCGAGGCCGGGGATGAGATACCGGTGGACGCAGGTGGTGTAGCGGGTGTGGGTGTTCTCGCGGAGGTGGTGGACGGCGACGTTCTCCAGCCAGTACGTCAGGTACGCGGCCACGCTGCCCTGCGCGGAGGGGACGGGGAGGCCGCGGTTGCTGGCGGCGATCTTCTCGGTGAGCTTGGCCAGGGCGTCCTTGCGATTCAAGTGCATCCCTCCTCATTCCTTTCTGTGGGGTCGGGACGCGGGTAGTGTGGGCCGGTTTCCCGGCTTGGAAGGGCCGGACATTGCTGGTAGAGGGCGTGGAAAGCAGGGGTGACCAGGCGTGGTGACGAGACGGCGCGGGCGCAGGCCGGCGGGCAGCGGGGTACCGCTGACGTTCGAGGTCATCGCCGAGACCCTGCGCGAGCGCATCCGCTCCGGCGGGCTGCGGCCCGGGGATGCGTTGCCGACGCAGGCCGTGTTGATGCGGGAGTTCGGGGCGGCGAGCCTGACCGTGCAGAGGGCCATGGCCCTGCTGAAGCAGGAGGGGTGGGCGGTCTCCCGGCCCGGCAAGGGCGCCTTCGTCGCCCACCACGACCACGCCGTCGGCGACGCTGATGACCTCGACGGCCCCGCGGCGACCACGCCCGCCACCGGGACGGTGGCCCGCGTCGAGGCGCTGGAACGTGCGCTGGCCGAGGCTGCTCAGCAGATCGCCGACCTTCATGGCCGCATCGAGGCCCTGGAGTCAGGCAGCGGTGAGCGGGGCCGCTGACCCACCGCGCCGGGACGCCGGTCAGGGCGGTGCGTTCAGATTTTCTCTACGAGATTCAAGGCGGGCCCCGCCCGCTGGGGCTGGCTGCCTTCGCCGACAAACCCGCCGTTTACTCGGAAGTCTGCGGCGCAGCAGGCGGCGAGTCGCCCTCGGCAACCGGAGCATTACCCAGGGATGCGGGAGCGGCAACCAGCCAGCTCGTCGGGGTGACCGGGGCAGGCTCCTGGCGGAGCAAGCTATCGCCTACGACCGTCCTACGGCTGGATCGCAGGCACAGGGTCAGCCAGGGGTCGACCCTCACGTCTGTCGCCGGGCTCACCGAGGGCGGTGGCCGGCGTCGCCTCTGGCGGGGAGCGAAGTTCCCAGCGCCAGCCTGGACCCCTCTCGGCCGGCTTCCTCACCGCCAGAGAGTCCGGCGTTGCGAGTCCCGCTATACACGGGGCCGAGAGATCGCCTCCGGGCCGCCGCGAGGCCACCGGCCTTCCTGATCAAGCAGGGCGCTTGACGGCAGTAGGGACGGCGACGGCCACGAACAACCCCGGCCGAACCCGTACATCAGCGGACTGTTGAATACCGCTTGACCTGCGAAAACGCAGGTAGAGAGGGGTCGCGTAGCCCACGTACTATGTACTGGCGGGCGCCACGCCGGTCCTCGTTCACAACAGCAGCTGCCCCCTTGCCCGGCATGAAGCTGCGGGTGGTCACGCGATCGCGCGCTACGTAGGCAAGACTGACGCTGAACTGGCAGCCCGCAACATCCGCCACTCCTCGACCTTTACCGATTTGGCAGCAGCGGAGAGGGCTACGGGTGGAAACCTTGCCGCCAATCAAGGGGATATCTCTCAATGGCTTTCGGGAAGTGGAAGGCGTCTGGTGATTAACGGGCCGATGAATGCCGCGGATGGAGGGTGTACGAGCGTGCCACGCAGAGCGTTCTCTCGCCTTCGGGGGTGACCACCGTCCTGCAACGGAATCCTTCGATGCCGAACGGGTACCACATTGTCACTTCCTACCCGAGCCCGTGATAGAAGTGGAAAAACTTCAATACCTCGCACAGGCATATTTCCATCAGGATTACGACCTGGAGACAGAGGATCCTATCCAAATCTTGACTGAGTTCCGAGACAGTGAACCTCCCGAGTTGGTCGAGGAACTGAGAATTGCCATTGAAAGGGTGCTGAGTTCTGGTCCGCGCGAAGAGGAGCTAGCAGCGCTTTGGCTAGATAGGGCTGAAGCGTGCTACGACCCGCGCCAGGACGGGATGGAGATGTCCGTCTGGTTCCGTCGAATGATCGACGCACTTCTGTAGCACAGGCAAACTGATAGGCCCCTCCGAAGGTTCCGGAGGGGCCTATCGGCGGCATGAGGGCAGTAGTTGACGGCGGCGTCAGCGGGCGAGGGCCCGTGCACTGATGGGTCGTTGCCGCTATCACGGGTTGGATCGCGGCCGACTGGACGCAACTGTAAGAGCTCGCAACACGATCATGTTCGGGTGTTCTTGAGGCGTCTACAGCAGATGAGGCTGCAGGCGAACGAGACGAAGGCGAGTGGAGTTCAGTGCGGCGTTCCCAGCGAACGGCGAGGCGTTTGAACTGATGGAGCGGGGCGAAGATCTGCTCGACGACGTAGCGGATCTTACCCAGGCCCTCGATGCTCGAGGAGCCCCTGCGGGAGATCACCGGCGGGGTCCAGCACTTACGCAGTTCGCAGCGATTGGGGTCGGAGCCGTAGCCCTTGTCGCCACCAGGCCTCAGGGCGTCGTCGGGGCCGGCCCGGGCGTCCGACGACGGGCGGGATGCCGTCGATCAGGCTAGGGGCTGGGTGACGTCGTTGACGTTGGCAGCGGTGGCGATGACCTTGAATGAGGTGCCGCGCCCGTCACAGATCAGATGATGATTTCCGCCCGGCTGCCGCCGGCCGACCGGCGACGGACCGGTGTCGACACCCCATTTTTGACACGGACTGGGAACCGTCGACGCATCCCCGGGACCAGTCCAGCTCGTCGGCCGCGTTCAGCTCGGCGAGCAGGATCCGGTGCGGCCTACCGAAGACCCCGGCCCTCTGCCAGTCCAACCGCTGCCAGCACCTCTGGCGCGAGCCGAACCACAGCTCCAGCGGCAGCCCTTGCCAGGCGATGTCGTTGATCAGCACGTACAGGATGCCCTACAGGCACTGCCGATGTGGCACCGGCCTCAGCCACGGACTACCAGTCGGCCACGGGCCGGAAGACCTCCGCGTCCGATGTGCGCGCACGCTCCCACGAGACCAGGGAGTAGGCGTCCGGGATCTTCGTCAGCGGATGGTGGGATCGGAGAGCACACACGATGACCTCGCTGGTGGCGAGCACACTCGGCCATCCTTCCGGCGTCAACGCCCCGTCCGCTTTGAAGTACGGGTTCCGGGCCACGATGCCCGTGACCCACCGTTCCGGAGGATCAGACCCCGCCGCCGAGCCCGCCAGATCGCCGACCAGGGCACCATCCGGGAACGTGTCCGAGGAGACGACATACCCAACGGCTTGCAGCGGCTCATCAGCTTCCAAGTTTCCACGGGTCACGGACGCCCCGGCAAGCGGGCGAAAGAAGCCGACGGGCATTGCGTCGTACTGCTCGAACAGGTGCCGAAGGGGATGGACATCAACGGGCACGCCGACCAGCTGGAACGACACGTTGCAGCCGGTGACTCTGGAGCCGTCTGTGGAGATGTCGGCGCTAAGGGTGTAAAAGCCGCCGCCTGCGCAGGTGTCGAAGTAGGTCACCTGCTCAGAGTGATGGACCTCTTCCTCGGGAAGGTCCTGGTAGCGCTCCGCCCTCGCAGCGAGAACCCCAACGAACTCGCGCGCTCCGGTGCCATGCCACCCCACATTCAACTGCCGGATACTCCAGCTTGGTTGGGACGTTGTCCATCCCATGGAGTTGAGGGTGTGAACGAGATCGATGAGCCCACGTTCGTCGATTCGACTTACTGGCAGATCCAGCGTCACACCCCTGCCGCCCGCGATCACCCAGTCAACATCTGGGAGATCGTGCGCAAAGACCAGCCCTGCGAATCCGCCCTCCTTTGTCACGTACGGGAGCGGTTGCTGATCGACACCAAGGACCGTCAGCGCTGCGGCCGGCAGGTCCGAAACCGAACGGCGGCGAGCACGCCTCGTGGTCTCCTCGCTCAGGTGAACGCGCCCATGAACCATGAGTTCTTCCCGCTTGATGCGCAGGAGGTTGGCAAGCGACTCCGGCGCGCGGAGGACTTGCAACAGGTCCTTCGGCCCGATGAGCAGGATGGGCTGCTTCCCTCTGAACTTCTCTACCTCTGGGATGACGGTGTCCGTGAAGCCGGACATGCTGATGATCACGCCCACCGCGGAAGGGACTGCGCGCTCCATCCGAGATCGCACGGCATCGAAGGTGTCCACGTTGATGGGGGCCTTCTCCCACTTGGCCTCGATCAGATACCAGGTGTCCCCATAACTCGCGAGAAGGTCGGTCTGCCTGGGGCGAGCGGTGCCGGGGTTGCGCTGGACGCGGAAGTGCGCGTTCTGGAAGAGCCGCTCCAGCAGCTCCTCGAACTTCCGGCCGCGCCGATGCGCGTCCGGACTGGACTGGAGCCGCTGGAACTCCGACACCAGTACCGATTCCCACGCCATAGCCGCGTCTCCCCTCATGTGACCAGCTCACTCGAAGACAGGTGGCGTCCGGGGCCAAGCGGACTCCACCTGCGTCGCCCGGATGCTATTCGGCCCCACCGACACTCGGGGTCGTACGGCCATGCCTGCCGGCGCGTAATCAGGACGGGAGGCCGGAACGGGAAGCGCCGCTGGCCTGCCTCGGCTCCCCACAGCTTCCTCAGGCCGCCTGGGCGGCGTTCCGCGGAATCGCTGCGCCCATCGCCCACTCGACGGCTGCCACGACCTCGTCGTCCGAGGACTCCAGAAGGTGTCCATACCGGTCGACCGTTGTCGTGATCGACTCGTGGCCCAGGCGCGCCTGGATCACGGGCAGCGGAACCTTGCCCGCGATGAGCCAGGAGGCATGGGTATGGCGAAGGTCGTGGATGCGCGGGCGCTTGGTGAGGCCGGCGGCGTTGGCTCCGTTCAGGGCGGGCTTCCAGCGATGCGCGTGGAACACGCCGGAGTGCCAGGCGCCGCCCTCCGGGGCGGTGAAAACGAGGTCGGTAGGCTTCTTCCCGCGGCAGAGCCGCTGGAACAGCTGCACCTGCTCCGGCGTGAGCACGAGGGTCCGGCGCGACTTCTTCGTCTTGGGGGCGCCGAGGAACGTCCCGCCCTCGCCCCGTCGCTTCCAGGCGCGCTACACGCGAAGCGTGGGCCGCTTGGACACCAACGTGAAGTCCCGGGGCTGGAGGGCCGTCACCTCACCCCACCGGAGGCCGGTGCTCATCAGGACGTCGATGATGTCGACGGCGTCGGCACGAACGTGCTCGCGCAGGAGGGCAAACTCCTCAGGTTCCAGGAAGACCTCGTCGTCCTCCGTGTCGTTCCCCTTGGGCAGCTTGGTGTGCGCGCAAGGGTTCGAGTCACGGAGAGAAGGGTCGGCGTCCACGGCGGACTGGAGGATGCTGTAGAGCAGACCCTGGAGGTTGGCGATCGTCTTCGCCGCGTACTTGCGGCGTTCCGTCCCCGGAGGGTGCAGGGGACCCGGCTTCCCGTCCTGGAGGTCCAGGATCCACCGGCTGACGTGGTCGCGGGTGATCCTGTCCCCTCGATCCGAAGCAGACAACTCTCCGAACCACGGGGCCAGGTGGTTGTCGATGAACCTCGTGTAGTTGGTTCTGGTGTGCTCGGATATATCGGTCAGGAGTTCCACATAGGCGTGGGGCGTACGCAGGAAACATCTCCGCTTCGGACGCCGCTGGCTCAGCAGCCTCGACGAAGCCCTCACCCTTGACCCACCCCGGCGGCCATTGCTGTCCGTGACCGTTGACCAGGTCGCGGAAACGTTCCGCCAGCGTCACGTCATCGAAGGGTTCGCGACACCAGTCGCCCGTGCGGGAGACGCCGTCCCGCACAAACGACGGTGTAGGTGACGTCTCCGGACTGTCGTTCACGCGTCTTGATTGAAGCCATACGAGGGATCGTACGGCGCGTCGGTGTGGCGAAAGTGTGGCGAAAGCCTCGCCAGCGCTACGCTGAAACCAACATTTTCGCTGGTCACGGCGACTTTCTCGTGGTGGGGCGGGTGGGACTCGAACCCACGGCCGACGGATTATGAGTCCTTTGGGGATCTTGGCGGCCTTGGTTTTTGATGCCCAGGATTGACGTATTGCCTGGTCAAGCCGGGTGAAGGGGTCCCCCTCTCCCCTACCCTTGCCAGTCCTTTCCTGTCCTTGTGTCCAAACGCCGTCCAAACCCTGTCTCATCCGGGGCTACTCGGCGGGCCGCCCGAGCGTCGCGCCAGCTCAGCAGGCGGCTTCGGACTCGCGCGCGACGGATTCACATTCCAACGCGCAGAGGCTCCCCCAGGGCTGATTCAAAGTCTGGGTGATCATGTGGCGCCGCTGGTCACCGCAGGGTGGCGATCTTCTGGAGAGGCGTCACGCACGCAACGAAGCTCCGGTTTACGGGGTGACCTCGCAAGTCGCCCTGAACAACCGGAGCTTCGATGTGCCGTCAGCCTGCCACCGTCTGCCTGACCAAGTCGCCCTCACGTCAACACCGCGAGATCCCGGCGGTGGCGGACCGTCTGGAGACCCTTCCCGATCCGCGTGACCGGCGTGGCCGCCGCCACTCCCTGACGTCGGTGCTGCTGGCCGCCTGCGCGGTGCTGGCGGGTGCCCGTTCCTACCTCGCCATCGACCAGTGGGCCCGCTCCGCTCCGCAAGACGCCCTCGCCCGCCTGGCGGTCCGCCGTGCCGGCGCCCTGGGCGTACGCATCGCCCCGAGCACCTCCACTGTCCGCCGCGTGCTGCTGGCCGTGTGCCCCGGTGGCTTGGCCGACCTGCTCGGATACGCCCCGGCCGGGGTCGAGAGCCTGGCCCTGGACGGCAAGAGCGCGCGTGGTTCGCGCACCGTGGACGCCCCGGCCGCCCACCTGCTGTCTGCGGTCACCGGGGCCGGACACACCGTCACCCAGCTGCGAGTCCCCGACAAGACCAACGAGATCACCGGCTTCGCCCGCCTGCTGGCCCCGTTCGACCTGGCAGGCACCGTAGTCACTGCCGACGCCCTGCACACACAGCGTGAGCATGCCCGTTTCCTGGTCGAGAAGAAGCATGCGCACTACCTGTTCGTGGTCAAGGCCAACCAGCCGGGCCTGTCCGCCGCGCTGCGGTCCCTGCCATGGAACATGGTCACCGCCAGGCGCTACGACCGCGAGCGCGGACACGGTCGCCGCGAGACCCGCTCGACCCTGGTGCTGACCGTCTCCGGCCTTGGCCTGGACTTTCCGTACGCAGTGCAGGCCGCGAAGATCCTGCGGCACCGACCGACCTGAGGGCCGGCAAGGTCACCCGGCAGACCGTCAACGCGATCAGCGACTTGACAGCCCGTCAGGCATCGCCGCAGCGGATCGGACAGCTGGCCAGGTCGCAGTGGGTGATCGAGAACCGGGTCCACTTCGTCAGGGACACCGCATTCGCCGAGGACGCCTCGAAGATCCGCACCGGGCACGGACCAGAGAACATGGCAACGCTGCGGAACACGGCGATCAACACCCTCCGCACCGCAGGACACAACAGCATCGCCGCCGGCCTGCGCGAGGCCCCCTACGCGCCCTTCACCCGCCACTGGACCTGCTCGGCCTGGCCTGACCTGCACTCCATCAAGATCACCCAGACCTTTTATCAGCCCTGGAGGCTCCCCCTGGCGCCCAGAATGAAGCCTCCATGGCCATTCCATCGGCCATATCTATCATCCGAGGCCACCTTCAGCACGACTCAGCGATACCTCGCCAGCGCATCGTTCAGACTGGCGAATCCTTTGATGCAATGATCTTGGGAGTGTGGGCCACATCGGCAACCATTTCAGCGTTCCTCTCGTGGCACCCTAAAGCTATCGGTCACTCACCGGGTTCAACGGGCAGGAGCGAGCCCAACTCGGGTGACCCGTAGGTCAGGAAGACGAGATCGCTGTCGCTGCTGGTATCCCAGATGTCGCGGACGAACGTCACGGGGACTGAGGTCGTGGGCGGCTGGCCCAAATAGCACTCGACGGACATGGTTCCGTCGGAACGTCCGAAGGACACACGGGCATCGTCGCGTGGAAGGGAGAGCCTGTAGATACCGGGACGTCCGTCGTCTGGGGTCAGCCAGCGCCCTGAGAGGAGGTTGTTCGTGAGCTTGGTGGCAAGTTCTGCCGGAGTGACGTCTCCGGCCAGCTCCGGCGGGGTTCTGATGGTGATGTCATCGTCAGGGGTGCCGAGGACGTCGGTGCTGACGGGCTGGCTATTGATGCCGTCGATCTGGGTTCGGATGCTGGCGATCTCGTTGGCGATGACTCCGTCGCTGAGGTTCGCGGCAAGAGCGAGGCCTTCGATAGCCTTCTCGACGGTGCCGAGGACAGGGGCAGCGCCGCCGAGGATGTTGGTGAAGTCGTCATAGTCCTCCTTGATGCCCTTGTAGACCTGCTCCTCGACGGTGTCTTCGTAGAAATAGTTGCTGATCTGTAGGTGCTCGTAGGTGGCACCGATGCGGTCGATACGGCCGATGCGCTGCTCGACACGCATCAGGTTCCAGGGCATGTCGTAGTTGATAAGCCGGCCCGACGTCTGCAGGTTGAGGCCCTCGCTCATCGAGTCGGTGCCAATCAAGACCTCGACATCGCCGTTGCGGAATAGGGTTTTAATCTCGGCCTTGGTTACCGGATTCCACTCCCCTGCTACGGGATCGTAGATCTCCCCACCACGTCCGGAGTAGCAGCCGAGTCTGTAGTAACCGGCGGCCAGGAGGCGCTCGCGGACGTATTCCATGGTGTCGGTGTACTGAGTGAAGACCACTGCCGAGTCATACGTCTTGAATGACTCGGCCAGGTCCTCGACGAGCTTCTTGGCCTTGGTGTCCTCGCCGGTGATGTCGCCAAGATCGTTGAGGAATGAGCGGAGCTCGCCGATCTCCTTCTTGAGGCGGTCGGCGCGGACGTCGAAGGCCTCAGGGTCGAAGAGGGAGTTCTCCAGGTCGACGCCGTCGTCGTCGGTGAGGAGATCGGCGAGGCTCTTGCCCTGCTCGAGTACGTCGAGGCGGCGTTGCAGGGACTTCTTGATCGCTTCGAAGGAGGAGGTCAGCCGGCGCCGGTAGATGGTCATGATGAAGCCGAGGGCCTTGGTGGCCTTGTCGGACTTATAGGCGTTGTAGTGGCGGCGGATGTACTCCTCGATGCGTTCGTACAGCTTCCGCTCGTTCGGCGCTAGGGGAATGAACTCATCGGTGACATGCCGGTACGGGATGACGATCGAAGCCGGAATAATGCCGGCTGCCTGATAGGCCCGCATGGTCTTACGGGTGTTGCGGAAGATTCGATCACGTATCGGGGTGTGACGGCGAGCCCACCTATCCATCCACTCGGAGGTGACATTGGGGAACTGTGCTCTGAGGTCAGGCGAGGGTGGGTTGTCAGCCATCCCGGTCACTGTCAACGCGTCGGCCCATCCGAGTGCGTCGTTGACCTGCTGCTCCAACTCATAGTCGCGTTCGGCGAGTGGATCGGAGAAGTAGTCCTCCAGCATGTCGCAGATGAGTTTCCAGCCGCGACGCTCGGGCGGGTCGCCGAGGTAGGTGAAATATTGCGTGAAGAAGAATGCCTGCTCACCCCACTTGCCCGGCAGCCCGAGGAGCTCGATGAGGTCCCAGGCCTCGTGGGGGTGCATCTGCATCGGGGTCGCCGAAGCGAGATAGAGCGCACGCCACAGATCGCGCTTCTTCATCTCCTGGAGCAAAGCAAGCAGGGAGTTGGGAGTGTCAGTCGCCTTGGAGCCGCGGCGGCGAGCGTGATGGGCCTCATCGACGAGGACCACATCCCACGGTCCGGCGTCGAGGATCTCCGTACGGCGAGTCCGGCGGCGAGCAAGGTGGGAGGAGGCGAGCACGATCGGGAAGGCCGACCACGGGTTTGTCTTCGGATCGGTCGCGATGGGCTGGTCGAACCGGTCAAAGAAGCCGCCCTTGTCGTAGCGGGCAACGTCGAGGTTCATCTTCTCGTGGAGTTCCTCCTGCCACTGCTTCATCACCGAGGCGGGCACCAGCAGAAGCGCCCTCTTCGCTCGACCGGAGGTGAAGAGCTCACGTAGCACCATGCCTGCTTCGATGGTCTTACCGAGACCGACCTCGTCGGCGAAGAGATAGCCACGCGGGTACGTCGACACCACCCGGTGGATCAGCTCGGCCTGGTGCGGCAGCGGCTGAGCCCACGCTGTACCCACGCCAGTCCATGCTGAAACCTTGGGCGCATCCCGGAGAGAGACCAACTCGTCCCAGGCCGCCTGCAAATCGACGTCGACAGGCTGCGCCTCGCGGTCGGCCTCCTCGGGCTTCGGCTGCGACACGAGCGTGTCGAAGGGGAACGGCGGAGCGTCGGGAGCGTGCTCTATCAGGTGTTCCCGGACGGCGGTGGGCAGGTCGATGATCGCCCAGCCCTCGTCGGGGTTGGCACGCCAGTGACGCTCGAACGCTCGCTCCTTGGGCTCTCCATAGTCCTCCCATGACTCGGTACGCCAGGAGCGGTAGGCGTCGAAGGTCTCATGGTTCTTCACCCACGCGGTAACCGAGGCGTTGTTAGAGCCGCTGAATGCCACCCTGTGGCCGTAGCGGTCTGTAAAGATCCCGTACTTGGTATGGAAGTAGCGGCCCGACTCTTGGTGAGTGAGCAGGTGTCCGTGCTTGTCGACCGGGACGCCGACCCGGATGTGAAGGCGGTCGTTGGCGACCATCCAGGCCAGCACGCTGAGGTGCTCGCTCTGCACGATCTTCGTCCCCTCTAGGCCGGGGTCAGCCAGTAGACGCTCGGCGACTACATCGTCGAGCGGAGTGCCGGAGAGCACCGCGTCGACGTCCTTCTTGCCGAGCTGGGCTCCGACGATGAGTCTCATCACGCCGCCACCAGCGATGAAGTATGCCGTACCCTGGGCGGCAAACTGCAGCTCTGCCCCTGACCAATAGCCGACCGCACGGTCGTAAGCGACAGCCCTGGAAAGCAACGGCTCGTAGAACGTGTCAAACGGCGCATCGTCGGGCGAGTACATCGCCTTCAACGTCACGCTGCGGAACGATTCCTCTGCCGTGGCAGGGTCGTGGTCGAAGAGACCACCCTGCGCCGGTGCCGCCGACTTGGCGGCGGCACCAGGGCACGAAGCATCGTCGTGCTCGGCCAACCTCACTCCATCTCGAAGAGCGCGTCGGGCTTATCCTCGACCAGCGTGGCCACGTCGATGGCCTCTGGCAGAGTCACATCAGGGAAGTAAAGCGTGCACAGGGTGTCAAGGCGCCCCGCCTCGGGCACGACCCAGTCCCCCTTGACCTTGGTGCGCGGCATCGCATTCACCAGACCCTGCAGGGTGGAGATAAGTCCTGCGTCGTTGGTGAAGCCGTGCTTGTCGAGGAATCGCTTGGCCGCCGGCATGCCATCGTGCTCGGCGATGTACAGGGTCGTGTCGACTGCGTCGATGATGAAGTCGAAAGACTGAGCCTCGGGCCGCACGCCGGGGGCTGCGGAGTCGCCACCACGCCGCACCCGCTCGCTCGGGGTGAGCAGAGTGACCTTACCGGCGGACTTTGAGACCACCTTGGCCCGCTCGAGCGCATCGACATCGAGCCCACCGACGGCGAGGGCCAAGAGACGGGCAGTATCGAAGGGGAAATCCCGGGCAGCGAAAGTATCCCACGCCAGCAGTACGAAGTCGGTGAGCGTGTCGACCTTCGCCGCCTTACCGACCAGGCGGGAACGGCGCAGGTCCACGATCTCCTCACGGGCTAGAGAAAGGGCCTCCTCGGGCCGCAGCAACCTGTCGCGGCCACTCTCGTCCGGGGTCGAGGAGTAGACCGGCCAGCTCTGCGAGATCACCGAGAGCGTCGGGCCGTACGTCGACAACAGCAGGTCGACGCCCTCAATCCCGTCATGCTGGAAACGCATCGCTGCGTCACGGGCTGCCTGGCGAACATCCTGCTCAATGTCATCGAGATATACTTTGACGCTGATGTCACGGGCGTCGCGTTTGCGACACACGAGCATAATAGTGGACTCCGCTGCGTTCACATTCGCAACGTGCAGCGAGTGTTCAAATTCTGTATTAATCGGCCACGACGTCTCGATGGTAAATCCAGCCTGCAAGAGTCCCATGCCAAGCGTGTCCCAGGCGTCAGCCTTCTTGTGAGTGAACATGACCGAGAGAACGCCACCCCCGGCAAGCACTCGCCGGGATTCCTCGAAGATACTGGTCATCTTCGATTCGTAGTCGAGATCTGCAAGTTCTCGCTTACGCTTACCCATTGCGGCAAAGCGTGCCAGATTTGCGACTGCTTCGTTCTCTTTGTCGGTCAGATCATCGTGGAAGTATTCCGGGACGAGTCGGCCGAGGGTCCTCTTCTCCCAAGCATAGAAGTAGTCAGCCAACTCGGCATACATTACATTGTCATAGTATGGCGGATCCATGCAAATGTGGCTGATCGATTCATCCGGAAGCGCCAGTTGTGCCGCACTACCCTGAAGTACAGTTACCTCGCGCTTAAGTCGATTCTCCAGGTTAAAATCTGAGGCGCCAGTCTCGTCGAGTAGACGTGCGATGCCGCCATAGGCATCGAGTAGTTGTTCAAGACACCACGAGTAGAGAGCCGTCGCACCTTCGAACTCTGCGAATGTCCACTTGAATGAAAAGTTGTGCTTCTCGAAGACGCTCCGCATGCCTTGCCGGAAGATGTTCCACGAGGTCGAGCGTGAGTTCCAGTTGAGAGCCTTGCCTTGCATCAGCGCCAACTCAAAAAGGACGGCCTCAGCCTGATCTCCGAGTGAGCTCACCACCTCAGGGATGAGCTTCGCGAACTCGTCTCCAAATGTGCCGTGGACAAGTGCCTGCCTGGGCAGGAAGAAGTCGAGCCAGGTGTTGATGCCGTACATACGGTGACCGCGGTCGTAGTTGGCCTCGACCGGGATCTCTTCGGAAGGCAACACGCCCGTCGCCTGCCACAGCGCCTTCACTTCCTCAAGCTTCGCCTCAGCGGCAGCAATGGCCTCGAGGTCGGAGGGGGTGGGGGCACGGAAGGTGCGTTCGCCAGAAGGTTTGCGGATGGCGACGGCGTAAAGCACCTGTTTCATCTGGCCGGTTTGAGCTGCCTGCTTGATGCAGTCGCCGTCGATGACGAGCTGGTCGTAGGGCGAGATGGCCTTGCCCCGCGCCGTGGTGCCGGTTGACGCATCGGCCTTGTCGACGTCCTTGCCGAGGGCAACCTCGAAGATCGGCTCGGAGAGCTCGACGCCATCGTACTCGGTGAGCATCCGGACGGCGGCTTCCTTGCCTGCGGTCTTGCGCAGCCATTTGTCAGGCAGGAGCGGTACAAGGCGGCCCGTGCGAGGGCAAGGGATGGCGTTCGTCCAGATGTAGGCGACGACGCTCTCTCCACCCTGGAGGGGGAAGTACTCCTTGAGTCGCTCCTCGACGCGCTTGACAAGAAGCTGCCCCCACTTCTTCAGTTCTGGAACCAGGTCGAGCCCCCTGGCTGCAGGGATCTCGACGCCAGCCTTGAGCACGCTAGCGGCAACGCCGTTAAGGTCGTTGGCCACCACCGGGAGCCCGAGGCGGGACGCCGCCCACGGGATGCTTCCGCCGCCGGCGGTGGGGTCGGCCAATGTCGGGAGCTTGCCCCAGGTATGGATGAGCACCGCGTGGAGAAGGTCGATGTCCTTGCGCGGGACAGGGTTACGGAAGGCCTGCTTGTAGCCGTAGCCGTTTCCCTTGAGCTTCACGCCTGCGGCGTTAGCCGCGTCGATGACCTTCCGCCCATGCACCGGGTCACCCCAAATGCCAACGAGGTGGAGCAGCCAGCGGCGGTAGGCAGCCTCGTTCTGGAGTTCGGCGGCATCGGGAAACGCCTTAGCGAGCTCCTCGGACCATGCGGGGAGGACACCCGCGAGAGCAACAGCGGCGGAGGCGACGAGGGGACGACGAGCCCACCAGATATGGAGGAAGGAGAGCGGGGGGAGCGCGGAGGCGGCGCCGCGTTCGCGGCGGGACTCGATGCCGAGCTCGGCGACGGGGAGCCAGTCCTCGATGAGGACACGTGGTTTGGTACTCAATGAGGTGGCTCTTTCAGTTGTCAGAGAGGAGTGTACGGAGGGCTTTGCAAGCACGGTTAGCGCCGACCCCAACGCACTTGGAGTACCAGTAATAGGTCTCCTCGGTGCTCATGGCATTGACGCCGGCGACGAGGGCTCGGACACGCTCGTTCTTGGCGATGGGCTGGGTAACCAGCAGGATCAGTGCTAGGCGTAGACCATCAGGTTCGGTGAGCCGGATGGGTGCCTTGCGGGTGAAGGCCAGCACACTGGGCTGGTGGCCCGATCGCTTCACGGCAGCGAAGAGGGCGTCGACGACGCGGCCCGTCTGCTGCGGGGTAAGGGTGACGACGGCCGTTGCGAAGACGGAGCCGACCTCGCCATAAGCCTCCTCGATAGTGAGGCCGTAGGTCTCGCCGCGGCCGGGCTTCACGATGAGACGGAAGCCGCGGACGCCGGCGACGGCAGCAAGCCGTCGGCTCGGGACGGTCGTCGCACGGGGCAGGGTCACTTGGTCACCTCCGCAGTCATCGTTGTGCTCTTGATGCCAAGCTTCTTGATCACGTCGTGGATCTGCGCGAACTGCAGGTCGTCGACGTCGAGTGGTGGGTTGAACCGGAAGGTGAGGGTGACATCGCCAGCCACCTTCGTGGCGGCGGTGAGCGCCTTCTTGGCGTGACCGTAGGCTATCTGGAATTCAGCGCGCTCGGCGGTGCCCTGGAATTGGATGCCGCCCCCGGTGAGTCCCTTGTACTCGGCACGGATGGTGGCGCGAACCGTGATGGTCTGCTTCTGCAGCATGCCGAGCGAGGCGACGGCGAGGTCGAGGTCGCTCGTGCCAGACGCGGAGTCCGCACTCACCTTCAAAGTGAGAGTCGAGATGGTGCGGATCGTGTAGTCGGAAACGGCGTCGAGCAGGGTCTGCATGGCCGCGCCGCCGGGGCCGCTCGCAGTGAAGGTCTTGGAGGTGGCAGTACGGGTGGGAACCTCGACGCCGATCTCGTCGGCGGTCTCGCGAGGCAGCATGCGAAGGCTGTCGAGACCCTTGTCCTTGATCGCCGAAGGCGAGAGCGCCCGAACACCGGGGGCGGGCTCGGTATCGGTAACGACGAACCAGCCGTACTCGCTGGACTGGACGGCGGTGGCCAGCAGGTCCAGGACGTCAGTCTTGGAGGGCTCGCCGCCGCAAACAGCCTCAAGGCGGGCGCGGAGGTCGGCCCCGGTGAGCTGATCGCCGGTGAGCACCGAGCGGAGGTCGGTCTGGGTGGGTTTACGGACCAACAGGCCGCGCCTCTGCGCCTCGGTCATGGTCATGACCTCGGTGTCGGCGCTGAAGGTGATCGACATGCCAGCCTGGTTGTTAGCCGTGTAGGCCCGACCTCTGGCGGAGTCGTAGTAGACCCAGTTGTCGTGGTTGACGCCGTTGACGATCGCGTCGCGCAGCAGGGAGGCATTGCGGACGATGGCGACCTTGTGATCGGACCAGAAGTAGTCGGCGATCGCGGCCGTGCTCGCGGCCTCCTTGTTGGCCCAGGTGCGGGTGCGCAGAAAGGAGGCGGTGAACGGGCTCGTGCGAATCTTATCCTCGTCAGTCAACAGGGTGATGATTGCTGAGGTGGCATTCTTCGGGTCGCCCTGGGCTTGGGCGGGGAGCTCGCGGTGACGCAGATAGTCGGTGGCCTTCTCGTCGGCCGGGTAGTAGATGTGCTTAAAGCACCGGGTGACCGCGATGCGTGCCTGAAGACGGGCTTCCTTGTCATAGGTCTCGACTTTTTTACGGACCTCCTCGCTGAACTGGCCCAGCCGGTGGCTGTCTGCAGCAAGATTGTTGGAGGCGATCAGAGCACGTGCGCGGTCCTTGAGTACGGAGACCTGCTCGGCATCGGCAAGGGCGAAAACCAGGGAGTTGCGGTACTTGCGCGGTGTGCCGACGGAGCCGACCTTGTCAAGCATCTCCACAATCGGTACCGGCGGCTGGTCGGCGTGGCGCGGATCGACCGTGACGACATCGTGGTCGAGCACCACCACCCGCAGAGCGGCCTTGTCTGGGATCTCGGCAGGGCCTGACGGAAAATGGATCGCAGTGACGCCGCCGTCGTTGGCGAACGCCTTGTGTACCAGGCTGTCGACTTCCGCGGCGACCGCGGTGTTGGCGACGTTACGCTTCTCTGTTTCGATGATGGCGTTGACGTTGGGCTCAATGTTGAAGCGCCAGCGAGCACCGTCGTACGACAGGTGCCAGAAGACTTTCTCCGATTCGGTCAGCGCCTTCTCGAAGATGGCGGCGTCCTCGCCGGGGTGGAGGGTGCCAACTAGCCAGTCGTTGCGTCCTGCTCCCGCGGTGGAGACCATCTCCAATGAGTGGGTAAACACCGTGCGGGCCACCCGGGTGGCGTAGGCAGGCTTGCCAGGGAAGACGTCAGTATCGACGACAGCCGCGTGGGAGGCGTTAGAAGCGAAGTCACCCTTGGCCACGCTCGCGTACTCGGCGCGGCCAAGGCCGTCAGTGAGGTGATTCAGAACCGGCTCACTGGAGTAATCAATGTCGCCGACGTTGATGATCGCTGTGTCGTCATTGGTGGTGTAGATGTTGGCCACGACCTCGGCCAGGAGTTTCAGGGCGCCGCGGGCGCGCTGGAACTCCGTTATGTTGCCCAGGCGCTTATCGAGGACGCGGACCAGCTCAGGGTGGAAGGGATAGCTCTTGGTGACCAGGTCGCCGTAGGAGGCCGGGTGCTCGGCACCACCGGCGAGTTGTTCGGTCTTGGCGAGCTTCTCGTAGAAGTCCCGGTAGGCATCCCCAGCTGCCTTGGCAGCGTCCTCGTCAACGGAGGCGAAGATACGCTTCTTAAGGATCTCTCCGATCTCGTTGTCATCGGCCGGCTTGATCACTGCGCTGGGCTGCACCGCGCGGGTCAGCACATCGCCAGTCTCTTGGGCAGCCTTGACCGAAGCAGCGTTGGCAGCGTCAGCCTTCTCCTTTTCCTCACCGGTCAGCTCGCTGATCTCAGTGGTCTCCGCGCCGAACGCGTTAGTGGTCGCGGCCAAGGTGATGATGACCGAGACCTTGTTTGTCGGGTCAGAGGCGACCTCGAAGAGGTTGCCGAGAAAGACAGGGATCGCGCCAGCCATGCGGCGAACGTCTTCACTGCCAGAGGAGGCCACCGTGCGCAGGTGCTTGGCGATCTCGTCGACGATCACTACCGTGGGCTTGCCGCCGAAGGCGGCCTTAATCGTGGCGGTGCCTGGAGCGGTGCGTTGGGTGTCGTTCGCCTCCATCGCCGCGAAAGCGTCTTCGCTGATCTGGGCGGCCATCTCACCCCACATCGTGTAGGTTCGATGACCGCTGGTTTCAAGGCCCGCGGTGGGGTCGAGGGCGTCGCCGACTAGGGCCGCAACTTGGACTGGGCCGTCGGGAAGCAGGCTCAGGTCGAGGAACTCTGTCAAGTTGGACGGCCGAGCGCCCTTGGCGAGGTGGTAGACCGCAGTCAGGCCATGGGTCTTGCCACCACCGAACGAGGTCGTCGGGCGAAGCACACCGTTCTCCCCCGCGACACCCTTCGCTCCGGTCAGACGGCCGAATGTCTTGGCAAGCAGCGTCTTCAGGCCGCTCGTGGGGTAGGTCTGCGCGAAGAATGCCTCCGCGTCGCCATACACCGGATAGTGGGCCGCGTCACGGACCACCTTGTCGAGTTGCGCTGCGAAGTGGTTGTCCGCCAACCCGCCTTCGAGCACATCCTCCCGCGGAACACACACGTTCCGCAGGGCCACCAGACCCGACGCTGACATGCCTCTCCTGCCGCTAAGACACCGTGCACGCGGCGTCGCTCCTCGACCTGCGCACCATGCTATTGCAGGCCTCCGACGATTCACCGGGCTCTACCTACGTCCCGCATCACCCAATCCGGTCCTCGGCGTGTCGTGCGCCACCCAAGCAGGAGACCTACATCACAACGTTGGCTTCCTGAGTGATGTTGGACGGGACATAGTTGCGGCCGTGACCGTTGATCATCACTGGGTCACGTTCGGAATGTGAATGGAGCCAGAGTTTGAAGCGATCGAGGGTGACCTTGGCTTGGCAGTGGACGGCTTCATTGTCGTAGCGGGCGACCAAGGCCCGGTTCTGGTCAGCTGAAGCAGCGTTCGATGGCGTCATGGCGTGCGCAGGCGATGCGATCGAGGCGGCACTGGGCTTCGCCGCGACGAATATGTCCGTTGATCTACTCGGCCCGCTCCGGAATCGTGCAGGCGATGCCGCGTCGCCCCAGGTAGGCGCGGATCTTCCCAGCCAAGTAGCCCTTGTCGGCCACGACGCGGTCGGGCCGGGTCCAGGGCCTACCGACCCCGGCCTGGCGGTCCCGATCAGGCCCATGACCATGAACGCCGGCGGGCGACCCTGGCCTCACAGGAGGCCAGTTTGCACAGCCACGCCGGGGCGCTGTTCTTCGACGTCCATGCTGGTGCCGGGCTGTAGTAGGTCCGTTGCACTCCTCAGGTCGACAGCGATAGACGCAGCACGCGTGACGCAGAATCGAAGCACCTACACATCCCGGACGCGACGTTCCAGGAGGTCTCGCCCTCGACCACGTCCAGGACGCGAGCTGCGGCCGACTGAGGGTGGTCGCTGCCCGGCTTCGACCTGATGGCGATCTCCTCGGCCTGCTCTGAGCTCCGGCACGCCACTCCGAGTAGGGCGCTGCAGTTGCAGCGGCTGAGAAGTGACTCAGGAGCGGTGCAGTGGGAACCGGCTGGTCTTCCTGCGAGTCGAGAACCTGAGCTACGCCATCCCCGACGATCAGCGGCTGAACGTCACGGTGCTCCAGTTCGCACTTTCACGGACCACGATGCCGGATGCTGTGAGGTGGCTCACAGCATGATGGTCGGACAGGGGCGTCTCTGCGGCGTCTGGGTGACTTGGGCGTGTCGGACCACTCGCGTCCAAACACTCTGTCCAAACATATAGAGGAGCGCGAGAATGAAGGCCGTGCGCGATCACAGCCAGAGCCGCCTGACCGGGAAAGTACCTGGTCAGAACGATTCTGTTGCGCCCTGAAGTAGTGGGGCGGGTGGGACTCGAACCCACGGCCGACGGATTATGAGTCCGCTGCTCTAACCGGCTGAGCTACCGCCCCGAGCGTTGAGGCACGTACATGTGTGCGCGCCGTCTGCCGCAGCATAGCCGGTCATACGATCTCCTGCTCCGGGTGATCGGCTCTGCTGACCATGAAGACCGCGTCCCGGGGCGCGTGGTTCCCGGAGACGCGAAAAAGGACCCCGAAGGGTCCTCTTCCGTTCTGCTCCCCCGACTGGACTCGAACCAGTAACCCTCCGGTTAACAGCCGAATGCTCTGCCAATTGAGCTACAGGGGATCGCGCTCCCCCGACTGGACTCGAACCAGTAACCTGCCGGTTAACAGCCGGCTGCTCTGCCAATTGAGCTACAGGGGATTGCTGCGTTGCACCGAACGTACCCGATCCGGTCGAACCGGGCGGGCGGTCGCTCGCTGCGAGACATACATTAGCGCAAGCAGGGGGGTGCTCCGCCAATCGGTATCCCCAGGGCCTCCAGGGAAGGATCGCCGTCGTGCGGTACAAGCTGACGTTCGTCGTGGGACTCGCCCTCGGTTACGTGGTCGGCACACGGGCGGGACGCGAGCGCTACGAGCAGATGAAGAAGGCCGCGAAGGACTTCTCGCAGAACCCGGCCGTGCGCAACGCCGCCGAGTCCGCCGCCCAGACCGGCCGCCAGTTCGCCGGGAAGGCGGTGCACGTCGTCGGCGAGACGGTGGGCGACAAGCTGCCCGCCTCCGTCACCGAGCGGGTCCCCGGTCTGCGCGACCGCGTCCGGAGCAACGGACGCGTCGAGGACGACGACTGGGGCACCAGCAACACCTGAGCCGTGAGGCGTGCAGGCGGTCGAGTGCGGCAGAATCACTTGCCATGGGGATAGTCGCCGGACTCGACAGCTCTGCAGGTTTCACGCGCATCGTCGTCTGTGACACGGACACGGGTGCCGTCCTGCGCCAGGGGTACGCCCCTCACCAGATCGAACCCAAGGCCGCCGAGGTCGACCCGCAGGCCTGGCTGCTCTCGCTCGGGCAGGCCGCGACCGGCGGCCTCCTGGAGGGCGTCCAGGCCATCGGCGTCTCCGCCCAGCAGCACGGCCTCGTGCCGCTCGACGCGCAGGGCGCGCTCGTGCGCCCCGCGCTCGTCGGCAACGACAAGCGGGCCCAGGTCGCCGCCGCCGACCTCGTCGAGTCGTTCGGCGGCCGTGCGGCGTGGGCCGAGGCCGTCGGTTCCGTGCCGGGCGCCGGGCAGCCCGTCGCGAAGCTGCGCTGGCTCGCCCGTTCGGAGCCCGAGAACGCGCAGCGCGTCGCGGCAGTCCTCCAGCCGCACGACTGGCTCGTCTGGCAGCTCCTCGGCCGCCCCGCACGCCGCACCACCGACCGGGGCGCCGCCTCCGGCACCGGCTACTGGTCCGCCCGTACCGGGGCCTACCGCACCGACCTGCTGGAACTCGCGCTCGGTCATCCCGCGGAACTGCCCGAGGTGCTCGCTCCCGCCGAGGCCGCCGGGACCACACCCGAGGGGCTGCTCATCTCCGCCGGTACCGGGGAGACCATGGCGGCCGCCCTCGGTCTCGGGCTCGGGCCCGGCGACGCCGTCGTCTCCCTCGGCGCCTCCGGCTCCGTCATGGCCGTCCACCACGAGGCCCTCGCCGACGCCGGCGGCGTGATCACCTCCTTCGCGGACGCCACCGGCATGCACCTGCCCGTCGTCCACACCTCCAACGCGGTACGCGCCCTGCGCGGCACCGCCGAGATGCTGGGCGCGGAGTCGCTGGAGGAGCTGTCCGAGCTCGCGCTGAAGTCCACGCCGGGCTCGTCCGGGCTGGTGCTCCTGCCGTACCTGGAAGGGGAGCGGACGCCCAGCCTTCCGCACACCGCCGGCACCCTCAGCGGCCTGCGCCGCGAGTCCATGAAGCCCGAGCACCTCGCCCGCGCCGCCTTCGAGGGCATGCTCTGCGCCCTCGCCGACGCCATGGACGTCCTGCGCGGCCGGGGCGTCACCGTGCGGCGGATCTTCCTGCTCGGCGCCGCCGCCGGCCTGCCGGCCGTCCAGGCGATCGCCCCCGCGCTCTTCGGCGCGCAGGTCGTCGTCCCCCAGCCGGCCGACTACGCGGCCCTCGGTGCCGCGCGGCAGGCCGCGTGGGCCCTCGGCGTCGCCCGGGGCACGCTGTCCCCCGGCGCTCCCCCGGCCTGGCAGGGCGCCGCCGCCCAGATCCTGGAGCCCGGCGAGGAGCTCGCCGTGGGGCAGGCCGTGCGCCAGCAGTACGTGGCCACGCGGGAGCAGATCCACCCCGGGGCGTTCGCGGGACAGTAGGAGGACTCTCCGGCCGGTGGTCCCCCGGGTCCACCGGCCCTCCTGCGTAAAGCTTTGACAAGGGTTCGCGGGCCGGGGCCGGGCGGTTCCCCTGACACGCGCCAAACTCGCTCGTAACGGTCACTGCCCGCGGGCGATAGTAGGTCCCGTGCTCATAAGACTTCTCCGGACCCACCTCCGGCCCTACCGAAAACCGATCGCCCTGCTCGTCCTGCTCCAGTTCCTGCAGACCTGCGCGAGCCTCTATCTGCCGACGCTGAACGCCGACATCATCGACAACGGTGTCGTCAACGGCGACACCGGATACATCCTGCGCTTCGGCGCGCTGATGGTCGGCGTCTCCGTCGTCCAGGTCGTCTGCAACATCGGCGCCGTCTTCTACGGCGCCCGTACGGCGTCCGCGCTGGGCCGGGACATCCGGGGAGCCGTCTTCGACCGGGTCCAGTCCTTCTCCGCCCGCGAGCTCGGGCACTTCGGCGCGCCGTCGCTGATCACCCGCACGACCAACGACGTGCAGCAGGTCCAGATGCTGGCCCTGATGGCGTTCACGCTGATGGTCTCCGCGCCGATCATGTGCGTCGGCGGCATCGTGATGGCCCTCGGCCAGGACGTGCCGCTGTCCGCCGTGCTGCTCGCCGTCGTGCCGGTCCTCGGCATCTCGGTGACGCTCATCGTGCGGAGGATGCGGCCGCTGTTCCGGACCATGCAGGAGCGGCTCGACACGGTGAACCGGGTGCTGCGCGAGCAGATCACCGGCAACCGCGTCATCCGCGCCTTCGTCCGGGACGGGTACGAGGAGGAGCGCTTCCGCGGCGCCAACACCGACCTCACCGACGTGTCGATGGCGACCGGCCGGCTGATGGCGCTGATGTTCCCGGTCGTCATGACCGTCGTGAACGTCTCCAGCGTCGCCGTCGTCTGGTTCGGCGCGCACCGCATCGACAGCGGCGGCATGGAGATCGGCGCGCTGACCGCGTTCCTCGCCTACCTGATGCAGATCGTCATGGCGGTCATGATGGCCACCTTCATGTTCATGATGGTGCCGCGTGCCGAGGTCTGCGCCGAGCGCATCGAGGAGGTCCTCGGGACCGAGACGAGCGTCGTGCCGCCGGCCGAGCC
Source organism: Streptomyces sp. NPDC020807 (assembly GCF_040641575.1). Lineage (NCBI taxonomy): Bacteria > Bacillati > Actinomycetota > Actinomycetes > Kitasatosporales > Streptomycetaceae > Streptomyces > Streptomyces sp. NPDC020807. The sequence goes on from NZ_JBFADU010000004.1 coordinate 499,278, forward strand.
GGTGACGGCCCTCGACCGGCGCGGGCACCTGGAGGTCAGGAGCGCGGACTTCCGGTACCCGGGCGCCGAGGAGTCCGTACTGAAGGACGTCGGTCTCGTCGCCCTGCCGGGGGAGACCACGGCGATCATCGGCTCGACCGGCAGCGGCAAGTCGACGCTGCTCGGGCTCGTGCCCCGGCTCTTCGACGCGACCGGCGGCGAGGTCCTCGTCGACGGCGTCGACGTGCGGAAGCTCGACCCGGCGCTCATGGCGAAGACCGTGAGCCTCGTGCCGCAGAAGCCGTACCTCTTCTCCGGGACCGTGGCGACCAACCTGCGGTACGGGAATCCCGACGCGACCGACGAGGAGCTCTGGCACGCCCTGGAGGTGGCCCAGGCCGCCGACTTCGTACGGAAGCTGGAGCACGGCCTGAACGCGCCGATCGCGCAGGGCGGCACCAACGTCTCCGGCGGTCAGCGGCAGCGGCTCTCGATCGCGCGGACGCTGGTGCAGAAGCCGGAGATCTACCTCTTCGACGACTCGTTCTCCGCGCTCGACTACGAGACGGACGCCCTGCTGCGCGCGGCGCTCCGTGCGGAGACGGCGGACGCGACCGTGGTGATCGTCGCCCAGCGGGTGGCGACCATCCGCGACGCCGACCGGATCGTCGTCCTCGACGAGGGCCGGGTGGTCGGCACGGGCCGGCACCAGGAGCTGATGGCGGAGAACGAGACGTACCGGGAGATCGTGCTCTCCCAGCTGACCGAGGCGGAGGCAGCCTGATGGCCGGTCCTGGCGGACGCATGATGGCCGGTGGCGGCCCCGACCAGCGGTCGATCGACTTCAAGGGGTCCACCAAGCGGCTCCTGAAGCAGCTCGCGCCCGAGCGGACCGCGCTCTGGGTGATGCTGGTCGCCTGTGTGCTGTCGGTGGCGGCCTCGGTCGTCGGGCCGAAGATCCTCGGCAAGGCGACCGACCTCGTCTTCGCGGGGGTCGTCGGGCGGCAGATGCCCGAGGGCGTCACGAAGGCGGAGGCCCTCGCGAAGCTCCGGGCCGACGGCGACGGCGGCATGGCCGACATGCTGTCCGGGGTGGACTTCACGCCCGGACAGGGCATCGACTTCGGCGCGGTCGGCGAGGTCCTGCTCTGGGTCCTCCTCGTCTACGTGGCGGCGGGCCTGCTCATGCTGGTCTCCACCCGCATGTCGATCCTGGTGATCAACCGGACGGTCTTCCGCATGCGCGAGGACATCCAGACCAAGCTGTCGCGGCTGCCGCTGTCGTACTTCGACAAGGCGAAGCGCGGCGAGGTGCTGTCCCGGGCGACCAACGACATCGACAACCTCGGGCAGACGCTCCAGCAGTCGATGGGCCAGCTGATCAACTCGCTGCTGACCATCGTCGGCGTCCTCGCGATGATGTTCTGGATCTCGCCGCTGCTCGCCCTGGTGGCGCTGGTGACGGTGCCGGTCTCGGTCGTCGTCGCGGCGAGGATCGGCAAGCGCTCGCAGCCGCACTTCGTGCAGCAGTGGAAGTCCACGGGCACGCTCAACGCGCACATCGAGGAGATGTACACCGGGCACACCCTGGTGAAGGTCTTCGGGCGGCAGGAGGAGTCCGCGGAGGACTTCCGGCGGCAGAACGAGGAGCTGTACGAGGCCGGGTTCAAGGCGCAGTTCAACAGCGGCGTCATGCAGCCGGTGATGTTCTTCGTCTCGAACATCAACTACGTCCTCGTGGCCGTCGTCGGCGGTCTGCGGGTGGCGAGCGGCACGCTCTCCATCGGTGACGTGCAGGCGTTCATCCAGTACTCGCGCCAGTTCTCGATGCCGCTGACGCAGGTCGCGTCGATGGCGAACCTGGTGCAGTCGGGCGTCGCGTCGGCGGAGCGGATCTTCGAGCTCCTCGACGCCGAGGAGCAGGAGCCGGACGCGCCGAAGAGCGAGAAGCCCGTCGCCCTCAAGGGCCGGGTGGCCCTGGAGGACGTCGCCTTCCGCTACGAGGCCGACAAGCCGCTCATCGAGGACCTGTCGCTCACGGTGGAACCCGGCCAGACGGTCGCGATCGTCGGACCGACCGGCGCGGGCAAGACGACCCTCGTCAACCTGCTCATGCGGTTCTACGAGGTCACGGGCGGCCGGATCACCCTCGACGGGGTCGACATCGCGAAGATGTCCCGCGAGGACCTGCGGGCCGGGATCGGCATGGTCCTCCAGGACACCTGGCTCTTCGGCGGCACGATCGCGGAGAACATCGCGTACGGCGCGACGCGCGAGGTGACCCGGGCGGAGATCGAGGAGGCGGCGCGGGCCGCGCACGCCGACCGGTTCGTCCGGACGCTGCCCGAGGGCTACGACACCGTCATCGACGACGACGGGGCCGGGGTCAGCGCGGGCGAGAAGCAGCTGATCACGATCGCGCGGGCGTTCCTGTCCGACCCGGTGATCCTCGTCCTCGACGAGGCCACCAGCTCGGTCGACACCCGCACCGAGGTCCTCATCCAGAAGGCGATGGCGCGCCTCGCCCACGGGCGGACGTCCTTCGTCATCGCGCACCGGCTCTCCACGATCCGGGACGCGGACGTGATCCTGGTGATGGAGAGCGGCTCGATCGTCGAGCAGGGCACCCACGAGGAGCTCCTCGCGGCCGGCGGGGCGTACGCCCGGCTGTACGCGGCGCAGTTCGCGCAGGCGGTGGCCGAGGTCGACTGACCCGGCCCCTGCGAGGCGTGTGACCCGTGCCGCATGATGTGCGGCATGGGTCACACGAACGAGAGTTCCTGGGTGCCGTCGGTCACCCTTCTGGTCGGCATCGGGCGGACGGGGACGGCGGCGTTGCTCGTCGGCGCGGACGGCCGGGTCCGCGGGGACGCGGACATGGTCTTCGAGGGCCGGCCGGTCCATCCCTCCGGCGCCGTCCGGCACAAGGAGAGCGGGGTCCTGTCCCTCGCGCTGCACGAGGTGGAGCCGGAGGTCGAGCGGATCGTCATCGCCGGCCCGGCGGGCCCCGGCTCGCTGGCGGCGATGGCTCCGGACCGGGAGGTGGTCGTCGCCTGGCTGATAGCCGCGCCGGAGGACGCGGAGGCCGTCGTGTTCGGCGAGTTCTTCCGCGAGTCGGGCGGCTGGAAGTTCACCGGGATCGGGGAGGGGTACGCCTCCGGGCTCGCCGAGCTCGTCACGGCGTACGGGGTCGGGGGCGGGGGCTCGGCAAAGTCCGGGGCGGAGGCCGGGGCCGGGACCGAGGCGCCGAGCCAGGCGCTGGCCCGGTCTCCGTGGCGGGTCCTGTCCGCCCAGGCGGCGCCGGCCCGACCTGCTCCTGAGGCCGGCGGACCGCCCGCCCCCGCCACGCAGCCCGCCCCCGCCCCCGTCGCACCGCCCGTTCCCACCGCGCAGCCCGCCCCCGTCGCACCGCCCTTCCCCGCCGGACTCCCGCACGCCTCGCGGCCGTACGAGCTCGTCGCGGGATGGGAGTTCGGGCCGGTCTTCGAGCCCTTCACGGCCACCGGCGAGGGCGAGCGGGTGGTGCGTACGGACGGCCGTGTGCCGCCCGGTCCCGTCCTGGTCGAGGCCGCGCGCGAGGGCGGGGGCTACTTCGGCGTCTTCTCGCTGGCCAAGTTCGGCAGGGACGACGACATCATCGCGAACACCACCCTCCAGGACTTCGCGGGGAGTTCGGTCGTCCGGGCCCCCGGGGACCGCCCCCTCCAGCTGCGCGTCGACGCGCGCGTCGGCAACCGCTGGGCCCTGCGCGTGAGCCCCGTCGCCGCCGCCAGGCACCTGACGGGCACGTTGAGCGGGCGCGGCCCCGAGGCCCTGCTGTACACGGGCGGCGCGGCCGACCTCCGGGTGCAGGTCGAGGCAGACGAGAAGGGACGGGGCTACGTCAGCATGGCGTACCACGAGGTCGCCGGACGCACGACGCTCCTGACCCACCCCGCCGTTGCCGTGAGCGGCACCGGCCCGCTGGCGCACACCGTCCCGATCCCGGCGGGGCCGCTGCTGATGCTCTTCGAGACGGACGCGCCGTGGACGCTCACGGTGCGGGAGATCGACTAGACCCCGGGTAGCCCGCTCAGGGTCGGCCGTCCCCTAGGCCCTGTCCGGGCGATCAAGTTGGCAGCAGTCCATCACTGACGCGGGATATCAATGCCCGCCGCGCGCAGGTGCCCCTCGACCAGCCCGTTCAGCCGGGCCACGGACGGTGCCTCGTCCTCCCGGTGGTGGTTGACCACGCCGTACCGGGAGGCCGCGTCGGGACCGTGCGGTTGCTTGGCCGGCAGCGTCAGCAGCGCGCGGGCGCCCAGCAGGTTGGCGGCCACCGCTGAGGCCAGCTCCTCGATCCGCGGGTCGTCGGGATCCCAGGACCTCGCCTCCCAGCCGCGCTTGGTCAGCTCGACGAACTCGGGGTCGTCGAGCCGGTGTTCGAGGTTGGCCAGGAAGAGGTCGAAGACCTCGGGAGTCAGCGCCCGCGACAGCACCAGGGCCTCCCGCTGGGTGGTGACGTAGTCGGGGCTGAAGTCGAGCTCGGCGAGTCGCTCCAGGACCGCGCAGGCCCGGTCGGGCAGCAGGGCGCGGTCACCGTGGGCGAGCCGGTGCAGGGTGTCGCGGCGGGCGGTCAGCTCCTCGATCTGTTCGGTGAGCCGGCGGCGGACGTCGTCCAGGGCGGTGGCGAACCGCTCGGGCTCGGCGTCGAGCAGATCGCCGATCTCGGCCAGCGGTACGCCCGCCCCGGCCAGGGCCCGGACCTGGACAAGGCGCAGCAGGTCGGTCGAACCGTAGCGCCGGTAGCCGGAATGGTCGCGTTCCGGTTCGGCGACCAGGCCGAGCCGGTGGTAGTGCCGCACCGTCTTGACGGTGATGTCGACGAAAGCCGCCGCCTGACCGATCGTGAGCCCCTGTGCCATGGGGTGAGAGTAACGCTCCGCCATCGCCTTGACCTTGACCTTGGGTCAGGGTCCACGCTCATCTCACACCCGCTGACGCGAGATGAGGAATCACCATGAGTGAGCAGAACACCGCCGCCGCGCAGGACCGCCCCGAGCTGCGGAAGGCCATGCAGGAGATCGTCGGCGCCGGATTCGCCGGCGTGCAGCTGCGCGTGAACGACGAGCTCGGCGAGTGGGTCGGCAGCGCCGGGGTGAGCGAGCTGGGCCGGACCGCGAAGCCGCCGACCGACGGGCACTTTCGGGTCGGCAGCGTCACCAAGACCTTTGTCGCGACCGTCGTCCTGCAGCTGGTGGCCGAGGGCAGGCTCGGCCTCGAGGACCTGGTGGCCGACCACTTGCCCGAGTTCCGGCTCGACCGGCGGATCACCGTACGGATGCTCCTGCAGCACACCAGCGGGTTGTTCAACTTCACCGGCGAGTTCTCCAAGGACGGGTCGGTCGAACCCGGTGTGGTCGCCGGGTGGGGCAAGGAGTGGGTGGACCTGCAGCACGCGACCTACCGGCCGGAGGAGCTGGTGCGGGGGGCGTTGGCGAAGCCGTCGCGGTTCGATCCGGGGACGGCCTGGAGCTACTCCAACACCAACTACGTCCTGGCCAGGCTCCTGATCGAGCAGGTCACCGGCTGCTCGCTGCCCGAGGAGACGCACCGGCTGATCCTGGGCCCGCTCGGGCTGACGGGCACCCTCCTTCCGGAGACCCGGGAGGACATCCCCGAGCCGCACGCCCACGGCTACTTCGGCTACGACGACGCCGGACAGTGGAAGGTGGTCGACACCACCCGCTTCAACCCCTCCTGGGTATCCGCCGCCGGCGACATGATCTCGACCAGCCGGGACCTCCACACGTTCTTCTCCGCGCTGAACAGCGGCAAGCTCGTCTCGCCCGAGCTTCTGGCCGAGATGCGCGTCGCGGACCCCACGATGGGTTACGGCCTGGGGGTGTTCGTGGAGGAGCTGGACGGCGGCGGCACTGTCCTCCACCACAACGGAGGGTTCTGGGGCTGGGGCGCACTGATGTACAGCACGCCCGACGGCACCAAGACCCTGACCGGCTCGCTGACCTCCGGGGACGTCGAAATGGACCTGCCCACCATGGCCGGGAGGTTCGAGAGGGTGAAGCAGACACTGGTCAAGGCGGTGTTTACCTAGGACTTGTCCGGCCGTCACGTGCGGAACCAGATGGCGAGGGTTGCGGCGGCAGCGGTGCCGAGGAAGACGTAGCCGCGCTTGTGGTAGCGGGTGGCCACCGCTCTGGCGTGCTCGAGCCGGTTGATCGTCCGTTCGACGGTGTTGCGTTTCTTGTACCGCTCTTCGACGAGGCTCTGCCAGGGCATTTCGCCCTGGTGTTCTGCCGCCGCGCCCCCCTTTGAGCCGGGAGCCGTCGGTGGTTCGGTCCGGGCGCCGGCGGCGTGCTGATGTGCCCGCACGATGGTGGAGTCGACCGGGATGTCCCGGTCGATCTCCCCGGCCGCGTCGGCCTCGGCTGCACCTGCCGGAGCAGGCGTTCCCGGGTTCCGTCGGCCGACCACAGGCGGTGGCGTTCGTAGACCGTTTCCACGGGCCGAACCGTTCAGGCAGGCCACGCCACTGAACGCCGGTCCGCACCCGGTGCAGAATCCCGTTGATCACCTGCCGGTGATCCCGCCACCTGCCGCAACGCCTGTTGCTGACCGGCAGGAACAGCCGCGGCCGTTCCCACTCGGCATCCGTCAGATCACCCCCGCCCCATGTCCACATCATCGACACGGGTCCTAGTCCAAATACCCCCGCAGCTGGTCCGCGTACGCGTGGTCGCGGAGTTTGCCGAGGGTCTTGGACTCGATCTGGCGGATGCGTTCGCGCGTCACGCCGAAGATGCGGCCGATCTCCTCCAGGGTGCGGGGCCTGCCGTCGTCCAGGCCGTAGCGGAGCTGGACGACCTTGCGTTCGCGTTCGCCGAGGGTGGAGAGGACGTCTTCCAGGTGGCGGCGGAGGAGCAGGAACGCGGCGGACTCGACGGGTGAGGCGGCGTCGCCGTCCTCGATGAGGTCGCCGAGGGAGACGTCCTCCTCCTCGCCGACGGGGGCGTGCAGGGAGACCGGTTCCTGGGCGAGGCGGAGGACCTCGCCGACCCGCTCGGGGGCGAGGTCCAGCTGGGCGGCGACCTCCTCGGCGGTGGGCTCGTACCCGCGTTCCTGGAGCATGCGGCGCTGGACGCGGATGACCCGGTTGATCAGTTCGACGACGTGGACGGGGACGCGGATGGTCCTGGCCTGGTCGGCGAGGGCGCGGGACATGGCCTGGCGGATCCACCAGGTCGCGTACGTGGAGAACTTGTAGCCGCGGGCGTAGTCGAACTTCTCGACGGCCCTGATGAGGCCGAGGTTCCCCTCCTGGACGAGGTCGAGCATGGTGAGGCCGCGGCCGACGTACCGCTTGGCGACGGAGACGACGAGGCGGAGGTTGGCCTCGATGAGCTTGCGCTTCGCCATCCGCCCGAGGACGACGATCCGGTCGAGGTCGCCCGCCAACCGGGTGTCGAGGTCGGGGGTGCTGGCGAGTTTCTCCTCGGCGAAGAGGCCGGCCTCGATCCGGCGGGCGAGTTCGACCTCCTCGACGGCGGTGAGGAGCGGGATGCGGCCGATCTCGCGGAGGTACTGGCGGAAGAGGTCGGAGGAGGGGCCGTTGCCGCCGAGGTCGGTGCGGGCGCGCTGGACGGGTATCTCCGGGAGTTCGGCCTGCTCGTCGTCCGGTTCGGCGGTCTGGTTCCCGGGCCGGGTCTCCGGCTGGATCTCGGGCTGGATCTCGGTCTGCACGGCGGGCGACCTCCAGGGAGGGGCGGAACGACACCGTCATCCAGTGTGGGGTACGACACATCGCGGCACGAGGGGCGTGCGGTCACTTTTTGAGGTCGCCGAGTGACCCAGCGTGCTTCAGAGCGCCGCCGCGCCGTTGTTTCGCAGCGACTGGCCGTACTGGGTGAGCACCCACAGTTCGTTCTGGACGGCCGCGACCTGCGCGGGGTCGCCGTTGGCGCCGAGCCGGGCGAGGGTGCCCTGGACGTCGCGGATGCGTCGGTCGACGGCCCGGAGCCGTACGGTCACGAGCTGGTCGCTCGCGTAGGCCTCGTCGACGGACTTGGCGAAGATCGTCTCGACGGCGAGCTCCGTGACGAGGGCCCGGACGGAGTCGTTGGGCGCGGCCTCGCGGACGGCGTCGAGGTAGTCGGAGGGGGCGCCGGTGGCGCCGCCCGCGTCCTGGACGCACTGGCGGACGGCCGCGTAGGGCGGGGCGGTGAACTCGTCGATCCCGTAGGCGTCGAAGGCCGGGGAGACCAGTTCGGGGCGCTGGAGCGCGAGCTTGAGGAGTTCGCGCTCGGTGCGGTGGGCGGGGCTGCGCAGGTTGAGCGCGGGGCCGGGGGTGACGGCGGCCGGGGCGGGCGTGTCGTACGTGCGCTGCGGGCGGGCCTGCCGGTCGGCGCCGCGCTCCCCGCCCTGCCGCTGCCAGCGGGCGATCTGCGAGACCCGGCGGACGACGAACCGCTCGTCGAGGATGCCGAGCATGCCGGCGAGCTGGACGGCGACCTCGTGCTGGGAGGCGATGTTCTTGATCTTCGCGACGATCGGGGCGGCCTCGTCGAGGGCGGCGGCGCGCCCCGCCGGGGTCTCCAGGTCGTACCGGTTCACGATCTGCCGGAGGGCGAACTCGAAGAGCGGGGTGCGGGGCTGGACGAGCTCGGCGACGGCCTCGTCGCCCTTGGCGAGCCGCAGTTCGCAGGGGTCCATGCCGTCGGGGGCGATGGCGATGTACGTCTCCGCCGCGAACTTCTGGTCGTCCTCGAAGGCGCGCAGGGCGGCCTTCTGGCCGGCGGCGTCGCCGTCGAAGGTGAAGATCACGCGGGCCGAGCCGTTGTCCATGAGGAGCCGGCGGAGGATCTTGATGTGGTCGGCGCCGAAGGCGGTGCCGCAGGTGGCGATGGCGGTGGTGACGCCGGCGAGGTGGCAGGCCATGACGTCGGTGTAGCCCTCGACGACGACGGCCCGGCTGACCTTGGCGATGTCCTTCTTCGCCAGGTCGATGCCGTAGAGCACCTGGGACTTCTTGTAGATCGGCGTCTCGGGCGTGTTGAGGTACTTGGGGCCGTTGTCGTCGTCGCGGAGCTTGCGCGCGCCGAAGCCGACGATCTCGCCGCCGACGTCCCTGATCGGCCACATGAGCCGGCCTCGGAAGCGGTCGATGGGGCCGCGGCGGCCGTCCTGGGAGAGGCCGGAGAGGATCAGCTCCTTGTCGGAGAAGCCCTTGCCGCGCAGGAAGCGGGTGAGGTGGTCCCAGCCGGCCGGTGAGTAGCCGACGCCGAAGTGGGCGGCGGCGGCCTGGTCGAAGCCGCGCTCGGCGAGGAACTTGCGGCCGATCTCGGCCTCGGGCGAGCCGAGTTGGTCGATGTAGTACTGGGCGGCGACCTTGTGGGCCTCGACCAGGCGGATGCGCTCCCCGCGCTGGTGGCCGGGGTTGTAGCCGCCCTCCTCGTACCGCAGGGTGATGCCCGCCTTCGCGGCGAGGCGCTCGACCGTCTCCGAGAAGGAGAGGTGGTCGATCTTCATCACGAAGGCGATGGTGTCGCCGCCCTCCTGGCAGCCGAAGCAGTGGAACAGTCCCTTGCTGGGGCTGACCTGGAAGGAGGGCGACTTCTCGTCGTGGAAGGGGCAGAGACCCTTGAGGTTTCCGCCGCCCGCGTTGCGCAGCTGGAGGTACTCGGACACGACGGCGTCGATCGGGACCGCGTCCCGTACCGCCTTCACGTCGTCTTCGTTGATCCTGCCTGCCACGCAGGAAGTCTACGGGGAAGCGGCTCGGATCAGACCAGGCTCTCCAGGGGGACGGAGGGGTCGCAGAGGGCGTCCGGGTCCACGGGCGTCCGGGCGCGGATGAGCTGCTGGATGGGGTCTGTGACGTCCCACACATTCACGTTCATCCCGGCGAGGACCCGGCCGTCCTTCAGCCAGAAGGCGATGAACTCGCGCTTGCCGGTGTCGCCCCGGACGACGACCTGGTCGTACGTCCCCGGGGGCGCCCAGCCCGAGTACTCCATGCCCAGGTCGTACTGGTCGGAGAAGAAGTAGGGGACCCGGTCGTAGGAGACGTGCTGCCCGAGCATGGCGCGGGCGGCGGCCGGGCCGCCGTTGAGGGCGTTGGCCCAGTGCTCGACGCGGAGGCGGTGGCGCAGGAGCGGGTGGAGGGCGGCGGCGACGTCGCCGGCGGCGAAGACGTCGGGGTCGGAGGTGCGCAGCGACTCGTCGACGGCGATGCCGCCGCCGTCGGCGCGGTCGACGAGCGCGAGCCCGGAGTTCTCGGCGAGGGCGGTGCGGGGCGCGGCGCCGATGGCGGCGAGCACGGCGTGCGCCGGGTGCTCCTCGCCGTCGTCGGTGCGGACGGCGAGGACCATGCCGTCCTGGCCGACGATCTCGGTGAGCCGGGCGCCGAAGTGGAAGCGGACGCCGTGGTCGGCGTGGAGGTCGGCGAAGAGCTGGCCGAGCTCGGGGCCGAGGACGCGGTGGAGCGGGGTGGGGTCGGCCTCGACGACGGTGACCTCGGCGCCGTAGCCGCGGGCGGCGGCGGCGACTTCCAGGCCGATCCAGCCGCCGCCGGCGATCACCAGGTGGCCGTTGTCCCGGCCGAGGCCGGTGAGGACCTGGCGGAGCCGGTCGGCGTGGGCGAGGCGGCGCAGGTGGTGGACGCCGGCGAGCTCGGTGCCGGGGACGTCGAGGCGGCGGGGCTCGGCGCCGGTGGCGAGGAGGAGCTTGTCGTACCGGATGACGGTGCCGTCGCCGAGGCGGACGGTGTGGGCGTCCCGGTCGACGGCGGTGACGGACTGGCCGAGGTGCAGTTCGATGTCGTGCGCCGCGTACCAGCCGGCCTCGTGGACGAAGGCGCTGTCGCGCTCCTTCGCGCCGGTCAGGTAGCCCTTGGAGAGGGGCGGCCGTTCGTAGGGGTGCTCGCGTTCGTCGCCGATCAGGATCACCCGGCCGTTGAACCCCTCGTCGCGGAGGGTCTCCGCCGCCTTGGCCCCTGCCAGGCCCCCGCCGACGATGACAAAGGTCTGATCTGCGTCGACCACGTCGATTCCTCCTCGTTGCGACCGCTTCCAACCTACGCCCCCGGGGCGTGCCTGCGAGGGTCCCGCACGGAACGGGACGGCGGAAGAGGGCGGGGGCCTGGACCGGCTCAGCGGTGGTGGGGGTGGAGGCGGGTGTGGAGGGCGCGGGCGGAGGCGTCGGTGAGGTTGGCGATCTGGTCGACGATCACCCGCTTGCGGGCCCGGTCGTCGGGGGCGGCGTCGAACGCGGCCCTGAACTGCGGTTCGAGGCCGTCGGGGGCGCGCAGGACGAGGGCCTCGGCGAGTTCGGTGACGACGACCCGCTGGTCGGCGCGGAGGACTTCCTGCTCGGCGCGTTGCATCACGTACCGGTCGGCGACGGCCTTGAGGACGGCGCATTCGTTGCGGGTGGCGCGGGGGACGACGAGTTCGGCGGCGTACCGCGTGAGGCGGCCGGTGCCGTACTCCTGGCGGGTGGCGCCCTCGGCGGCGAGGCAGAAGCGGCCGATGAGCTGGCTGGTGGCGTCCTTGAGGCGGGCCTGCGCGACGGCCGAGCCGTCGTATCCGTGCGGCCACCACTCCTGGTCGACGAGGCGGTCGAGGGCCTCGGCGAGCTCCTGGGGGTCGGTGTCCTCGGGGACGTAGCGGCCGACGGCGACGGCGAAGATGTCGGCGCGCTCGGGCTCGGCGAGGAGGAGGTTGGGGTCGATGTGGCCGGCGTGCAGCCCGTCCTCGAAGTCGTGGACCGAGTAGGCCACGTCGTCGGACCAGTCCATGACCTGGGCCTCGAAGCACTTGCGGTGGGCGGGGGCGCCCTCGCGGATCCACGCGAAGACGGGGAGGTCGTCCTCGTACACCCCGAACTTGGGCGAGCCGGGGTCGTCGGGGTGTCCGCCGCGCGGCCAGGGGTACTTGGTGGCGGCGTCGAGCGCGGCGCGGGTGAGGTTGAGCCCGACGCTGACGAGCTCGCCCTCGTCGTTCTTCACGAAGCGTTTGGGTTCGATGCGGGTGAGGAGGCGGAGCGACTGGGCGTTGCCCTCGAAGCCGCCGCAGTCCTTGGCGGCGTCGTTGAGCGCCTGCTCGCCGTTGTGCCCGAAGGGCGGGTGGCCCATGTCGTGGGAGAGGCAGGCGGCTTCGACGAGGTCGGGGTCGCAGCCGAGGGCGGCGCCGAGCTCGCGGCCGACCTGGGCGCACTCCAGGGAGTGCGTGAGGCGGGTGCGGGGGCTGGCGTCCCACCGGTGGCCCCGGGTGCCGGGGGTGACGACCTGGGTCTTGCCGGCGAGCCTGCGCAGGGCTGCGGAGTGCAGGACGCGGGCGCGGTCCCGCTGGAAGGCGGTGCGGCCGGGTCGCTTGTCGGGCTCGGCGGCCCAGCGCTCGGTGGCGGCGGGGTCGTAGCCGGGCGTGCCCGTGGTGTCGGCGGTTCCGGTGGTGCCGGCGGTGGCCGCGCTGCCCTTGGTGTCCTCGATGCCTTCCATGTCTCGAAGGTAACCGGAGGCACCGACAGAAGTACTCAGATGGCGACGAGTTGCCTCACGGGGAAGGCGGCCCGTGCGTACCGGTGCAGGATCAGCCGGGCGAGGGCCGGGTGGTCGCCGAGCGGGGCGGAGGCGATCCAGGGGGCGTGGGCGGCGGCGCGGGTCGCGAAGAGGCCGGGGGCGGTGAAGCAGGAGGCGACGGCGACGCGGTGCCGGCCGCGGGCTGCGAAGGCGCGGAGGGCGTCGGGGACGGTGGGGGCGGCGGCGGAGGCGTACGCGGGGACGACGGGGACGCCGAGCCGCTCGCCGAGGAGGGCGGCGATCCGCCGGGTCTCGGCGCCGGACCGGGGGTCCCGCGACCCGGCGGAGGCCAGCACCACGCCGTCCCCCGTGATCCATCCGGCCTCGGCGAGCCGGTCGGCGAGCGCCTCGACGAGGAGCGGGTGGGCCCCCAGGGGCCGGGCGACGGCGGCACGGAGGCCGGGGACGGCCTCGACGGCTGCGGGCAGGTCGTGGGTGACGTGGTGGCCGGGGGCGAACAGCAGCGGCACGAGGACGGCCTCGCGGCCCTCGGCGGCGATCGCGGCGAGCGTCTCGTCGAGCAGCGGCGCGTTGAGCTCGATGTGCGCGAGCCGCACGTCGGTCTCCGGCCGCACCTCCCGCACCCGCTGGAGCAGCCGCTCCAGGGTCTCCTGGGCACGGGGGTCCCGTGAGCCGTGCCCGACGGCGACGAGGACGGGCCGTCGGGAGGGGGTACGCGACTGGTTCATGCCCCGATCGTGCCGCCGGGACGTTGCGCCCCCGTTGCGCGGGGGTCACGGGTGATTGCCACGACCTCACACTCCGGGGGCGGGGCGGGGCAGGGCAGGGCAGGGCAGGGCAGGGAGGGCCCGGCAGGGAGGGCCGGGCCGGGAGGGCAGGCTGCGGCGGCCGGGTCCGTGCTCCGCGGCCCCGGCCCGTACGCCACGACCCGGCCCGCGGCCCCGGCCCGTACGCCACGACCCGGCCCGCGGCCCGGCCCGTACGCCACGACCCGGCTCGCGGCCCCGGCTACGCGTCCAGCCAGACCTTCAGGGGGCCGATCTCCTCGAAGCCGGCGGCGAGGGCCGGGAGGAGGTCGTCGCCCGCTTCGTAGCCGACGAGGGGGCGGTCCGCGGGGGCCGCGGAGAGGACGCCCGCCCAGGTCGCGGACGGGTCGGGGCCGAAGACGTTGGAGACGCCCGTGACCCGGGCGCTCGTCGTGAGGACCGCGCCGCCGAGGATCGTGCCGTCCTCAGCGTGGCCCGCGACGATCGTGGTCGAGGGGTCCGCGAGGAGCTCGGGCCGGAACAGGGCCGCCTCCTCGGCGTCGCCGCCGCTCCACGCGAGCGCCCACGCCGCCAGTTCGCCGGGCGTACGGACCGGGCGCCAGTCGCCGACGGCGTCGGGGGCCGGGAGGCCCGCCGGGCGGGCGATCCACCGGGCGTCGAAGAGGAGCCGGAAGCCCTCGGTTTCGAGGTCGAGGCGGGCGTAACTGTCCTTGACGGAGGCGCCGGGAGCGGTGCGGTCGACGCCGGCCAGGGCGTCCGCCGCCCCGGCGTCCGCCGTGAGCGTCACCGCGTCCGGGTAGTAGAGCGGCGTGCGCGCGGCGCTGGTCCAGGCCCGGGGGCCGAAGGCGCCGGTGAGGCCGTGGGCCCGGCACATGGCCTCGCACCACTCGGCGTTGTTGCGGACCGCGTCGTTCAGGACGTCGTTGTTGATCACGGGCGGATCGTACGGGTCCGGTCCCGCCCCTCTCTCTTCCTTTTTCGTTCCGAATCACGGAAAATCTTTTCCGCCATGAGAATGTCACCGCCCTCACTCCCCCGCCGCGCCGCCGCCGAGTTCATCGGCACCGCCGCCCTCGTCGCCGTCGTCGTCGGCTCCGGCATCCGCGCCGACGCGCTCAGCCAGGACATCGGCGTCCGGCTGCTCGCCAACGCCGCCGCCTCCGCCCTCGGACTGGGGCTGCTCATCGCACTCATCGGCCCGCTCTCCGGCGCCCACTTCAACCCGGTCGTCACCCTGTCGGAAGGGTGGTCCCGCCGACGTGACGCGGAGGCGACCCGGCAGGTCCTCGCCTACATCGGCGCCCAGCTCGCCGGCGCCGTCGCGGGGGCCCTCCTCGCCGAGGCCATGTTCGGCCGGGCGCCCGGCGCCTGGGCCACCGAGCCGCGCTCGGCCCCGCACCTGCTGCTCGGCGAGGCCGTCGCCACCGCCGGGCTCGTCCTCGTCGTGCAGGGCCTCCGCCACATCGGCCGCCCCGGCCTCGCCCCGGTCGCCGTCGCCGGATACATCGCCGCCGCCATCTGGTTCACCTCCTCCGGCTCCTTCGCGAACCCCGCCGCCACCCTCGGCCGCGCCTTCACCGACTCCTTCACCGGCATCGCCCCCGGCTCCGTCCCCGCCTACGCCGCCGCCCAGCTCCTCGGCATGGTCCTCGGCCTCGCGCTCGCCGGTGTGCTGTACGGAACAGTCCGGCGCCCCGGCGAACCGAACACCGCCGAACCGCGTCGGACGGGGTGACAAGGAAGCGCCCAAGGAAGCGACCCCGGAGGTTCCCCGCATGACCGGACGACGACGGCTCACCCGACTGATCCCCCGCACCCCCCGGGCCCGCCGCCGCACCGTCCAGGCCGTCATGCTCGGCGCCGTCCTCGCGCTCGCCCCCGCGACCTGGATGCACACGGCCGCCGCGGGCAAGCTCCGCACCGCCGCCGACGTCCCCTCCCGGGACGTCGCCGTCGTCTTCGGCGCCGGACTGTGGAACGGCCGCCCGACCCCGTACCTCGCGCACCGCCTCGACACCGCCGCCGAGCTCTACCGCACCGGCAAGGTCCGGGTCCTGCTCGTCACCGGCGACAACAGCAGGACCTCCTACGACGAACCCAGCGCCATGCGCGCGTACCTCACCGAGCGCGGTGTCCCCGAGGCCCGGATCGTCAGCGACTACGCGGGCTTCGACACCTGGGACTCCTGCGTCCGCGCGAAGAAGGTCTTCGGCGTCGACCGGGCCGTCCTCGTCACCCAGGACTTCCACATCAAGCGGGCCGTCGCCCTCTGCGACCGCGCCGGAGTGGAGTCGTACGGCGTCGGGGTCGCCGAACCCCACGACGGCGTCTGGTACTACGGCACCACCCGCGAGATCCTCGCCGCGGGCAAGGCCGCCCTCGACGCGGGCCTCCGCCCCGACCCCCACTTCCTCGGACCGCGGGAGACGGGCGTCACCGAGGCACTCGCCGCACCGGCCCCGGCACGTGGGGCCCTCGCCTCACCGGCCCCGGCCCGGTGAGCTGAGCGGAGAGCACCCCGGCCGTAATACGCCGCGCCGTCCCGCGTAACACGCCTGACGCACGCTGGCCGCATGTCCGACGCCACAGCCGAGGCCCCCGGCGGCGCCACCGCCGTCCAGGCCCCGACGCCGACCCACTGCCCCTACTGCGCCCTGCAGTGCGGCATGTCGCTGCGCCCCACCGGCGACCCGGCCCTCCCCGCCGAAGTGGTCGAGCGGACCGACTTCCCCGTCAACCGGGGCGCGCTCTGCGGCAAGGGCCGCACCGCCCCCTCCGTACTCTCCTCCCGGGTCCGGCTCACCGAGCCCCTGGTCCGACGCCCTGACACCGGGGCCCTGGCTCCCGCGACCTGGGAGGAGGCACTCGCCGCCGTCGCCGACGGACTGCGCCGGGCCCGAGCCGACCACGGCGCCGACGCCGTGGGGGTCTTCGGCGGCGGCGGACTCACCAACGAGAAGGCGTACACGCTCGGCAAGTTCGCCCGGATCGTGCTCGGCACCTCGCAGATCGACTACAACGGCCGCTTCTGCATGTCGTCCGCCGCCGCCGCGGGCGGCAGGGCCTTCGGCCTCGACCGGGGACTCCCCTTCCCGCTGGAGGACATCCCGAAGACCGGCTGCGTGATCCTCGTCGGCTCCAACCTCGCCGAGACCATGCCTCCCGCCCTGCGCTACCTCACCGAACTGCGCGCCAACGGCGGCAAGCTGATCGTGATCGACCCGCGCCGCACCCGCACCGCCGAACAGGCCGACCTCCACCTCGCCCCGCGCCCCGGCACCGACCTCGCGCTCGCCCTCGGCATGCTGCACCTCGTGATCGCCGAGGGACGGGTCGACGAGGAGTTCGTGGCGGGGCGCACCGAGGGCTGGGAGGCCGCCCGCGCCGCGACGATGTCCCACTGGCCCGAGCAGGTCGAGCGGATCACCGGCGTGTCCGTGCCGCGCCTGCGCGAGGCCGTCGCGATGTTCTGCGACGCGGACGGTGGCACGTTCCCCGGGACCGGCATGGTCCTCACCGCGCGCGGCCCCGAGCAGCAGTCCAAGGGCACCGACACCGTCGGCGCCTGGATCAACCTCTGCCTCGCCACCGGCCGCGCCGGGAGGCCGTACTCCGGATACGGCTGCCTCACCGGCCAGGGCAACGGCCAGGGCGGCCGCGAACACGGCCAGAAGGCCGACCAGTTGCCCGGCTACCGGAAGCTCGACGACCCCGCCGCCCGCGCCCACGTCGCCGAGGTCTGGGGCGTCCCGCCGGAGTCCCTGCCGGGGCCGGGGCGGAGCGCGTACGAGCTCCTCGACGCACTCGGCGGCGACGTCAGGGCGCTGCTCCTCATGGGTTCCAACCCGGTCGTCTCCGCCCCCGCCGCCGCGCACGTCGAGGACCGGATCCGCTCGCTCGACTTCCTCGCCGTCGCCGACGTCGTCCTCTCCGAGACCGCCCAACTGGCCGACGTGGTCCTGCCGGTGACCCAGTGGGCCGAGGAGACGGGCACGATGACCAACCTCGAAGGCCGGGTCCTGCTGCGCCGCCGGGCCCTCACCCCTCCCCCGGGCGTACGGAGCGACCTGGAGGTCCTGCGCGCGCTCGCCGGACTCCTCGACGCCGGACGCGAGAAGGGCTTCCCAACCGATCCCGAGGAGGTCTTCGACGAACTCCGCCGCGCCTCCTCCGGCGGCCCCGCCGACTACGCGGGCATCAGCTACCGCCGCATCGAGGAGGAGCGGGGGGTCTTCTGGCCCTGCCCCGCCGAGGACCACACCGGAACGCCCCGGCTCTTCCTCGACCGCTTCGCGACCCCCGACGGGCGCGCGCGGTTCGTGCCCGTCGTCCACCGCCCCGCGGCCGAGGAGACGGACGCCGACTACCCGGTGGTCCTCACCACCGGCCGGGTCGTCTCCCAGTACCAGTCGGGCGCGCAGACCCGGCGCGTCGACGAGCTGAACGCGGCGGCGCCCGGCCCGTTCGTCGAGCTCCACCCGCGCCTCGCCGAGCGGCTCGGCGTCGCCGAGGGCGAACCGCTCGCGGTCGTCTCCCGGCGCGGGCGGGCGGTCGCACCGGCCCGGATCACGACGGCGATCCGCGCCGACACCGTCTTCATGCCGTTCCACTGGTACGGGGAGGGGCGGGCGAACACGCTGGTGAACCCGGCGCTCGACCCGGTCTCGCGGATGCCGGAGTTCAAGGTGTGCGCGGTGCGCCTGGAGCGGGTTCCGGAACCCTCGTGAACCAGTCGCCGCCGGGGATGAGCGGGCCGACCCGCGTCCCCGGCGCCGCCGTGTAGACCCAGGCGGTCACCTCGCGGCCGCCCCGCTCCCGCACCACCTCGCGGGCGGCCCGCTCGTACCCCGCGTCGAACTCCATCCGGTCCAGGACGCCGAGGAGTTCGCCGTACGCCTCCGGTGCCGCCGTCACCAGCGCGCCCGCGACCGTCCCGGCGCCCGGGACGGCGTACGGATAGCCCGGGCCGTCGTGCAGGAGCGCACCGGGCAGTCGGGCGTCCTCCTCGGCGACGGTCCGGCCGAGGAGGAGCCGGTCGTGGTTGTACGCGCCCGGGCGCAGCGTCCCGTACACGAAGAACGGCAGCGCGCTCACGGGTGCGCCACCTCGCGGCCCAGCCACGCCAGGTACGCGGCGGACGCCCGCACGACCGGGGTCGCGAGGACCTCCGGGGTCTCGTAGTCGTGCGCGGCGAGGAGGTGCGCCTCCAGGGCCTCGTAGGCCGCCTCCGTCGTCTTGAACACCACCTGCCACTCCTCGGCGGTCTCGATCGCCCGCTGCCAGTGGTAGACGGAGGTCACGGGCCCGGAGACCTGCGCACAGGCGGCGAGCCGCGCCTCGACGGCACCGCGGGCGAGGGCGTCGGCCTTGGCGCGGCTGTCGGTGGTGGTGAGGACGGTGAGGGCGAGGGGGGCGGGGCCGTCGAAGGTGGGCGTCATGGCCTCACGGTACGGGGCGGGGGTCGGGCGA